>JBATTW010000049.1:0-2124 GCA_049670805.1 Bacteroidota bacterium
CGCTTCTTCCATATCCTCTGAACTGCAGTCTTCTCCTGATCCAAATCCTTTCTCATTGAGACAAAGGTCTCTACCACCGCGCGTACTCGCTGGGCGAATTGAGCACTACACATGTAATTGTACAGGAGTTCCATTTTCTCGCTCTTCCCTGTACTGACCAGTTTCAGCTTATGTGCCTCTATCAACATTTCCCTCAATATCTGCGCAACCGGTGTCATCGCACCCGCCCCCACCACCCAACTGTCGTCAACCAATGAAAACGGCTCGCTCAATCCCTCTGGAAAGCTGGTCGTCACAATAGCTGCCAGATCCGCCTTGGCCTCCAGTTGGTCGTCTTTTAGCTTCTGAACCCACTTGGCGGACCAATTCTCTGCCCTCTTCGCCTCCCAGATTATTGTCCCACATTCCTGACCCGACGGAGTGATCACTAACTGCAGAACATCTGCTCCCCGCACCCCCTTGCGGACGGCCTCGATCTTGTCGTGTGGGAAGGACTCCTTCAGCACCTTTTCAAGTTCAAGCTCCAGAACCTCCCCGCGCAACTGTTGAGACCCTTGTTCGAGTTTGCGGGAGAGGTCCTCGTTTGCTCGCTGAGCATCTTCCAGCTTCTTGCGGTATTCTGCCTCCCTTAGCCTGAATTTCTCAGCTTCAGCGTCTTCGACCTGCTTCTGGATCACCTTACGTTCCTCATCTATCTTCCTTTGCACTTCCAGCTCCAAACCCTCCTTCTCTTCCTGAAGCTGCTGTCTTTCCCTCCGAAGCGCGAGCTCCTTCTCTTTGAGGTCTCTAAGAGTGTCGGTCTTTGCCGCCAACTCCTTGTTTAACGAGGCTTTCTCGGATTGAAACTCGGTCTCTGCTTTCACCCGCTCATCGGCAAGATCCTTCTGATGTTTTGCCTCAATCTGCTTGCGGAAGTCCTCCCCTTCAGTTAACGTCCGCGCCAATTCTTCCTTGACCTCGACTAATTCCCTACTGGCCTTCGACTTCTCCTCTTCTCGGATCTTGGCCCGCGCTTCCAGGCTCCGATTCTCCAGCGCTGTTTCGAAATCCTTCTCGAATCTTTCGATGGTCTGCCGAGTAATTCCCTGATGAAGTGGGAATTTGTGTGAACAGTTGGGGCAAGCTACCAGCTCCTCTTGTCCGACAACGACTTTTGTGGCCACGAAACACCTCTTAGGAATTCTGGACTACTTATTGTCTTTCAATTTCACAATCTTATCGACCAAGCAGCTAAGTGTTTTGCACTCGGCGCCTTTTTCTAATGACCCCACGACTATTCTCTCCACTACATGTGGGCTTTTCATCGCATGTTTCTTTTTTCTGAAGCAATACTCTTTCATGCAATCGGTGAGCAGCTCATCAAATCGCTCGCCACCTAATTCTGACCGCATCGTTGACTCCAGATCCTTCTCAAAACAGGTAAACAAGTCTTCGAGAACCGATGGCCACTCCTCTGGTTCCTGTCCGAGCAACCGCATGAGCCTCTGGTTATCTTCAGGTTTCGCATTGTTTGTCCCCTTGTCTCCATCCCACACCAGATAGCATGGAATCCCGAGCAGCCGAAAGATTGCTGCCGGCTTGTCAATATTGGTTTTTCCGCCACACGGAATTACACAAATTTCTCTGCTCTCAAGATCGATCCCTTTTGACTTCGCCACACCAAGGATGGCGGCACGATCGTCTTCGCCTTCAACAAGCACAGCAACTTCAGAAAAGAAGCCTTCGCTCATCCAAGGGGTCATTACTGCGACCAACCGCGGCGCAAGAGTCTCCCCTGTGTATTCAGTACCGGGGCTGCCATCTGCTTCCCACAGCTTTCGCGCAACGTTATCCAATGTGGTTGACACAACCCTTGTCACGTTTGGCTTCCCAGGGCTGTCGGCAACCCTCCTGAGCAGCCTGATTTTTTCAATGCGGTCAATGCCGACAAACAGTGGTGAATGGGTGGAATAGATGACCTGGGTCTTTTCTGCTACTCCCGGAGTCATTCCCGATGCCAATTCATGCAGGACCCGGGCCATGTGCCGTTGTCTATTTGGGTGCTGATAGAGTTCCGGTTCCTCGATGGCGAGCACCAGATTTGGGAGTTGCGTCGCCGTTGGCCCCGGCGGTACGGTACCAGAC
>JBATTW010000050.1:0-2696 GCA_049670805.1 Bacteroidota bacterium
CGTCGATGATGCTCAGCATCCGTATCGGCCTGCCATCTGTGGTCCGTTCAGCCACAAAATCATAGCTCCAGACGTGGTTCCGATATTCTGGACGAAGACGCAGACACGATCCATCATTGAACCACAAGCGCCTGCGTTTGGGCTGCCTGCGGGGCACTTTCAGCCCTTCCTGACGCCATATTCGCTCCACGCGCTTGTGATTCACCCGCCACCCTTCCTGTCTCAGCAACGCCGTCACCCTCCGATACCCATACCGGCCATATTCACATGCAGTTACGACAATCTGCTGCCGCAGCGCCTCCTCATCTGTCTTGACTACCGGCTCTCGTCGCTTTGTTGATCTCGGTTGCTCCAACACACGGCATACACGTCGCTCCGAGACCTGTAGCTCCTCTTGGATATGATTCGCTGCCCGGCGCCGTTTGACCGGGCTTAGACGTTATGTTCAAAGGGTGAACCTCTCCCTTAGTGTGTACCTTTGCCTAATGAAGGCAGTACCACAGGTCAGAACGGAGGCTTGCCATGCAACCCCAACATCGGTTCCTCGATTTTCAAGGCCGGGACGTTTTCGTCGGCCTTGACGTTGCCAAAAAAAGCTGGAAGGTAAGTATCATTGTAGGTCCCGACCAGGTCCACCGGACCTTCACGCAACCTCCCCAGCCGGAGATCCTGGCACAGTACCTTAGACGCAATTTCCCAGGTGCAGCATATCACTGTGTTTATGAGGCCGGCTTCAGTGGCTTCTGGACCCACCATTCACTTACAGCCCTGGGCATCGATTGCGTAGTTGTCAACCCGGCCGATGTTGCGACTACCAACAAGGAGCGACAGTGCAAGACGGACCGCATTGACGCTCAGAAGCTTGCCCGGGAGCTTTCCAACGGCGCACTCCGCGCGATCTATGTCCCGGGTCGAAAGGCGCAGGAAGATCGCTCACTTGTCCGGGTCCGTGCGAACTTTGTCCGTAAACAGACTCGCACCAAGAACCAAATCAAGGCATTACTCGAGTACTACGGTCTCCGGCCCAAAGAGGCTACCGGCAGTGCCGAACGCCACTGGTCCAAGGCATACATCCGCTGGCTCCAGGAGGTACCGTTTTGCCACCCCAGCGGCAGGGCAGCCATGGATGTACTCCTTGGCGAGCTGCTCTCGCTTCGTGAGTCGATTGCCCACCTTACCCGGCAGATCCGCCTTCTGGCCAGTCAGGATCTCTACCGTAACCGCACTGAACTCCTGTGTAGCGTGCCGGGCGTCAGTCTCCTGATCGCGATGACCTTTCTCACGGAGATCGTCAGCATTGAGCGGTTCGATGGACTGGACAGTCTTGCTAGCTTCGTCGGTCTCGTCCCTGGCGAACGCTCCACAGGTGATCGTCAGGTTGTGACCGGGATTACCCGCCGTCACAATAAAGTACTCCGCGCAATGATCGTCGAAAGCGCCTGGGTTGCCATCCGGCATGATCCTGCACTCATGATGGCCTTCATGCGGTTGAGTAGTCGGATGCCCAAGCAGTGTGCGATCGTACGCATTGCCCGAAAACTCTTGAATAGGATGAGGACCGTTCTGAGAAGCCAGACTCCTTATCAGCTCAGGACAGTCTGAAAAGAACATCATCTCATTGTGCTCTATGGCTTGGAAGGTGAGAGTGAGGTACCGCTGGGAAACTTGTGCAGCATGAGATGGCTCCTTTTGGGGACTCTCCTGACTGCTTTGGCTTAGACTGCGGCCTCACATCCTACTCCACGTTGATCAACGATCTGTAGCGCCGCGCAGCATGGGCACGGCTGGCTACTCATAAGAGTCTGAAGCTGTGGAGCTCAAATCTCACGTCTCGGAGGGACACCCTGAATAGACTTGCCCTTTGACATAAGAGAAGTTTCCCTTTGCTGCCTCCTTCAGGATCTGGTTATCCAGCGAAACATCTGCCACTAGCTTCTTCAGCCTTGCATTCTCCTTCTCCAGATCCTTGAAGCGCCGGGCCTGGTCCATCTGCAGGCCTCCGTACTCTTTCCGCCACCTGTAGTACGTCTGTTCGGTCACGCCAATTTGCCGGCAAGCTTCAAGGACACTCTGACCCTGCGACTGAAGAACTTCAACCTCCCTCAGCAGCGTGATAATCTCCTCTGGTGTGTATCGTCGTCTTGACATTCTGCCCTCCCTGATTTGTCCGACATCCTAACACAATTACTGGAGTCCTGCAAGGGGGGCACGTCACTCGAACCAGACTCATCCCGGTCGATAACGGTGAGCGTAGACCCCGGACTGCTTCAGGCAAAGACATACAACGCCCTCGTCCTTGTGAATTCCAGGACGAGCTCAGGAATCAGGGATTTTGAGAAAACTATCAAATTCATGATTGACACCACGACTACTGGGATCGATGATGAGATGCTCCCGCAATCTTATTCCCTCCATCAGAACTACCCCAACCCCTTCAACCCCGGCACGACGATAGAATACGCGCTTCCCCGGTCGTCGTATGTGACGCTCAAGGTCTATAACCTACTGGGAGAAGAGGTGACAACTCTTGCATCCGGGGAGTATGCCCCAGGAGTATTTGAGGTCATATGGGACGCAAGTGAGATGCCAAGCGGTGTCTATTTCTACCGGTTGACAGCCGGGGAGCATGTCCAGACGAAGAAGAAGGTTCTGATGAAATAGTATCAAATGATACCAGGTGTGGGTGGTTAATTAAG
>JBATTW010000051.1:0-2644 GCA_049670805.1 Bacteroidota bacterium
CGGAATTCTACAAATATCTAAGAAGTCCAACGGGCAGATAAGACCTGGCTCCATCAACTGACAGATTTCACTCAGGAGGTCGTATGAAAATGAAGCCATTGGCTGATCGTGTGGTAATCAAGCCATCTGAAGCAGAAGAAGTGTCCAAGGGTGGCATTATCGTTCCGGACACAGCGAAGGAAAAACCGGTCGTCGGAGAGGTCGTAGCGGTCGGCCCCGGGAAATTGTCGGACGAGGGTAAGACAGTCCCGATGGAAGTGAAGGTCGGGGACAAGGTTCTGTACGGGAAGTACTCCGGTACAGAGGTTACGGTCGAAGGGGCGGAGTATCTGATCATGAGGGAAGCGGACATCTTCGCCATCGTGTAAAGAGCAAAAAATGAGTTTTGGACTGATCATACATCGAAGGAGATAGATCCACATGGCCGCAAAAGTAATCAGTTATGACGCTGAAGCTCGGGCCAGCCTAAAAAGGGGGGTTGACCAGCTTGCCGATGCTGTCAAGATCACGCTTGGCCCGAAGGGGCGAAACGTCGTCATTGACAAGAAGTTCGGCGCACCAACCGTCACGAAGGACGGCGTGACTGTTGCGAAGGAGATTGAGCTCGAAGATGCGCTGGAGAACATGGGAGCTCAGATGGTTCGTGAGGTTGCATCGAAGACCTCTGACGTGGCAGGAGACGGAACCACAACGGCCACCGTTCTCGCACAGGCGATTGTCCGTGAAGGGATGAAGAACGTCGCTGCCGGTGCAAACCCGATGGATCTCAAAAGGGGCATCGAGATTGCTGTCACTGCAGTTATCGACGGCCTCCGAGGTCTCAGCAAACCGGTTGACAAGACCAAGAAGATCGAGATCGCACAGGTTGGTTCCATTTCGGCAAACAACGACACGGTTATTGGTGATCTTATTGCAGAGTCCATGATGAAGGTCGGTACGGATGGCGTTATTACGGTTGAGGAAGCAAAAGGAACGGACACCAACATCGAAGTTGTTGAGGGGATGCAGTTTGACAGAGGGTACCTCTCGCCATACTTCGTTACGGACGCGGAGACAATGGAGGTTGTTCTGGAGGACGCTCGCATATTGATTCACGACAAGAAGATCTCCAATATGAAAGACCTTCTCCCGATATTGGAGAAGATTGCCCAGACGGGCAATCCCATTCTGGTGATTGCCGAGGACATTGAGGGGGAGGCCCTGGCGACGCTTGTTGTGAACAAGCTTCGCGGGACTCTGCGTGTTGCTGCTGTCAAGGCCCCCGGGTTCGGTGACCGGCGCAAGGCAATGCTCGAGGACGTTGCGATTCTTACCGCGGGTACGGTGGTGTCCGAGGAGCAGGGCTACAAACTCGACAACGCAACCCTCAGTTACCTCGGGAAGGCAACGAAGGTCGTGATCGACAAGGACAACACGACGATCGTCGAAGGAGCTGGCAAGAAAGACGATATCAAGAAGCGCATCAACGAAGTCAAAGCGCAGATAGAGAAGACGACTTCGGACTACGATAAGGAGAAGCTCCAGGAGCGGCTCGCGAAGCTCTCCGGCGGCGTGGCCGTCATAAAGATCGGCGCGGCGACAGAGATCGAGATGAAGGAGAAGAAGGCGCGCGTGGAAGATGCTCTTCACGCGACGCGTGCCGCAGTTGAAGAGGGCATTGTTCCCGGCGGGGGAGTGGCCTATATCCGCGCTGCGGCAAAGCTTGACTCCCTGAAGCCGGCCAATGAAGACCAGCAGACGGGGATCGATATTGTCCGTCGGGCGCTGGAAGAGCCGATCCGCCTGATCGTCGAGAACGCCGGTCACGAAGGCTCTGTTGTCGTCAACAAAGTCAAGGACGGCAAGGACGACTACGGGTTCGATGCCTACAAGGAAGAGTATGTGAATCTGGTGGCTTCGGGTATTATTGATCCGACCAAGGTCGCCCGCACAGCTCTCGAGAACGCAGCATCCGTTTCCGGTCTGCTGCTGACTACCATGGCTACAGTGGTCGAGAAGCCGGAGGAGAAGAAGTCGGCTGTTCCGGCGATGCCTCCTGGCGGGGATATGTATTGACAGGTAGTTCGATGTTGGGGAGAGGGATTCTGAAACTAGTCCCGGATCCGCTCGCGGGGTCGTTGTCATCCCGGTTGCCGTGATCGTGGGGCTGGTTTCTGTTACAATCAATAGAACTAAGCCTGTGATCATCATCGGGACTGCGTTGGTACCCCTGATTGCCTTCACCATCATTGGGCATTACGGAATGCAAATGACCCATCGGTTGGGTGCGGGTACTGAGTTCATGAATCGCCTTATCGAGCAGTCGGGTCATTCACATGGTGGCGGGCTCGACAATCATCATTCAACAAGGTTGCTCTCCCGTGAGTCGCCGCCCGACACTTCGGTTCATGGATCCACAAGCGACAAAACCACAGAAGTGAGCATCCATGATCACAAGAACGAGTCAGCACATGAGCACAACCATCCCGAGTGATCATTGTGATGACATGGATGTATCCCGACAAGCCATAAACACTTCTGAATGCCACACGTATTCACCACAAACAGAAAGGAACATATCATGAAACAACTGACCATTGCAGCAATTGCTGCAAGTCTATTGCTGTTTGCTTCCCCATCAACTTCTCAGGAGAAGCAGAAAGAA
>JBATTW010000052.1:0-4053 GCA_049670805.1 Bacteroidota bacterium
GCATTTTACGAAACGCGAAAGGGCTGGCGACATGCCAGCCCTTTCGCAATACCACAGCTAGAAGCGGACCTTTCCGCTATCAGTGGCGGTCTCTTCCCCGGTTCCGATCCCGGTCCCGGTCCCTCCCCCGTGGGGGGCGGCTCTGTGAGTGTTGGTCGGACTCGGTTTCGCTCCCCGGGACGAGAACGGCTTTCCGACTTAGCTTCCACCGTCCCTGGTCGTCTTTGGCGGTGATCATCACTTCGATCTTGTCCCCGACGTTCACCACGTCCGTCACTTTTTCAACGCGGGTGGCGTCCAGCTGGGAAATGTGGACAAGTCCCTCTTTCCCTGGAAGGAACTCGACAAAGGCACCGAAATCCATGATCTTCTTCACCGTCGAGGGGTAGATCTTCCCCACTTCGGGCACCTCGGTGAGTTTCTGGATCGTGGCGATTGCTTTTTCAGACGCTTCCTTTGAGGTGGCTGCGACCACGACCGATCCGTCGTCTTCCACGTTCACCTCTGCACCGGTGTCCCGGACAATCCCACGGATAGTCTTGCCACCCGGTCCAATGACCGCTCCGATCATGTCCACGGGGATCTTGATGGTGGTGAGTCTGGGTGCGTAGGGTGAATAGTCCGATCGCGGTTGCGCAATCGCCTCTTCCATCTTGTCCAGAATGAACATCCGTCCGGCGTGCGCTTGCTCGAGAGCTTTGCCCATTATTTCAAGCGAAATCCCGCCTATCTTTATATCCATCTGACAGGAGGTGATCCCTTTCCTGGTCCCGGCGACTTTGAAATCCATATCGCCCAGGTGGTCCTCATTGCCCAGAATGTCACTCAGGATGGCAAGCCGGTCGCCTTCTTTGACGAGGCCCATCGCGATGCCGCCAACTGCCGCACTGAGCGGAGCTCCTCCGTCAAAAAGCGCCAGAGAGGCTGCGCAGACGGTCGCCATCGAGGAAGAGCCGTTTGATTCGAGAATGTCCGAGACAATACGGACCGTGTAGGGGAACACGTCCTCTGCCGGCATGAGGTTTTTGATCGATCGTTCGGCCAGATTACCGTGGCCGACTTCCCTGCGCCCGGTCCCCATGCGACCTACTTCGCCGACGGAAAACGGGGGGAAGTTGTAGTGAAGCATAAATCGTTTGGTGGATTCCGGCAACAGGCCATCGATCCTCTGCTCATCGAGCTTGGTCCCCAACGTGAGCGTCGTGAGGCTCTGCGTCTCCCCGCGCTGGAACAGAGCGGAACCATGTGTGCGCGGAAGGAGCCCGACTTCAATCACTATCTCTCGGATGTCAGTCAATCCGCGACCGTCCAGCCGCCGCCCGGTAGCGAGGATCATCTCTCGCATTTCGTGATACTCGATATCATGGAGAAACTCCGTGATGCTCTTCTCCTTGCCGGGGTACTTCTCCGCGAATTGCGCGACCGTCTCCTGGGTGACTTCCTGCGTCTTTTTCGCACGCTCCTCCTTTGGTAGAGGAGTGTGGACCAGCTCTTTGATTCTCGCTCCGGCCGATGTCGTGAGCTCTTCAATGAGGTCGGCGTTGTCTTCCGGCGGAGGTGCCGGGCGCTTCTCGCGACCGCATTCCCGAGCGAGTTCCTTCTGGAGTTCACACATCGGTTTGATGAATGTGTGTGCGAACGAGAGGGCTTCGAGCATGTCCCCTTCGGAGATCTCTCCGGCTTCACCTTCGACCATGACGATCGAGTCTTCGGTGCCCGCCACAGTGATATCTATCTCGCTCGTTTTCAGCTGTGTGTGCGTCGGGTTCACGACCAGCTGTCCGTCTATGCGTCCCACGCGAACTTCGGAGATCGGACCGTGGAACGGGACATCAGAGATCATCAGCGCTGCCGACGCGGCGACCGCTCCGAGGACGTCCCCGTCGTGCTCCTGATCCGATGAGTAGACCGTGACGATGACCTGCGTTTCACACTGGAACCAGTCAGGGAACAGCGGGCGGATCGGTCTGTCGATAACGCGGGCGGACAGTACCTCCTTCTCCGACGGTCGGGCCTCACGTTTGAAAAAACCTCCCGGTATTTTTCCCGCGGAAGCGGCTTTCTCTCTGTATTCGACTTGCAGGGGGAAGTAGTCGATGTCCTCCCGGGCTTTGGTCGCCGAAACAACCGTCGCGAGAACCATTGTGTCACCGAATCGCGCCATGACGGCGCCGTCGGCCTGCTTTGCGAATCTCCCCGTTTCAAGCGAGAACTGTTTCCCGCCAAGGTCAATCTGCTTGAGTACTTGCATGGTGTTTTTTCTTCCTATTTCCTGATTTGGAGATCTGCGATGATCTTTCGATACCGTTCTATGTCTTTCTCCTGCAGATAGTCGAGAAGCCGTCGGCGTCTCCCTACCATCTTGAGGAGTCCCACCCTCGAGTGATGATCCTTTTTGTTGGTCTCAAAATGGGGCGTGAGATCATTGATGCGCGTGGTGAGAAGTGCGATCTGGACCTCCGGACACCCGGTGTCGGCCGGAGTTTTCCCGAACTTCGTGATGAGCTCCGATTTCATTTCCTTGGTGATTGCCATTACAGAAACTCCTTTGTCACTACTGATTATGGATTGAATGCTGTTGTTCCAGTTCCTTGATAAGGTGAATCGATTGTTCCCTGTCGACGTTCAGCTGCGCCACCAGGTCGTCCGCCGTTGCGAATCTGCGCTCGTCCCGAAGCCTGCGCAGGAAACTGACCTGAACAGACTCGCCGTAAAAGTCTGCTTCGACCTCAAACATATGCACCTCGAGCGTCCGTGTCGAACCATCCGTCAACGTCGGTCGCACACCTATGTTCATCATCCCGTAAGCGTTTCCTGATGGCGTCTTCACGGCCACTAGGTACACCCCGTGTCCGGGAGTGACCTTACGGGGAGACTCGGGATCCAGGTTTACCGTCGGAAACCCGAGCAAACGTCCTCGTCTGTCTCCCTCGGCAACCACTCCGCTAAGCGCGTAGGGATAGCCAAGGTAGGTCCGGGCTGTCACGACGTCGCCGCGCTCCAGCGCCTTCCGGATGGCGGAGCTGCTCACCCGCTCGCCCCCCACGAGGTGTTCGGGGACGGCGTTCACCACGAAACCAAACTGATGCGCCAGGGTGTCCAGTTCCTCCCTGCCCCCCCTTCTGTCCCTGCCAAACAGATGATCCTGACCCACGACGACTTCCGCCACTCCGATCCGCGCCAGGATGTACTCTTCGTAGAAGGAGCGTGGAGAGAGCTGCGAAAACTCCCGCGTAAAGTGGATGACCACGGTGACGTCGATGCCGTGACGGTCCAGAAGAGACAGACGCTCGTCCAGCGTCGACAGGAGACTGATCGGGCCGCGTGCTGACGGAACGACCTCCTTCGGATGAGGTTCGAACGTTACAACGACACTTCTGCCGGCCCGCTCCGTTGCGCTTGCGTTCGCCTGACGGATAATCTCCTGATGTCCTATATGAACGCCGTCAAATGTACCGACACTTACAACAGAGTTCGGATTTCGTTCGAGTTCCGAATCTGCACGGACAATCTTCATAGTCCACCTGACGCCGCCGAGGCGTGTTTCTGCGCAACGAGCTCCTCTATCGTCAGCGCGTCGGAAAGGTGGTACGGTCCGATGCGCGTTCTTTTGAGAAGACGAAGATACGCTCCGCATCCCAGGCGTTGGCCGATGTCGTCCACAAGAGCCCGGACATACGTTCCTTTCGAGCACACGACGGAAAAGTCCACTTCCGGTATTGCGATCCGGGTCGGCGCTAAGCTGTGGATGATCACCTGTCGCGTCTTTCGTTCAACTGTCTTCCCCTGCCGGGCAAGGGCGTAGAGTCTCTTCCCGTTCACCTTGACGGCGGACCACATCGGCGGGAGCTGTTCCTGCGGTCCCGCGAATTCACCAAAGACAGACCTGACGGTCTCGTCATTGATGTGCTCGACGCTGTGACGCTCGACCACGGGCGTACCGGCATCAAAACTGGATGTCCGTGCGCCCAGAAACATCCCCCCCTCGTATTCCTTCTCCAGCCCGACAAACTCCTCGATGGTCTTTGTCCGCTTCCCGGTGCATACAAGGAG
>JBATTW010000053.1:0-2695 GCA_049670805.1 Bacteroidota bacterium
GGAGAACGTGACGGAGTTGATCCCGCGTCTGCAGTAGTTTGCGCTCGCAGCTTCGGACGATGCGACCAGGGGGGCGATGGTCAACGGTATCGATCCGGCTCTCGAAAATCAAATGAATGCGTTGCGATCGAAGATCATTCGGGGCTCCTATCTGAAACCGGGAGATGCCAGTGTCCTCATTAGCGAGGGGCTCTCGAATCATCTCGGCTTCGATGTCGGTGACACTCTGGTACTCTACGGGCAGGGTTATCACGGGATTATCGCGGCAGGGAAGTATCCTGTCGGAGGTGTCGTGGAGTTTCTGACGCCGGATCTGAATGCGGCGACCGTCTACCTGACCCTGCCGGTCGCCCAGGATCTGTATGGTATGCCGGGGCTTGTGAATTCTCTTTCCATTATGATCGATCACCCGCGCCACCAGGCGGGCGTTCTGGAGAACGTGAAGAGTCGGGTAGGAGACAGGTATGAGGTGATGGGGTGGGACGAGATGATGCCGGACCTTGTCCAGGCCATCGAAGTGGACAATGCAGGAGGAATCCTGATGCTCGTGATTCTCTACGTCGTTATCGGATTCGGCATCTTCGGGACGGTCATGATGATGACAATCGAGCGGCGAAAGGAGTTCGGGGTCTTGATGGCCGTCGGGATGCACCGGAGCAGACTGATACTGACGACACTGACGGAGACAGTCTTTCTCTCCCTGCTGGGCGTTTTAGCCGGCGCAGCTGTCTCCCTGCCCGTCATGGTCTACTATGCCAGGAATCCCATTCGGTTGACCGGTGAGCTGGCCGAAGTGATGATCCGGTTCGGGATGGATCCGATTCTTCCCCTTTCCATGAACCCCGGGATCATCGGGGCACAAATGCTCGTTGTCCTTCTCCTTGCGATCGTCAGCGTTACCTACCCAACAAGAGTGCTCAATAACCTTGAGCCGGTGCAGGCAATGCGCGCCTGACCGGCCTGGAGAAAACTATGTTGTTTCATATCGCATACAGAAACGTTCTTCGGAACTGGAAGCGCAGTATCATCATTATTCTCGCGATTGCGTCGGGTCTCTGGGGAGGGATCGTCGCCTCCGGGGTCTTCTTCGCAATGACAGATGAATCGGTCAAGTCGGCGATCAACTCCCGTCTCTCGCACGTGCAGATTCATCATCCACACTTTCTGGAGAGCCGGGGTATGCATGACGCGATGTCCGATCCTGACCTTCTCCTGGAGACGGTTCGAGCAAACCCTCATGTTCGGGCAGCCACTGCTCGCGTTGTCCTGGAGGGAATGGCGTCGACGGCAGAGACGGCCGTGGGTGTGAACATCTTCGGAATCGATCCGGCCGATGAGAGTTCGGTGACGTCGATCGCCGGGCTACTGACGGGGGGGAGCTATTTTGATGGCGGCAGGAGCCATCGGACCGTCATCGGTGAGGAACTGGCAACAAAGCTTGGTGCAGGCCTGCGCTCGAAGATCGTTCTGGGTACTCAGGATGGTGATGGACACATCGTTGCGGCGAGCGTCAGGGTCGTCGGGATCTTCCGGACAGAATCCACCGGTTTCGACGAGACGTCGGTCTTCATTCTCCGGCAGGACCTGGAGAATCTTGTAGGAGTCTCGGATCTCGTGCATGAAGTCGCCATCGTGCTGAACGATCCTGCTGAACTCGATCCTGCGGTGGCGAGCCTCCAGGAATCCTTTTCTGGGTACGCTGTGGAATCGTGGAAGGTTCTTGCACCGGAGCTGGGATACATGAATGATTTCATCGGGCTCTATCTCGAGATCTTTCTTGCAATCATCATTTTCGCAATGCTGTTTGGTATTACCAATACGATGCTAATGTCGGTTCTTGACCGGATCCGTGAGTTCGGCATCCTGGCAGCAATCGGTATGAAGGGGGGGAGAGTGTTTCTGATGATCATGCTGGAATCGATGGTCCTCACACTCACAGGTGCCCTCCTCGGGATCGGATCCGGTGCCGGGACAGTTGGGATCCTGGGGGAGACCGGGATTGATCTCGCATTGTTTGCGGAAGGGATGCGGCGCTACGGGTATGTCGAGCAGTTCTACCCTGTCATGCCGTTTGTGTTCTATCAGCAGATCGTCCTGTGGGTCATTCTGGCTGCAGTTCTTGCATCACTCTATCCCGCCTGGAAAGCCATACGGCTGGATCCGGCGCAGGCGGTTCGAACATATTGAATCCAACACATTCACTTCATGACGAAGATCCAATGGCACTCATCGAACTACGAAACGTCGACAAGATCTATGATGCGGGGGCGGTTCCCGTACATGCGTTGAAAGATTTGACCCTCGACATCGGGCGGGGAGAATTCACTGCTGTGGTTGGTCCGTCGGGTTCTGGGAAGACGACGATGCTCAACATCGTCGGTGGTCTCGACCGGGCAACAGAGGGGAAGGTAACCCTGGATGGGAAGGACATTACGGATTTCACGAGGGGGGGGCTCGTCGAATTCAGATTGCGTCACATCGGTTTCGTGTTTCAGGCGTACAACCTTATCCCTGTCCTGACTGCCGAGGAGAACGTGGAGTTTATCATGCTGTTGCAGGGTAAGCCAAAGGAAGAGCGTCGGCGCGTCGTCTCCGAACTGCTCGAAGCTGTCGGGCTGGGGGACAAAATGAGCAGCCATGTCTCCGACCTCTCCGGGGGTCAGCAGCAGAGAGTTGCTGTCGCACGGGCCCTTGC
>JBATTW010000054.1:0-1561 GCA_049670805.1 Bacteroidota bacterium
GAGCCGACAATCCTGTGCACATCCTGTTTTCTGTTCAGAAGCATGCTGTATCGGGTGGATCGGACAATCACGTCGCTGATGCGGATTGCATCCCCGACAATGTGGCGCATCCAGCTAGTCTGCTGAACATGGAGCACAGCAAAGGTCAGACCCACGAGAATGATGGTTTGGACTGAAGCGATAAAAATGAAGAGCCGAAAGGCAAGAGTTCTGGCGAGCGACTTGAGTCTCATGGCTGGTTGGCAGGATTTAACACTTTCCACCAGTTCTTGTACAGGTCACAAATCATGCCACCATATGATGTAGAGAAAATGTACAACAACGCACAGTTATGAGGAAAATCGGTGGGACCTTCCCAATTCCACCGGCCTTTTCGCACAAATGGGAATCAGCTGTTGCGTTTTTGAACAACAACTACCTCACGATGTCCGCAAGAATTCCCGAGCCAGATCCTCCCAATGGTCGGGTGAAATGCTCTTCGCGAATCCGGTGAGCGGCACCCCACCATCCTGCATCACAGGCACGGGATGGGACGAGATCATCTCCCGCAGTGAACGCACCGTCTCTTCCATCCAGGACCGTGCGAGTCCTCCGGTCAGGAGATTCGTCAGATTTGTCCGGAGCTTTGGGCTCCTCACTTTCAGAATCCAGCCCCGCCTATATGGATCGTCGTTCACCACTCCAGGGGTTCTGAGCACCTTCTCATTGACTTCGACGACTTCTCCACCCACAGGCGACAGCACGTCAAACCAGTGAGTGCCAACGCGAAGCTTCCACCCCATCTCGCCCTGATCAACCGATGAACCAACCGAGGGCAGATCAAATGCCTCGGGTTTGCCGAGCAACCGCTGAGAGAAGTCGTCCATTCCCACCTCCACCACATCTCCCTCTCCCGGTCGGGCCCACGAGTGCCCCTGGTGGTAGAAAGCATCTTCTGCCATGGCGAACCAATCTACCCGCACGGATCCAGAATTCCCGATGGCCGGTGATATGCCCCAGATTCCCGCAGGTTTGTTCAAAATTCTCCAGAAAAGAACAAGAGACAGAAGAAAGGCGATCACCAACACATACTCAAGCCCTTTTGTCGTAAAGATATCCACATAGATATTTTCCATCGCTGTTGCTCCTTGTTGTCACATGACATGTCGTAAAGGCTGGGACTCTGTCCTGCCGATTGCCCTCTCCGGTGTTTCGTTCAGGATCGGCATTCGATTGACGATCCACCTCAACACAAGGATCTCCGCTACCACAACTGCCAAGGTGATCTCGATCTCCATCCACGAGGGTACGTAACGGTCCACCGCGTGCCAGTTGTAGGCAATCACCGAAACATTCAACCTGTTCAAGACAATTCCGATCAAGGTCAATATCGACGCCACCCGGATCCACGACAATTTGCGGGCGCGTACGGAGTGGGTATAGAGAACGACGGGTATCAACACGAAACAGAGCATCTCAACGAGGTACCAATACCCCATTGGTGTATTGATATACATCCAGTGCTGACCGTGGGCGAACACCAACACCTTCAAGAACAGATAGACATACATCGTCCCCGCGC
>JBATTW010000055.1:0-10977 GCA_049670805.1 Bacteroidota bacterium
GACCTTGCCAGGGACAGAGAACGAGCATCATCGGCGGGGAGCAACATCATCTTTGCACCGGGTGTTGACGGGATGTACGGCCGTGACCATGTCACCTATGTCCATGTCGAGCGGATCACTGAAGTCCTTGAAGGTCGGTTCCGGCCCGGACACTTCAGGGGAGTTACCACGGTAGTGGCGAAACTCTTCAACATCGTCCGGCCGAACGTCGCTGTCTTCGGGCAGAAGGATGCGCAGCAGATGGTTGTGATCAAGCGCATGGTTTCCGAGCTGAATTTTGGCATTGATATTGTAATTGGTTCCATTGTGCGAGAACCTGATGGTCTGGCGATGAGCTCGCGGAACGTGTACCTGTCACCCGGCCAGCGCCAGGAGGGTGTTGCCCTCTTTCAGGCGCTCAAGGGGGCTGGAGAGAGAATCAGGGCGGGGGAGCGATCAACCACCGAGATCATCGGGGAGATGAGAGAACTCATTAGCTCCCGGTCATCCGGCGCAATCGAATACATCTCCATCGCCCGGGAAGAGAGTCTGGAAGAGCTGGACGCTGTTCCACCCGGGGAGACGGTTGTTGTCTCGCTTGCAGTCCGCTTCGGGACCACACGACTCATCGATAACATATTCGCAAGGAATTGAGGGCACATGGAGAAGGCGCTTTCGGTTGTCGTGATGGCGGCTGGCAAAGGCACCCGGATGAACAACCCCGACATTGCCAAGGTCATGTACACGGTCGCAGACAGACCAATGATCGATCATGTCGTTGACGTTGCCCTGCAGTTGAATTCCACTAGGATTATTGCGGTCGTGGGTTGGCGGAAGGACGCCATTATTGAGCACATGATCAGGACAATGCGGCCGGTCATCTGCGTGGAACAGTCGCCCCAGCTCGGAACAGGTCACGCCGTGATGCAGGCGGAGGAGGAGCTAAACGGGTTTGATGGGGATGTGCTCGTGTTGAGTGGAGACGTCCCTCTCCTCACACGCGAGACGACCGGGAGGTTGGTGGAGGCGCATCGGGCCTCCAGCTCGGCTGCCACCGTCCTGACGACGGTCCTGGATGACGCGACGGGGTACGGCAGGATTGTGCGAGACGAAGAGGGCTATGTCGTCGAGATCGTTGAGCACAAAGACGCGACGGAGAAGCAGAGGACAATCCGCGAGATTAACAGTGGCATATACGTTTTCGACCGGAGCTCCCTGTTCAAGGGCTTGAAGCACATTACTCCCCACAACGCCCAGCAGGAGTACTACCTGACCGATGTCTTTCACTATTTCTGGGCGAATGATCTTCCCGTGCAGGCGGTCGTTGCGGATGATCCGACCGAGGTGCAGGGCGTGAACACCATCGAGCAGCTTGAGGGAGCCCGGGCGGTCCTGGCCCTGAGGGGATAGTTGACAATCACTGTGTATTTCTGTACTATCGATGTATGGTGAAACGAGCCTCGATCTTGAACATCCGCGTGCTCAGCCTTCTCATTTCTCTGTACCTCCTCCCGGCGATTGCGGACGCTCAGTTCAGATCGCAGGCTGATCAGGAATCACGCGTCTCTCAGGGACTCTACGGAGGTTCAGGGTCGTCCTTCTTTTTTGGTCTGTTTGATCCCGCTCGATTTCAGATGAGGCATTCCCTCAGCTTCTCCTATCAAACGTTCGGCAATCAGGGAGTGTCTCTGGGAACATACACCAACAGCATGAGCTACGCCTTCGCGGAAAACTTGAACGCGCGGGCCGATGTCAGCCTCAGCTATTCTCCCTACAACACGTTTTCGAAAGGCGGCGGCGGTTCCAACAATTTTGGGTCGATCTACCTGAGCAGGGCCGAAATCAACTACAGGCCTTTTGAGAACATGACGGTGCAGATCCAGTACCGCCAGTTTCCATACGGTACGTTTTACTCCTCACCCTTCTTCTATTATAGTAACCCCATGTTCAGGGACTTCAACGACTGACGGAAGGGCGCCACGAACAAGAGCTTGACATTGCGAATACCCAATGCCGTGCAGGACCGGGGAGGTCATCTCGTCGTCAACGAGAAGAACCCCGGTTTTTTCGTTCTCCAGGCCCACCCGTGCGGCTTGCTTTCATGAAGAAGTCATTCCCGTATTTCGACAAGAATCCCCGCGCCATCATTCTCGACGGTGTCACCCTCGTTCTTTTCGCCCTCGTCGTCTATCTCTCGTACGAGTTGATCATGAGACAATTCGTCCGTCCGCCGGTACAGATCGAACGGTCGGGCAGTGAGAGCGGGGAAGTGATCCAGATTGACGTTCTGAATGCGTGTGGCATTGACGGGGCTGCGAGTAGAATGACATCGTATCTCCGGGCCCGGGGCTATGACGTTGTGGAAATGAGGAACTACAAGACCTTTGACATCGAACAGTCTCTCGTCATTGACCGGATCGGAAACCTGGACAACGCACGGAAGGTGGCGTACGCACTCGGGATCGGTAGGGAGAACGTTATTCAGCAGATCAGCGAAGATTACTACGTGGACGTCTCTGTCCTGATCGGCAAAGATTTTCGTCATCTGAAACCATCACAAGAGCGAGGCATGCATTGAGAGCGTCAACTCTGGCCAAGAAAGTCGCCCGTCTCACCCTGACAAAGAAAGCATACGACGTTGTTACGATGGATCTCCGTGGTCTGACATCCATGGCAGATTTTTTCGTCGTGTGCTCGGCCGACACCGATATCCAGGTGAAGGCGGTTGCGGACGCAGTCGCACAGGGAATGAAAGATGTCGGCATCGCACCATGGCACAGAGAGTTGGGGAGCGCGAACTGGATACTTCTGGATTTTGTTGATGTTGTGCTTCATGTCTTTCATAGAGATACACGTGCCTTTTACAATCTCGAGAAGCTCTGGGGGGACGCGAAGTTCGAGAGTATCGCGGAGCCGGTCGGGAGGCCCGTGAAAAAAGGTTCCCCCGTAAGGAGCGGGGCCCGCACAAAGGTTCGGTCCGGTGAAAAGGTGGGAAGATGAAGGAATTGGTGGTCACGGCAATCGCCGCGGCCCTCGAGCGTCTCGGGATGGAGAGCGATATCCGCATGGTGATCGAGAGGCCGCGCCAGGAGCAGCACGGTGATCTGACCACCAATGTTGCAATGGCCCTTGCCAAGCGGCTGCGCAAGAATCCGCGAGAGTTGGCAACAGAGATCGTCCATGCGCTCCGGCTGGACCCGTCTCTGGTTGAGAGGATCGACGTGGCCGGTCCGGGCTTCATCAATGTTGCCTTTACCCCGAAATATCTGCGGCGGGAGCTCCGTGCATTGATCGATGCGGGGACGCAGTACGGCCGATCGACCTCTGTAAAGGGGAAGCGTATACAGGTCGAGTTTGTCAGCGCGAATCCGACCGGTCCTTTGACCGTTGGACATGGCCGAGGAGCGGTGTTCGGGGACACCATCGCACGCCTGCTGGAGTGGACCGGCAACGATGTCGAGCGGGAGTACTACTTCAACAACGCCGGCAGACAGATGCGCGTCCTCGGCGATTCTGTACGGCTTCGTTATCTGGAGCTGCTCGGGGAGGAGGTTGATTTTCCCGAAGACTACTACCAGGGCGATTACATACGTGACATTGCCCGTCACCTCAAAGATCTGGACGGGGACGCATTGCGGGATGAACCCTCCGAGGGCAGATTCAAGGAACAGGGTGAACTTGATATCTTTGCCGAGATACGCAGCACGCTGAAATCGCTCGGCATAGAGTTCGACTCGTACTTCAACGAGAATACGCTCTACGCCGACGCGAAGATTGACGAGGTCGTGTCGATTCTCCGATCAAAAAACCTTGTGTATGACCAAGATGGGGCAGTCTGGTTCAAAACCTCCGCGTTCGGTGCGGAGAAGGACAAGGTCATCATCAAGGGGAGCGGTGAACCGACCTACCGTCTTCCGGACATCGTCTACCACCGGGACAAGTTCTCGCGCGGATATGACCTCATGATCGATGTGTTCGGGGCAGACCACATCGCGACGTATCCCGATGTCCTCGCGGGTCTCGAGGCCCTCGGCCTTGACTCCCAGAAAGTGAAGGTCTTGATCCACCAGTTCGTAACGATAATACAGGGGGGTGCGGTGGTCAAGATGTCGACGCGACGTGCGAACTTCATTACGCTTGACGAGTTGATCGAGGAAGTGGGGGCCGACGTCGTTCGGTATTTCTTCCTGATGCGGACGATCACCAGTCACCTGAATTTCGACCTTGATCTCGCGAAGGAACAGTCGGAGGAGAACCCTGTCTACTACCTCCAGTACGCGCATGCGAGGATATCGAGCATTCTTCGCTACGCTGACGCAGCCGATGAGGGGGATCTCCCGGCAGAATCGGATCTGGATCTCCTCGGTGCGCGGGAGGAGATCGGGTTGATGAGACTCCTGCTGCAATTCCCCGAGCAGGTGGAATCTTGCGCACTGACGTACGAGCCCCATCGCCTTGCCGATTACCTGCACGACGTCGCCGGAGCGTTCCATGGCTTCTATCACCTCCATCGGGTTGTGAGTGAAGATCGGGAGCTCATGGCGGCCCGGCTATCGCTCTGCAGAGCCGTTCAGCTGGTCCTGCGAAACGGCCTCCAAATCCTCGGAATCCGGTCACCGGAGCAGATGTAGCGCGCCGAGGCTCCGCACTGGGGCTGTTTCAGTGTCCGGGAGCCGAGGATTGACTTTCCGGGCTCCTTTTCGTAGGTTTGTAGGGATAGGCATTTCTTGTCCGGTCACACCGCTCCGAAAGGAAGGACTCACCTCCTCACTTCGCTACTGAATTGGGTGCTCATTCTCCCCCTCTCTCGATATTCGTACGACGGACGATCGTTTTCTCCACGGCTCTTCGCTGTGTTGGTTGTATTGCTTCACAAGCGCGGTGGGGCAGAGATCCGTCGCGTGTGAGAGGATGTCGATGGCACAGCCGCAGATCCTGAGAGGGTGGTTTGGTGTGCAGGGATGGGCTGAACGACCTTGCCGCATTCGGAGGATGCAATGGACCGTATGCTTGTGACCGGAGGCGCAGGCTTCATCGGGTGCAACTTCGTCCGGCACGTTCTGGCGACTTCTGCCGATGTCGCGGTGGTCAATTTCGACAAGCTCACCTACGCGGGGAACCTTGAGAGTCTCCGGGACATCGAGCGAAACCCGAAGTACCATTTCGTCAGGGGGGATATTTGTGAGCGGCGAGAGGTCGACGGGGTTCTGGTCGAGTTCGAGATTGATACCGTGGTCCACTTTGCGGCCGAGTCTCACGTTGACCGGAGTATCCTGGGATCGACGGTTTTCGTTCAAACCAATGTCCTGGGCACACAGGTGCTGCTGGAGGCTGCCCGCGAAGCGGGAGTCAGACGCTTCGTTCATGTCTCCACCGACGAGGTGTATGGATCCCTTGGTCCCGCCGGAAGGTTCATAGAAACAACGCCTCTCCACCCGAATAGTCCGTACGCCGCCAGCAAGGCTGCATCCGATCTCCTCGCACTGGCGTACCACCATACGTATGGTTTTCCTGTCATCGTGACCCGATGCTCAAACAACTACGGGCCGTATCAGTTTCCGGAGAAGCTGGTACCCTTGATGATCGCGAACGCTACCGACGGGAAAGCTCTTCCCGTGTACGGCGACGGTATGAATGTCCGGGACTGGTTGTACGTTGCGGACCACTGTTCGGCGATCGATGCTGTTCTCCAGCGCGGGAGACCCGGCGAGGTGTACAACATCGGCGGGAACAACGAGTGGACAAACATCGATATCGTGAAACTGATCCTGGCGTTGTTGAAGAAACCGGAAGGATTGATCAAGTTCGTTAAAGACCGACCCGGTCATGACAGGAGGTATGCGATCGATGCGACGAAGATACGGTCCGAGCTGGGGTGGGAACCCGACACAACCTTCGAGCAGGGTATAGAAAGGACGATCAGATGGTATCTCGCCCAGGAGTCGTGGTGGAGAGGTGTCATGAGTGGGGAGTACAGAAACTACTACAGGAAGATGTACGATGAGCGGTGACACGATGGGAACAACATGGCGATGGGGAGCACTGGCAGCTCTGATGCTGCTCTCTGTGTTCGACAGCGCGAAAGGGCAGGACGGTCTGGGGGGAAACCGGACCGATCCGCTCGAGGACTACAGGCGTCGTCTTGCCAAAGATCCTGCGACGGTGTCGCAACCGCCGGGAGTGGCGCTGGAATCCGTGGTGAAGCCCGAGGAGTACCATGTCGGACCCTCGGATGTGTTTTCTGTGAACATCTGGGTAAGTCCGCCGCTGAGTTATGCTCTGACCGTCTCACCCGAAGGATCCTTGATCATACCAAACGTCGGGGAGGTGGCGGTGGCGGACATCTCGCTTGCGGAGGCAAAAGAGAAGGTGGTCTTCGAGGTCCGACGGAAATACCGGGCGGGAGAGGTAACAATGACGCTGACCTCACCGCGACCAATCGTGGTGATGGTGACCGGGAGCGTGCGCTATCCGGGTCTCTACACATTGAGTGCGATGGATCGTGCCCACCGCGCTATTGAGCAAGCGACCAAACCTGTTTCCCCCGAACCGCGCACCGGGTTCAAGGAGGCGCTGGAGGAGATGTCGACCAGAAACGTGGTGTTGACTCACAAAGACGGGACGCGATCACGAGTCGATATCGACAAGTTCTTCGCAACGAGGGACGGCCGGTGGAATCCGTTTCTCCGTGAAGGGGATGTGGTTCAGGTTCCGAGGAAAGACCAGGCCAGGAATTTTGTCGCGATTTACGGCGAGGTCAATGCGCCCGGTCGCTTTGAGTACGTCCCGGGGGACCACGTCAAGGATCTCTTTCTCATTGCCCAGGGGTTCACACGATACGCTCGGGCAGATAGCGTCCTCCATTCGCGGCTGGACAGCCTCGCTACCCGGTTGCAGACGCAGGTCCTGGATCTTCGCGCAATCCTCGATGGGAGAGCGGAGGATGTCCCGCTCGAGCCCGGTGACAGGGTTGTGGTGCTGAGCGTTCCTGAGTACCGTCAGGACTACAACGTAACGGTTCTGGGTGAGGTACGGTATCCGGGGACATATCCGATCACACGAAACACGACCCGCCTCACGGAGTTGATCGATAGGGCCGGAGGTTTTACCGAGGTGGCATCGTTGAGCGCGTCGTACATTACACGAAGGGTCCCCTCGCGCGGTGTTCTCGTCGATTCGGTCTCCAACCTTCGTGGCCGCGCCGGCGGGGAAGACTGGAACTACTACTCAACAGAATCCGCACTTCTGGGGATGCGGCGCTACGTGCAAGTGAACTTCGCGCATCTCTTCACAGATGGCGACTCGCTGCAGAACGTGGTGCTCCAGCCGTATGATACCGTGCACGTGTCCCGGTGGACAAACACCGTGTATGTCTTTGGCCAGGTTGTTCAACCCGGCTATGTTCCCTTTGTGGGGGGGAAGGATGTCGAATACTATATTCTGGAGGCCGGCGGTGAGCTCGAGGCAGCCCGGCTCGATGACATCAAGGTCATCAAAGCGACCAACAAACAGTGGATCCCCTTTGAAGATACGGTAGTCGAGGAGGGGGACTACATCTGGGTCCCGAAGGATCCGGAGAGGGAGTTCGGTTACTATCTGGGGATCATAGGTCAGACAGCCTCGATCCTCAGCGTCGCAATCAGCGTGGTTGTCATTGTGACCACTTTGGGGAACTAGTCGCGTGATTCGAACGAGAGAAGGAGGACAGGGAAGCATGCCCGATCATGGTAGGCAAAAGGGTCAAGAAACCGCGCCCGATGCGGGAGCGCTGACGGTTCTGTTTACCATCCTTACCCGATCCTGGCGTTTCGTTGCAATGTGGGTCTTCTTGAGCGTTGCGGGCGCCACCGTCGTTTCTCTGCTGATAACACCGCAATTCAAGTCCACGACGTCGGTTTTTCCGTCCGAGGAGGCGGACCTCCTTGGCGGTCTCGAAGGTGTCTCGACGCTTGCGAAGTCGCTGGCACCGCGCGGACTGGGGTCAATCGGCCGGAACACGGAGCTGGACCGGTACATGGCGATATTGCACAGCGGAAGGGTTCTGGGCGCAGTCATCAAGGAATTTGACCTCGTCAGCGTCTACGAGATCACACAGTATCCGGGTGAGAGAACCGTCAAGAAGCTCCTGGAGAACGTGGAAATCACCGTTGAGGATGAAGGATATATCACCATCAGTGTGTATGACGAAGACCCCCAGCGTGCGGCCGCCATGGCCAACTTCTTTGTGGAGTCCCTGAACAGGACGAATACTGAGATGAAGGTTTTGAACGCGAAGGGGAACCGGGAATTCATCCAGAATCGGTACGATGAGAATCTGATTGACCTTACCGCTGCCGAGGATTCCCTCAAGGAATTTCAGAAGCGGTTCGGAATTGTTGCGATGCCCGAGCAGGTCGAGGAGTCCATCAAGGCAACTTCGGAGATGGCGGCCCGGGCTGCCATGCTGGAAGTGGAACTGGCAACGCTAAAGCGGACCCAGTCGTCCGAGCATCCTCTCGTGCGCGCAGCCGAAATCGAGATCCAGGAACTCAGACGGAAACTCGATCAGATCACGCAGGGGACAGGTTTGGAGGATGGGGAAATGAAGCTCCTCATCCCATTTGCAAAAGTCCCTGACCTCGGAGCCGAGTACCTCCGCCGATTTCGCGACGTGGAGACCCAGTATCGTATCCTCCAGTTTCTGACCCCTCTCTATGAGCAGGCGAAGGTGGAGGAAAATCGAAGCACGCCCTCTGTTCTCGTCCTGGACCGGGCCTACCCTGCCGAGAGAAAATCTCGTCCCAAGCGGATGCTCATCGTCCTTGGAGCTTTCTTTGTCGCTCTCATCTCCTCGATTGCCATTGTAGCGATCCGGGAGAAATGGCGCTCGGAGAGGGAAGCCAACAGCCCTGTCTATCAGGCCGCATCCGCGTTTGCGGACCGTGTCTGGACCGATATCTCCGGGTTTGTGCGGCGCCCCCGCAGGAGATCCTCATGAATGACGTGCGGAGAATGGCGCACGGCATGGGAGGGCGACTGGTGGGTGAGGGGATTGCGGGCGAACGGATCCCCGTCGTGGCGCACGCCGGGGTTGCGGTTCTGCTGGTCGCGTACGTGTTCTGTGTGGTTCACAACGAGTGGGGCCTCTTCTTCAATATTGTCCTCGGGCTGACCACTCTCGTCGCATCCCTACTGAGACTTGAATTTGGCCTCGCGATCGTTCCGCTCGGTCTGCTAAATCCCTACCGACTGGGGGAGACCGGCACGAACCTCATCGTCTCCGAGCTTCTTCTCCTGATCGTGTTCAGCGTATGGTTCGTGGGCGCGCTCTCATTCAATAAGAGGCTGGAGTTTCCGAGGGCCCTCCTGATACCGGCTCTTCTTGTCGTTGCCGCGTCAGCCGTCTCCATTTTCTCCGCCGCCTACAGGATGCCGGCTGTTCTGCAGGTTGTCCGCTATGTGGAAATCATGCTCATTCTCTTCATCATGGTCCATCAGACCGTGCGGAGCGAATCCAACATCCGCCTCATCGTCGGTGCCATACTGCTCGGTGGGTTGATCGCCTCCCTGGTAGGGATCGGGCAGTTTCTCTTCGGGGAGGAGGGAACCCGGGGCACCGGGCGCGTCTACGGTCTCCTCGGGGGAGGGTATGGGTGCGGTGTGGCGGTAACGGTCATCCTGGCCCTCACCACGGCACTTTCCGCTGGATCAAAGCGGCTCCGTCTTCTTGCCGGGATAACTGCACCGGTGGCGGGGCTGGCTCTCCTCCTCAGTCAAACCCGCACCTGGATCGCGGCGCTCGCGGTTGCACTGTTTGTCCTCCTCATCCAGACACAATCTCATTTGCGACGGAGGATCCTAATTGTGACCGGGTCCATTGTCGGATTCATCGGTATGCTCATTGCAACCGATGCGTTCGGGCTTGCCCAACGGAACCTCTTCCAGGCTGCTCTGGGCGGAGCCTTCCGCTGGCAGGTGTCTGCGGGTCAGCGGTCGATGGAGGATCTGTCGCTCCTGATGCGATTCGGAGCCTGGTCTCACGCTCTGGGAGTGTTCACCCAAAATCCCCTGTTCGGGATAGGCGTGGCGAATCTCCGGTTCACGAGCTATCTGACCGGGACGCTGGGAAGCCCGCTGGACCCCGATGCGGGTTTTGTTGACAACCAGTACATCCAGTTTTTCGCCGAAGCCGGTCTCATCGCGGGGATCGCATGGATTGTCTACCTGGGAGCAGCACTCGTCACAGGGCGACGGGCGGTCCGGCTTGCCACAGGTGGCCCTCTTGGAGGTGTGGCGCTCGGTCTCTCCGGCGCGATCCTCGTAGTGGCGCTTGGCAGCTTCTTCTGGGTTGTCACGCCCAGCCATGAACTGTTTTCGCTCCTGGTGCTGATGATCGCGTTGTTGGCCTCGGTCGTGCGACTCCTGAAACCCGTTGAATAGAAGGCAGGGATACCTCGATGCTCGCATACAGGAGTGATTTCGTTCTCAGAGTGGTCCACAGCCTCTTCCCTCCAGATGCCGTTCGCCCCGCACTGCTCCTTCTCTTCTGTGCTACGCTCGGGATCTGCACATCGGTCTCACAGACTTTTACCCGATGGCAACAGAGGGAATTCACTCTCGGGACGTTCTGGGATCCTCCGTATGACCCGGAACTCCAGCAGTTCGAGCGGGACTCAGCCAGCTTCGCGATGGCGAAGAACGCGCATTTCAATCTCCTGACGGGGACACAGGACTTCTTTGCCATCAACAGGACATTTGAGGGTAACGCGTACGCGCTGCGCCTGGCAAGCTCCGTCGGCCTGCAGTATCTCGTAACGGATGAGCGGTTCTTTCCCGCGCACAGAAAGGGGTTCAGCAAGAAGAAGGCCAGTGTTCTCGTGAATCAGTACAGGAGCCTCCCCACGCATGTTCGAAGAGCCATGTACGGGTACAATCTGGCTGACGAACCAGAGTACTCGATTGCCCAGTATCGAAGGCTGCAGGCGTGGATGAAGTTCATCGAACAGGAGGACCCCCAGA
>JBATTW010000056.1:0-9742 GCA_049670805.1 Bacteroidota bacterium
ACACGTTCTCCCGACGAAGAAACCCAGGAGTTTTCGTCCACGGTGAATACACACTCCAGGTCATTCCTCTTACCCGATACCCGCTGCAGGTGTTCTCCGAGACCGAATCCTATGGCATCAATCAGTCTTCCGTCCTGTCGCACCTTGAAACGAAGATGATTCTTTCCGACAATCCGTGGGGTGCCGACGACCTCGAGGTTTCTTGCAACAAACGTCGGTTTGAGGTTACTGGGACCGAACGGCCCGAACTCCTTCAGGATACGCATGAATCGTGGTGTCAACTCACGGAGCGAGAGCTCTACGTCGATACGGATTTCCCGTGTCCTGAGCTCTTCGGTCATAAGGGAATGCACCGCCTTGTTGAACGCGCTCCGGAATTCATCCAGCCGGCCGATATCCACCGTCAGTCCTGCTGCGTATTTGTGTCCACCAAACTGGATAATCACATCCTCACATTGCCGAAGAGCCTCGAAGATGTCGAATCCTGAGACGCTCCGTGCGGACCCTTTGGCCACCCCATCGACCGTTGCCATCATGATCGACGGCTTGTAGTACTTCTCGACCATCCGGGAGGCGACGATACCAACGACGCCGGGATGCCAGTCGTTCTGATGAAGGACGATGGCCGGATCTGTATCCAGATCGAACTGTGACTCGGCAATGTGCTGAGCGCTTGCAAATGTATCTTCGTCGATCTTCCTCCGGTTGACATTCTCCTCTTCGAGAACGGCGGCAAGTCCTTCCGCCTCGACCGGATCCGTACAGATGAGCAGCTTCACTGCGCGGGTCGCATCCCCGAGTCGCCCCACGGCGTTGATGCGAGGTCCCAGTACAAACACTATCTGACCCGTGGCGATATCGCCGACATGGAGGCCGGCCCCTCTGATCAGCGCCTCGAGTCCGGGGCGGGGTCGGGCGTTGATGGTCTCGAGACCGAGCTTTGTCAACACACGGTTTTCACCGGTGAGCGGGACAATATCGGCCGTGCTGGCGAGTGCAACGAAATCCAGATACGAGAAGACCTCCGTTTCTTTGCCGACCTTTCGGGCAAGGCCCTCGATAAGCTTGAACCCGACCCCGCAACCGCACAGGTGCTTGAACGGGTATGCGTCGCCTTCCTTGAGCGGATCCAGAACGGCCAGTGCAGGTGGCAGAACGGGACCGGGTTCGTGGTGATCGCAGATGATGACATCCAGCCCCAGCTGGTTGGCATATTTGACCGGTTCCACTGCAGTAATCCCGCAATCGACCGAGAGAAAGAGCTGCACTCCTCCCCGCGCGGCGCGATCGATTCCCTGGCGAGAGATTCCATAACCTTCCTCAATCCGGTCGGGCACGTAGTATTCGACTGTTCCCCCCAGCTCGCGAAGGAAGAGGTACAGCATTGCTGCTCCGTTTGTTCCGTCGACATCGTAGTCGCCAAAAACAAGGATCTTCTCTCCTTCCTGCAGAGCCTTGATCAGGCGGTCAACGGCTGCATCCATGCCGCCGAGCAGAAAAGGGTCGTGGAGCTGGTCAACCGTGGGGCGGAAGAAGGCTTTGGCACTGTCGTAGGTGTCGATGCCGCGAAGAGCGAGAACGTGCGCGAGGGGCTCCGGAATGTTGATCTCCCGGGAGAGGCGGGCGGCTACAGACTGATCAGGGGGTTCGGTGAGAGTCCACCGATACTCCTTCTTGGCGTTGTTCACATCTTCTCCGGACTGTAAGCCTGCTTGCCCCCCTGCGTGAGGCAGGGGAGAAAGCAGCGCAGGTCTGTAAGCCGAATTCTGTCTGTTCCGTCGGTCGACGGAAGAGGCAGCCATTTCTCTGGGCCGTGGATTGCTCCTTGGCTCTTGCGACCTACCCGGGAGGGCCCTTCCCTGATCGGGGAGGGGCGAAGCGAGCAGCTCCTGCTCCCTTATTTGGTCTTGCTCCAGGTGGGGTTTGTCGTGCCCCTGCCATTACTGACAGGGCGGTGAGCTCTTACCTCGCCTTTTCACCCTTACCCTGAGATCCGCCAGTGGCGGACCGAAGGGCGGTATGTTTTCTGTGACACTTTCCGTTCCTGCCGGTTTGCACATGGCAGGACCCCCGCTGTTCACGGGGCACCTTGCTCTGCGGAGTTCGGACTTTCCTCGCTCGCTCGCGGCGAACGCGGCTGCCCGACCTGCGTTGTTGATGGTGTAGTTGATTACAAAACCGTGTGCACTCGCAACCGTCACCCGGAAGGCGATATGCGGGTATCAATCGCCTCATTTGCCAGACGGTCTGCGTCTTTGTTCTCTTCCCGACCGATGTGGCGGATGTGGATGTCGAAGGGCAAGATCTTCTTGAGCTCCTGGAATCGTGCGTGGTAACGTTTCAGCCCCTTGTTTCGGACTCTGTAAAACCCGTTGAGCTGTTTGACCATTAATTCACTGTCGGAGTGGACAATCATGCGAGAGCACTCCACCGACCGCATCCGCTCCAGGAGCTTCAGCAGCGCGGTATACTCCGCAATGTTATTTGTGGTCCGGCCAATATAGCCGTTCAGCGTCAGGACGGTATCTCCGCGGTCGTCCTTTACGACAATCCCAAAACCGCTCTCGCCGGGATTCCCCCGCGAGGCCCCATCAGTGAATGCATAGAGGATCATGCGACGTCTACGGTCGTCTCAGCGATCTCGTCTGAAACAAGCATCCGGCCACACCGCTCACACGCGTAGATTCTTTTGTTTTGGCGGAGTTCGAGAAGCCTCTGAGCCGGAACCCTGTTGTAGCAGCCCCCGCACGCCCCTCGCTTTACGGGTACGACCGCCTTCCCTCGTTTGGCTTTTCGTATCCGCTCGTAGGCTTTGAGATCGCCCTTTCCGAGACGTGTCGCGAGCTTCTCGCGCTCATGGCTGTAACGAAGTTCCTCCTCCTCGGTGGCCTTGGAGACTTCCGCAAGGGCCGCACGCTTCTCTTTCAGCTCCTTGTCCAGTTCTTCCACCTCCCGCTTTGCCTCGTCGATATCACTCCGGGCCATGGACGCTTTGCCTTCGAGCCCTTCCATCTCCTTCTCCAGGCGGGAAATCGCCTCCGTTGCCGCATCCATCTCCCGGGTGAGAGCGTCATACTCACGGTTGTTTCGAACCGCGTACTGCTGCTGTTTGTACTTCTCGAGCTTCTCCTTGAGCCCAAGGATTTCGCTGTCAGCCTCGTTGCGACTGGAAAACGCGCCCCTCATCGTCCCTTCCAGATCTTCTATTCTCTTCTCCAGCTCACCAAGCCGTGCTTCCAGATCGTTGACCTCCGATGGAAGATCACCCTTCAGCTCTTCGAGGTCGTCCAGGTGTGAATCAACCAGCTGCAGCACGTAGAGATTGCGAAGCTTTTCTTTCAACGTCTGCTCCTCACATGCTAGATATACTGTATCGGGTTTGTCGACAATAAAGACTCGTACACCGGCACGTTCTCGCGCCGGCGTTTGATCTCCTTTTTCAGAACGGCGACCATGACTCCGACGACCGGCCGTTCAGTTTCGTAGTGGCCGGCATCCACGAGTGCAATACGGCCACTGCTATCGTGAAAACTATGGTACCGCACGTCCGCGGTTACCAGAACGTCCGCCCCCTTCCTGACCGCTTCCTCCAGGAGCTCAGCGCCGCTCCCCCCGCATACGGCGACCTGTCTGATCTGCTGGTTGACGTTGCCGCAGAATCGCAGGTGGGGTATCCCGAGCACTCTTCTCACGTGCCCGAGGAAGCTTCGAAGCGAACGAGGTCGGGCTAGTTCGCCAATGGTTCCCATGCCGTACTCGGCGCTCCGGTTCTCTATTGGATAGAGATCGTACGCCACCTCCTCGTACGGATGCGCAGTGCGCAGCGCGCGAACGACACCATCGATCTTCGGTCCCGGCGCTACCACTTCAAGGCGAATTTCATCGACCTGTTCGACCCGGCCGCTTCTCCCGACGGCGGGGTGGGCTGCGTCGTTTCCCCGGAAGGTCCCTGTTCCGGCCAGACGAAACGAACAGTGGTCGTAATTACCTATGACTCCCGCTCCGGCATCCGCCATGGCTGACGCGACCGCCTCGACGTGGTCAGCGGGAACGAACGTGACAATCTTCTTCTGCAGCCTGAAGGGGGAGTGGAGGAGAACGACGTTCCGAAGTCCGAGTTTCTCGGCTAGCACGAAACTGGTTCCGCCGGATGTGAAATCCGCGTTTGTATGGACGGCCGTGAGGCTTATCCCGGCGCCCAGAAGAGCCGAAAGGCATCTCCCGTTCGGTTTGCTTGTATCCACTGCATGCAGAGGCTTGAAGAGAAGGGGGTGGTGGCTCAGGATCAGGTTCGCGCTTTTCCGTTTGGCCTCCTTAATCACCTCCTCGTTGACGTCAAGGGTCACCAGGATTCCGCTCACCCGGGCGTCGGGAGACCCGCACTGAAGGCCAGGGTTGTCGCGGTCCCACGCGATTTCCCGCGGTGCCCACTCCTCGAGGATATCGTGCACGGTTTGGACGGTCATCGGGTTGTTGCTCCTCCCCCCCAAAAAACAAAGAATCCCGCCGTATGGCGGGATGTGGATTTCTGAACCCTTGGGTTCCCGATGAGAAAGTCTGGACCTGCGTAGCCTTTTCGCTTCAACATACTCTGTGAGGAACAATGATGGCCGAACAAAAATATACGAACCGGAAAGTTGAGATGCAAGGAGTCCCTCCACAACGGGGCGGCCTACTCGTCCTCGTTTGCCTCAAAATTGATGTCCCTGAGCCTGTTTATCTCCTTCTCCACCGCCCCGATACTGGCGTCCATCTGCCGCACGGTGTCGGCTTCCGGGGTCGGGAGATCCTGTCGCTGGAGGATGTCTGTGCTGATCTTGATCGCGGCCAACGGGTTGTTGAACTCATGGCAGACCGTGACCACCAGTTCCTTGATGGCATCGGTCCTCTTGCGCGCGAGCAGGTCCGCCTTTTTCTGCTCGGCAATACGGTTTTTCAGGCGAACCCGTTCGAGGATATTGATGATGGTCCGGGGTAGGACAGAATCAATTGCCTCGTCCTTGACCAGGTAGTCTTCGACGCCCTGCTTCATTGCCTCGACCGCAAGCCGGAAGTCTCTGCTGGAGGTGAGGAGTATTATCGGGATCTCGATCCCCCTGGATCGAATAGCCTTTATGACCTCCAAACCGTTCATTTCGGGCAAATAGTAGTCCAGGAGCAGGAGGTCCACGGACGGACCCTGCTCGAGCAGATCTATCGCTGAGGTTCCGTCCTGTCTCCAGAGGATATGGAATTTCGTTGCCTGGTACTTCGACAACAAATGCTGGGCAACGGCCACGTAGCTCGTGTCGTCGTCGACGAAGAGGAGATGAATCGGCGTCTGTGTTTCCATGGTCAACACGGACAGTATAGCACCCCGACCCGAGAGTTGCAAGCACGGAGTAGACGCGTTTCGAATGGTTGATTTTCTGTGCGAATATCCCTATACTGGGACCAGTTGCAAAAGCGGTCAGAGGAGATATCCAGTCACGGTTGGCGCGGGTAACTTCTCGTCTTGTCACTGCATCACGGAGCACAGAAACGATGGCAAGAAAAAGCTCGATTCTCGTTGTTGATGACGAAGATGCCCTGCGAACCGTTCTGAGTAGTGAGTTGATGAACGAGGGGTACGAAGTGAACACCGCCGCTGACGGCGACGAGGCGGTCGGCGAGCTCGGAAAGGCTGAATTCGACCTCGTTCTCCTCGACATCAAAATGCCTCGAATGAATGGGTTTGAAGTGTTGAAGCATATCAAGCAGAACCACGAGAAGACGAAGGTGGTGATGCTCACGGGGTTTGCTGATTTGAAGAATGCCATCGAATCGAAAAAGCTCGGTGCTGATGACTTTGTCAGCAAGCCGTACGACCTTGTGGACCTGTTGACTACGATCGAACGTGTCCTGAGCGAGTAAACGGAGACCCTCATTCCGAAGCTCCGTTCCAGCATCGACGAATGCCGGTCGGACCATGCCCAAGAAGTATAATCTTCTCATCGTTGATGATGAGGAGCCTCTCAGAGTCATCCTCGAAGGCGAACTCTCCGAATCTGACGAATTCATGGTTGACACTGCCGCGGATGGCGGTCAGGCGATCAACCTGATTCAAGCCAAGGTCTATGACGTCATCCTCCTCGACATCCGCATGCCTCGCGTCAGCGGCATTGAGGTGCTGAAGTTCGTCCAGGAATACTCTCCCACGACCCAGGTCATCATCCTCACAAACTACGCTGACGTCAAGACCGCTATCCAGACGATCAAGATGGGAGCGTACGATTTCCTCGCCAAACCGTACGACATCGACGAACTGTTCAATACAATCCATCGTGCAATCGAGCGTCGACAGCTCTTTATCGACAACAAGCTGATGAAGAGCGAGCTCACGAGAAAGACCGGAAGGTCGGAGATCATCGGGCAGAGCCCGGCATTTCTCAAACTCGTGGAGAGCTCAAGCCGGTTCGCCGAGAGCGACTCCTTCATCCTGATCGAAGGGGCAAGTGGTACGGGAAAAGAGCTTATCGCCAATTTGATACACCGTAGGAGCCCGCGAAGCAACCGCCCGTTTGTCGCCGTGAACTGTGCGTCTCTACCGGATTCGCTTCTGGAGAGCGAGCTGTTCGGGCATGAGAAGGGGGCCTTTACCAGTGCGTATTCCGCGAAGCAGGGACTCGTGGAAGTTGCGAACGGGGGAACGTTGTTTCTTGACGAAGTGGGCGATATTAGCACTGCCATCCAGCCCAAGCTGCTCCGGTTCCTCGAGACTGGAGAGTTCCGTCGCGTTGGCGGCACGAATTTGCTCACCGTTGATGTCCGGGTCATCACCGCGACGAACAAGAAGCTCCGCGAAGAGGTCTCAGCGGGTCGCTTTCGGGAAGATCTCCTCTACCGGCTCAACGTCATCACGCTGCACATGCCTCTCCTCAAAGAGCGGAAGGACGATATCCCGATACTTGCAGAGTACTTCCTTGTACAGAAGTCAAAAACCCGGAACGTAAAAACACTCTCGCCCAGGGCTCTGAGGGTCTTGTTGGACTATGATTGGCCAGGCAACGTAAGAGAACTCGAGCACATTATCGAGGGAGCTGTTCTCCTCTCCAAGGAAGACATCATAGGGGAGAGTGACCTCTCGGCTCATCTCCACACAGCCGCACTCGGCGGCGGGGCTGGTGGGTCGGTTTCTCCTCCCGATGCGGTCGGGGTGGAAGATCTGTCTCTGGAAGATGTCGAGAAGCGACACATTGATCTTGTCCTCCGCAAGAACAACTCCAACCGGGCGAAGACAGCAGAGGACCTGGGGATAAGCAAGAAAACACTCTATTTGAAGATCAAGCGGTACGGTCTGCTTCCTTGACATTCATCCCTTTTTTGAGGATATTCGCTAAATTTATTTCTGTCCGGCCCTGTTTTGTACGTCTCAGGGCCTTTTTTAGACCTTCCGAGAAATATGGCGGCGTATAGAGGAACCGATTATTTCCAGATGGACTCGCTCCTCGGAGAAGAGGAAATCCTCGTACGGAGCACCGTGCGGGAATTCGTCAACGACCGCGTTCTTCCCGTCATCGAGAAACACTATCGCGAGGGTACGTATCCGGAGGATCTCGTCGGGGCAATGGCGGAACTGGGTCTTTTTGGCGCTACGTTGCCTGCACGCTACGGGTGCGCTGAAATGAACAACGTCGCATACGGGCTCGTCATGCAGGAACTCGAACGTGGCGACAGCGCGGTCCGTAGCTTTGCCTCGGTCCAGAGCGCTCTCGTGATGTACCCCATCTACGCATATGGATCAGAGGCGCAGAAGGAATTCTGGCTGCCAAAACTGGCAGCGGGGGAGAAGATTGGATGCTTTGGCCTGACCGAGCCCGACTACGGCTCAAACCCTGGCGGGATGATCACGAAGGCAGAGGAGACTCCCGACGGGTACGTGCTGAACGGTGCAAAGATGTGGATAACAAACGGAACGATCGCCGACGTGGCTGTTGTCTGGGCGAAGCTTCGCGGCACTGTCCATGGCTTTCTCGTGGAGAAAGGGTGCGAAGGGTTCAGCGCTCCAGAAATGAAGGGCAAACACTCCTTGCGTGCATCGGTGACCTCAGAACTTGTCTTGGAGGACGTCCACATCCCCGGGGAGAACATCCTCCCAAATGGTCGCGGGCTCAAGCTCCCGCTCTCCTGCCTGAGTCAGGCTCGATACGGAATCGCATGGGGAGCGACTGGCGCTGCAATGGCGTGCTATGATAGCGCGCTGGAGTACGCGAAGACGCGTATCCAGTTCGGTAAGCCCATCGCTTCCTTCCAGCTTACCCAGGGAAAGCTCGTGGAGATGCTGACCGAAATCACAAAGGCTCAGCTGCTCTGCCTGCAACTGGGCAGATTGAAGGACCAGGAAAAGGTCCGCTTTCAGCAAATCTCACTTGCAAAGAGAAACAACGTCTACCAGGCGTTACGCATCGCCCGGGAAGCTCGGTCGATTCTGGGGGCGAATGGCATCCTCGATGAGTATCCCGTCATGCGTCATGCTGCGAATCTCGAATCCGTGATCACATACGAGGGGACGCACGAGATGCACACGTTGATCGTCGGGGAGGACGTCACGGGGATACAGGCGTTCGAGTAGTGAGATCTCCCACTCAACAAATCGGGGAATGAGCGTGAAGACGATGAAGAAAGTTATCGGTGAGGCACTGACGTACGATGATGTTCTTCTGGTGCCTTCGAAGTCAGCCGTTCTCCCACGTGACGTGACTGTCCATACAAAACTCACCAGAGCGATATCGCTCCACATACCTCTGTTGAGCGCAGCGATGGACACCGTCACAGGGTCGGAAATGGCAATCGGCATTGCACGCGAGGGGGGGATCGGCATCCTCCACAAGAATATGACCATCGGCCAGCAGGTCGAGGAGGTGGACAAAGTCAAACGCTCCGAGAGCGGTATGATTCTGCATCCCGTGACCGTGGAGGCCAATCAACGCGTACGCGACGTACTCGTTCTCATGGCGAAGTACAGAATCTCCGGGATCCCTGTGGTTGACAAGGAGAACCGGCTGATTGGTATCATCACAAACCGGGACCTCCGTTTCGAGCCGGACGAAGACAGGTATGTCTCCGACATCATGACAAAGGATGGCCTTGTCACTGTCCCGGTCGGAACGACGCTCGAACAGGCGAAAGGCATTCTGGAAAAGCACAAGATCGAAAAACTCCCGGTCGTCGACAAAAAGCGTGTCCTGAAGGGTCTCATTACGTTCAAAGATATCCAGAAAAAGATACGGCACCCGTTTGCGAGCAAGGACTCGCACGGGAGGCTCCGTGTGGGAGCTGCCGTCGGAGTGACCGTCGATACCGAGGACAGGGTCGCGGGGCTGCTGGATGCCGGAGCTGACCTCATCGTGGTGGACACTGCACACGGGCACTCACGTGGTGTTATCGAAGCGGTGAAGCGTTTGAAGCGCAAGTTCTCCGGAATTCAGGTTATCGCCGGCAATGTCGCCACGGCGGAAGGGACCAGAGATCTTGTCCGGGCCGGCGCGGATGGTGTAAAGGTGGGTGTGGGGCCGGGGTCGATCTGCACCACGAGGGTGGTCGCCGGGATCGGCGTTCCCCAGGTGACGGCGATTATGGAATGCGCGCGCGCGGTTGCGGGTGCGGGGGTTCCAATCATTGCGGACGGGGGAGTCAAGCAAACCGGTGACATTCCCAAAGCGATTGCCGCCGGAGCAGATTGTGTCATGATCGGAGGTCTGTTTGCCGGTGTGGAGGAGAGCCC
>JBATTW010000057.1:0-13083 GCA_049670805.1 Bacteroidota bacterium
CAGAACTATCCCAATCCGTTCAATCCTTCGACGGTGATAGGATTCGCGCTCCCCGAGAAGGCTTTTGTGCGACTGGAGGTTGTCAACGTGGCCGGGCAGCGACTTGCGATCCTGGTTGATACCGAGATGGAGTCCGGCTATCATGAAGCGGTCTTTTCTGCCGAAAAGCTCTCGAGCGGGATCTACTTCTATAGACTCACTGCCGCGGCAGGTACCGGGAGAAGTTTCACCTCAGTCCGCAAGATGTTGCTCGTCCGGTGATCAAGCAGCGATTCCTGGGTTCCGCCCGAACTGCTGTTTGACCAGAGGTTCGGGGATCTCTTCGTCATTCGAGTAGCTGGAAACGTCATAGGGCACGACGAGATCGGGAGCATAGAGTACGGTGTGTCCCATCTCGAGACACAACTCATCCTCGTGCTGGGGCATGAGGGGTGTGGCGCCGTCTACGAGCTGGCGACCGGGAGGGTGAGGGTCATTCAGTAAGGCCGCACCTGTTCTGCTCGAAACAAGAAACGAGATGGAGGTCCCTGTTATGCGACGGATTGTCCTTTCCACAACTTTCTGCCTCCTTCTCTTTTCGCCTCTTCTTCACGCGCAGGAAGAGATTGTGGCGAAGTTTGGGTCCCGCCTTCACACGTTCCAGTCGGATTCGCTTCCATACAGGTTCTTTGTCCCCGAGCAGTACGACTCGACAAGAAAGTATCCGCTCGTTCTCACACTCCATGGTTCAGGCGAGAGGGGAGATGACAACGTTACTCACATAAGGGCGTACCGGGGTGCGACGTCATGGGCTGATCCGATTAACCAGGCAAAGTATCCCTGCTTTGTCGTGGCACCGCAGGTCCCGTTTGAGAGGGGCTGGAGCGACTACATCCTGCTGTTGGACAATCTGCTTGATTCCCTCGCAACAGAGTTCTCCCTTGATATAGATCGCTTTTATGTTACCGGGCTCTCGATGGGAGGTTTCGGGACGTTCGAGTTGCTTGAAACGTATCCCGATCGTTTCGCGGCGGCTATTCCGATGAGTAGCGGGTGGGTCACCTCTGCTGCTCCTACGATTGCACACATTCCGATATGGAACTTTCACGGGACGCGGGATGAGAGCGTCCCGGTGAGTTGGTCTCGCGACATCATCTATGCGCTGGCCGATGAAGGGGCGGAGGTGGTGCATACGCACTGCAGGCTTGCGAACTGTGACGGGTTGCCGGACAGCCTGATCGACATGCATGTCAGGAGCCACGCGCAGTTGCTCTACACAGAGTTTGGCAATGGGCTTCACGACATTTGGAACAGATCGTATGAGTACCCGTTTCTCTTCCCCTGGGTCTTCTCCCAGTACAGGAGAATAGCCGGAGCGATAGCCCTCACCAGCCCATCTGCCTATCAGTCTGTCTCGGGCGATGTTGCCGTTACCTGGTCCGGTGGCGTGGCGAGTGACAGCGTAGAGATCTGGTTTAGCCCTGATCTGGGGGAGCGTTGGGAGCTTGTTGCCGAAAGGGCGCCGAACACTGGTACATTTCTCTGGACCACGGGATTGATCCCGGACGTGCCGTTTGGCGAGCTGAGGATATTCTTGAAGAACCCCGAAGGGTTCATCTACGGTGTGGATCGATCGGGACCTTTTGCGATCAACAACCCCTCTAACGGAGAGCCGTTCGTCCGCATCCGGCCCATGGATTTCGAAACGGGGGAGGTGTTTGTAGATACGGTGAGCATTGCGTATCTGCTGGGAGATCCGGAGGATGATTCGCTGAGCGTGAACATCGATTACGTTGCGGGAGGCGTGACGGAGCCGATTCTCGTTGACTCGTTCCAGGCCCGGGGTGATACGGTTCCTCAGACCAGGACGCTCTCTCTTGGTTCCTATCCCAATTCCGACAGGGCCAGGTTGAAGGTGAAGGCCAGCGACGGGAGCCTGACGGGTAGTGATACGACCTTCCGGTTCAGAAAGAGCACCCCGCGGGCAGAAGGCCCGGAACCGGATCGGGTCGCCGGGGGTGGCGGAAAGGTGACTGTGCAGGTCGTCGATCCCTCCGCACTCACGGGGGATCGCTACCGGGTGACCTTTGACGACTCATCCTTCTCGTACAAGACGTACAGTGTCCGGAACACCACCACCGGCAAGATACTGATGGAACAAGCTCGCGAGATGGACGGCGTCACCGAGGGACCGGAATTCGAAGGGATTCGGCTCGTTGTGGAGGATTTCACGGAAGTTGTCCCCGATATGGAGAAGACAATGTGGGTTTCCGCGGCACCGACGATTGTTGATCTGAGTCCGTACCTGCCCACGGTCTTTGTGGGGAGCGAACTTGTCACGGGGGTTCCGCATCCGGCCGATTACAGAGCGGAGTTTTCCGGATCGGTGGTGGACACCTCGAGCGGTGACCTGCCAGGTTTCCCTCCTTTGCCGGTCCCGTTTACAGTGCAGAATCTGACGGCAGGTGAGAAGGCGGTTTTTGTCTTTGCAGACTATGACCTGAACGGGGTGGTCTCGAATTTCGACGAGATCTATCTACTGGAACCCGATTCGGTGGGAGCGCGACGGCTCAGCTGGGGGCTCACCTTCTCGGGGAGCGCTGAGAAGACGCTGCCCCAGGCCGGCGACGTCTTCGAGTTCCGGACCAGCCGACCGATCACCAGCCAGGATGTCTATGAGTTCAGCGGGATCGTGGTCTCGGTTGCGTCTTCGGAACTCCCCGAACAGGTACGTCTCTTTCAGAACTATCCCAATCCGTTCAATCCTTCAACCACGATTCGTTTCCACCTCCCACAGACCTCCAGGGCGTCGCTCAGGGTGTTTGATCTGCTTGGAAGGGAGGTCGCGCTTCTGGTGGATGAGCAGAGGCAGGCGGGGAGCCATGAGGTCTTTTTTGACGGAACCGGGCTGGCAAGTGGTGTCTACTTCTACCGCCTGCAGGTGGATCCAGCGGCGGGGAGCGTGTTGACAGCGCCATTCGTCTCGACCCGGAAGCTCCTGCTCCTCAAGTAGGACTAGAACTCGTACTCCACGCCCACGATAGGCAACAGGCTCCACTGGTACTGCGTGTCCTGCCGGTTCTCCGTTGTGTTCCAGAAGTACCCCGAGATGTTCTGCCTGTTGTAGGCGTTCCAGACACTCAGGTAGATGTCCAGCAGGTGGCGGTCGAAGTAGAATTTTTTGTCTATCCGCAGGTTCAGGGAGTGGTACGCCGGGTACCGCTCTCCGTTGATCCTGGTCTGGTCGATGATCCCGAGGTTGACCTGTGTCGACGCAGCCTGGTCGAATGGCGTGTACGGGACGCCCCCCGCATACGTCCAGCGGGCGCTGAACTCCCAGGTACCCTCCGGCTTGTACCCGCCGATGATGCTGAAGATGAACTGGTTGTCATAGACCCGGTCGTACCAGATCCCGTTTAAATCGCTGTACCGGCTCCTGAAGTACGCCCCGCTGATCAGTCCATAGATGTCTTTTGCCATCTTCTTCTGAATGATAATCTCGATCCCCCGGGTGTAGGCCTTCCCGACATTCTGGAGATCCTGGTAGTTTCGGAAGCGCTGGTTGAAGAGAGCTCCGTCCACGACGGAGAGTGTGGGATCGGCGGAATCCAGCGGGAGGTCCCGGTACTCCTTGTTGTATGCTTCGACGGTCAGCTTCGTGTCCGGAGTCAACATGTAGTCCATCCCGATCCCGAAGTGGTATGCCGAGATGTTCTTCAGCCCCTCAAACCGTTTATCGCTGGAGAGGACGATCAACGGGATCTGCTGGTAGAAGAGGCCCGTGTTTGCTTTCAATGTGAACCTGTCGGTCACCGCGTATGAGATGGCAAGCCTCGGTGAGAGCTGGACCCTCTCATTCAGTTCATAATAATCGGCACGCAGGCCCGCAGATATCGTCAGCGGGTCCAGCGGGTTCATGATGTAGGTGGCAAAGAGCCCGGCTTTTGGAGACCGGATCTTCCGCTGAACATAGAAGTCGGGGTTCTTTGTCCCCAGCCGAGTCGTGTCGCCCAGCCAGAAGGTGTGGAAATCGCCGGTCTCGTACCGTCCCTCCAGCCCGAACTCCAGCCGGTCCCGTTTCCCCAGCATGAGATAGTGGAGCGAGCGGAGGACCAGACTCTCATCCTTGTTATCCGATGTCAGGGCTCTCTCGTCGGAGTTCACCTTGAAGAAATTGGTCTCGAAACGTGCCGTGGAAAGGGAGAGGGATGTATTGGAGGTGAATCCGCTGCTCCAGATGGATCTCCAGCTGGTGCCGACGGTGTTCTGCGTATTGCCGTTCTTCCCGTAGTAGCGCTGTCCCTGCTCTATCGATTTCTCCTTGTTGAAATCGATGTCGCTCTGACCAAAAATGTCCATCACTGTCAGACGGTGATTCTGCCCCAGGCTTATCGAGGCCTTCCCCTGGAGGTCGCCGTATCGCGGCGCAACCCCCGTGCCGATCGCCTCCACGATGAGGTCCAGGTAGCTCTTGTTGCCGGAGATAAGCCAGGAGCCTGAGGAGCCGGGGAGGGGTCCTTCCGCCATGGCGCCAAAGCCGGCGAAGCTCATGAACGCCTTTCCATAGAGGCCTTCGGTTCTTCCCTCCCGAAAACGGATGTCCACCACTGAGGAGAGTCGGTTGCCGTACCCCGCGGAGAACCCACTTGTGTGGAAATCGGCGTTCTCTATGAAATCGATATTCAGAATCCCGATGGGCCCTCCGGTGGAGCCCTGGACGGGGAAGTGGTTGATGTTGGGGATCGGGATACCGTCCACATAGAACCCGTTCTCCATCGGGCTGCCCCCGCGGACTGCCAGATCATTCGCATTGTCAGAGATGGCCGCCGTACTCGGGAGCGCCATCAAAATGCGGCTCACGTCGTTGGCGGATCCCGGTGAGCGGCGGATCTCCTGTGCGTTGAACCCGATAGTCCCCAGCGGGGCGACATCGTTTGTACGAAAATACCCTGCGGTGACTGTCACCCCCTCCGTCTCGAGAGGTGACTCTCTGAGTTCTCCGCGCACGGTTACGGAGCGGTCCGGGCTGACGGCGATGTCGGTCAGCGTAATCCCCCGGTAGCCAACGAGCCGGATCTCCAGGGCCCGGATCCCGGCCGGGACCCCTTTGATCAGAAACTCTCCGTTCTCATCGGTCGCGGCACCCAGCTTTGTCCCGGCCACAAGCACATTGGCCCCGAGGAGGGGTTCCCGGGTGTCGATGTCAGTGACCGTTCCCTTTATCACTCCGGTTGGAATCTCTGCAAGGAGAAGGGTGACAGCTGAAAACATCAGCACCATCGATGCTGCGAATCTGGTGAATCTGCTCATTCGTGACTCCTGCCTGTTCTTGAGTTTCTACCCCCAAGATAAGGCTCGATACGGGCTGTTTCGCCCTGTACGATAGGCTCGCACCGTGGTTGTTGTTCGTCCCTATAAACACGAACGGTGCCCCCGGGGGGGGGTCAGGAGGTGGCTTGCAGCGTCTGTTGCCGGCTTGTCCGGTATTCTGTGGGGGTGTCGCCCGTGAATCTCTTGAAGGCGGTATTAAACGCGGTCTTGGAGTTGAACCCCGCCTCTTCGGCCACTGCCAGAACCGTAAAAGCAGACTTTTCGGGGTCCTGGAGGAGTCGCTTGGCTTCTTCCACTCTGTAGCTGTTCACGAAGTCGAAGAAGTTCTGGTTCAGCGACTCGTTGAGCATCTGCGAGAGGTGGTGGGGTGGGATATCCAGCTGTTCCGCCAGTTTTGTCAGCGTCAGTTCGCTCTCCAGGTACGGTTTTTCGGCCTTCATGAACGCCTGGAGTTTCTCCAGCTGCTGAACTGCCTTGTCGGGAGTGAGCGTGGATCGGGCGTACTTCTTCCCGCTCCCCATCTCATCGGAGGCGGTGAAGATCTCCGGCTGTCTCAGTCCCAGATATCCCATGAAGTAGATTATGAAAGAGACGGCGATCGGGATGGCAATCCCGTAGAACTCCAGCGTGGGAACGCCGATCGCCTGCAGAACGATTAGGACGAAGATCAACCCAAAAACCCCGATGAAGAAAGCCGTGCAGAGCCAGAGCCAGCGGAGGTTGATCCGCTCGATGGATGATTTTGTGTTCTTTATCCTCTCGTCGTATCGACGGAGGATCTTCCTGATGGCCACCACGTAGGCGAAGATGTGGAAAAGCTGAACTCCCCCCATGATCATCCCCAGATGGACGCCTTCCCCGTCGTGCATGTTCTCGAGATAATCCAGCTTTGCCTCCACGCTGGAGAGGTAGAAAGGGAGACTGAGGAGGACAGTTATCAGGAACGGGAGCGCGTGCAGCAGGTGGACGGGGCGCAACCTGGTGGACCTGTCGGTGAGGATCCGGACGTAGAAGTAGAAGAGAGGTCCGAAGAGAAAAAGCGAGGGGAAAGCGACCCGGATGAGGTGGGGGAAATCGTGGTAGAGGCCTGTTCGGAGAAGGAAGAAATGCGAGATACTGATAGAGAAGGAGAAGTAGAGTACGCCCAGAAACCGGTTGGCCCTCCGGTTCGGGCTCTTCATCATGATCAGCAACAGGCCGATGAAGAATCCCTGGATAATTCCGAGGAGGATGATAATCGTGATGAGGTCCACGTTGCGAGCAGGTTAAAAAGGGCGGAACTGGAACTGGAAGAAGGTACAAAGAAAGGATTGAGGGTTCAAATGGTCTCCTTTTTTCCACATTTCTGGTTACATTCCGGCGTTGCGGTACCAACGACACCGAGAATAAACTTGTGAGGGGCAACAATGAATACGGACAAAAGATCGGGAGGGGGAACCAACGAGGAAAGAGAGGACCTGATAGGAGAGCATCCTATGGGTGACGGGGGGCAGATCGTGTTGTTTCTTCTTTTTCTTGCGATCTGGGTAGCCGATTCTTTCTTTCTGAAATACTCGACCTTTCTCACCCAGTACGCCTCTCCCTATATTCGGATTCCTCTGGCGGTACTTATTCTGGTATTCTCGGCATATCTGGCAAGATCCGGGCTGGGCATTGTCTTTGGAGAGAAACGCGAAAAGCCGGAAGTCATCCGGAAAGGGGTTTTCAACATTGTTCGGCACCCCATATACCTGAGCGCGTTACTTTTCTACGTTGCGTTGCTGGTGGCCTCCTTTTCGCTACTTGCGTTCGCTGTCTGGATTGTGACGGTGTTGTTCTACATCTACATCTCCAGGTACGAAGAGAAGTTGCTCAAAGAGCGGTTCGGCAAGGATTATGAGGAGTACATGAAGGAAGTACCAATGCTGTTTCCGAAAATCAGAAGTTAGACATGGAGGGAGGAATGAAGGTTGGATTCATAGGACTGGGGATCATGGGGAGCCGTATGGCTGCCAATCTGCGGAAGCAGGGCGTGGAGCTGGTCATCCACAACCGCACCCGCAGCAAGGCCGATGATCTCTTGAACAAAGGAGGGGTGTGGGCGGACTCGCCCGCTGCAGTGGCGAGGGAGGCGGATGTCGTCTTTACGATCCTCGCGCATCCGGACGCCGTGACGTAGACCGCGCTCGGAAAGGAGGGGTTGCTTGGCGCGCTCAAACCAGGATCTCTCTGGATAGAGTGCAGCACGGTGAACCCTTCGTTTACGAGGAGGATGGCTGAAGAGGCCAGGGAACGGGATGTCCGTTTCCTGGAGGCACCGGTCTCGGGCTCCAAGAATCAGGCAGCCGCTGCGGAGCTGGGCTTCCTGGTGGGAGGAGATGAGTCGGATCTGGAGGCGTGTCGTCCTCTCCTGGAGATGATGGGAAAGAGGATTGTGCACGTGGGGGGACATGGAATGGGGATTTCTCTGAAGCTGGTCATCAATTCCATCCTTGCTGCGGCAATGGTCTCCTTTTCGGAGGGGATCATCCTCGGGCAGGCGCTGGGTGTTTCACGGGAGATGCTCTTCAAGGTACTACTGGGAGGTCCCGTTGCGGCGCCGTTTCTCTCAATGAAGAAGGAGAAGCTGGAGCGTGAGGAGTACGAACCGGAGTTTTCCTTGCAATGGATGCAGAAGGATCTTCAGATGACCTCCATGGCGGCTTTCGAAGCGGGTGTTCCGATGCCCGTCTCAAACGTCGTGAAGGAGATTTATCGGTTGGCCATTCGAAACGGATTCGGGGAGAAAGATTTCTCCTCGATCTACAGCTTTCTCAAGGCATGAGAGACGCGCGCGTCGCGACTGCACAAAGGAGCAATGTAATGAACAAACTCGAAGAGATGTCCCGCAAGCGCAAGGAGGCGCACGCAAAGCTGCTCAGACTCAATTCCAGGGTCTACAAGAACTTTCTCGGTATGGAAGAGGCCGCATTCTCGGATGGGGCTCTGACCAAAAAGGCAAAGGAACTCATTGCCGTGGGGATCTCCGTGGTTACCGATTGCGAGTCCTGCATGCAGTGGCACATCGAGCATGCGGAGAAAGCGGGCGCCACTGAACAGGAGGTTCTGGAGGCGGTGGAAGTGGCAATGGAGATGGGGGGCGGCCGTGCGACCGCATCTGCACGTTTCGCGCTGGAGGTGATGGAGGCGGTCTTTCCCAGGTCAGGACCCGGTGCTTTCATTGACACTTAGAAGGTATTTCACACCGGCAACTTTTGTTTTCCTCTTGGAATATGTATATTGAGAGAGTCTTTCCGCACCCACTATCTGTTCTTCCTCGGTTTCTGCTGACCCCTGGCAGACGGAAATCCCCCCAATTTCGCCCTTCCAGATCTACCTTCGACGCCCGATAACCTCCGGGCGGGAAGGATTGTGGGTTCGTGTGCCCTTCTCGGGTCAGAGACAAGGCCAACTCGGTTGTTATGAAAAACAAAAGGAGAGATCCGTGAGAACCATTCTGACTGCCGTCCTGATACTGCTCTCGGCCCAGATGCTCGTTGCCGATGAAGGAATGTGGATGCTCACACAGCTTGACAAGCTGGATCTGGAGGAGAAGGGTCTGGAGCTGAAGCTGGAAGAGATCTACCATCCCGACAACGTCTCCATCACCAGCGCAATTGTCTGGCTGGGAGGCTGCTCGGCCTCGTTTGTTTCCCCTGACGGCTTGATACTCACAAATCATCACTGCGCGTACGGAGGCCTTCAGCGGGCCTCTGCGGATGCCGGCAAGGACTACATCAAGAACGGCTTCCTTGCCCCCTCGCGTGAGAAGGAGCTGCCGGCTCCCGCCGTTACCGCCTATGTTCTCTCCAGCATGACAGACGTGACCGAGGCGGTGGTTGCGGCCGGTGAAGGCGTGGATGATCCGGTGAAGCGCGACAGGAAGACAAAGGAGAAGATCGCCAGCATAACAAAGACGCTGGAGGGGGACCGGGAGGATGTCACGGTCAAGATAGCCGCCTTCTACAAAGGACGGAAGTACATGCAGTTTATCTTTACCAGATATGACGATGTGCGCATAGTCTACGCCCCGCCGGATGCGATAGGAAAGTACGGCGGCGACATTGACAACTGGATGTGGCCGCGCCATACCGGGGACTTCACATTCATGCGTGTCTACAGCGCACCCGATGGCTCCGGGGCGAAGTACAATTCCCAGAACGTTCCCGTGAAACCGGAGAACTATCTGAGGATTGCCAGAAACCACCTGAAGGAAGACGACTTCACATACATTATCGGGTTTCCTGGCGGGACGGTCCGGTGGCGAACTTCTGAGTCTGCTGATTGGAACCTGAAGCACGGCTATCCCGACAGGGTGAAACGGTACAGCGAGATCCTGGACCTGATCGAGAAGATAACCAAGGGAGATTCGGAAGGTGCTATCAAGGCCGCGAGTCTCAAGGCTTCCCTGGCCAACTCGATGAAGAACTCTCAGGGGCAGATCGACGGAATGATCCGGAAGGGTCTGGTCCAGGAGAAGAGAGAGCTGGAGAAGGACCTTATGAAGTGGCTGGCGGGCAAGCCCGATCTGAAAGATAAGTATGGCGATTTCATGAAAGAAGCTGAGGAGCAGTATGCCCTCCTGACTCAGTACAAGGCGAAAGACGATGCCATGGGGCTGCTTCTCTACACTCTTAGCGGAACACTCCCACGCATCGCGGTCGAGGCATACGATGTCGCGCGCGATCGGGAGAAACCGGCATCGGAGCGTGATCCGGGCTTCTCCGAAAAGAAGGTGAAGCGGACGGTCGAGCGGCTGAAATACCGATATCTGAGCTACTACAAACCGCTGGATGAAGCCCTCTTTCTGCGCACGCTGAAGGTAATGGCGGCCCTGCCGGAGGGATCCCGGATCAAGGGGATGGAGAGCATCCTGGAGAACCCCGAGAAGTTTGTCAGGAACGCCTACAAGGATCCCGAGCTTGCCGATGTGGAATATGCAAAGTCTCTCTTCAACAAATCAGTTGCAGAACTGGAGGCGCTCGAGGATCCGTTTGTCAGTATGGTGGCCGGGATCTATGAGGAGCTGGAGGTCCGTTCGGATCGACACAAGGCTGTCCGTGCCAACACGGCTGACATCCGGAAGCGCTATCTGAGTGCCCTCTACGATTGGAAGGGTCTGGGACTCTATCCGGACGCAAACGGGACCATTCGGCTTACCTATGGTCCTGTTCGGGGCTATGCGCCGGCGGATGCGGTCTCCTACGAGCCTTTCACCACGCTGGGGGGAGTGATCCAGAAGAACACCGGGATTGAACCGTTCGACATGCCGGAAAAACTGGCAAAACTGCACGAATCGAGGGATTTCGGGCAGTGGGCTGATCCCGAGCTGGACGACGTCCCCGTGGCCTTCACGCATATGTGTGACATCACGGGGGGGAACAGCGGAAGCGCAGTCATGAACGGGAAGGGTGAGCTTATCGGGCTTGCGTTTGACGGGAACTACGAGGCGATGACGGGTGACTGGCAGTATGACCCGACAATACAGCGGAGTATCTCCGTTGACATCCGCTACGTGATGTTCGTGACGGAGAAGTTCGCCGGCGCCGTTCACATACTAAAGGAGATGGGGATAGAGCCGTCAACCCCGTCATCCAAGCCTCTGGGAGCAGAGTAGAAGACGCATCTGACGTGTTGTCAGTTCTCGAGCCAGCGGTTCATCTTGGCTTCCAGTACCTCGAGGGGCAGCGCGCCGTCTCTCAGGATCTCGTCGTGGAAGGCCCTGATGTCGAACCGGTCACCGAGCTGGTCCTCGGCCTTCGATCTCAGCTCGCGGATCTTCAGCTGACCCACCTTGTACGAAAGCGCCTGCCCCGCCACGACGATGTACCTGTCCACCTCGGTGTTTGCCGTTACCACCGAGGTGGCGCTGTTGTCCAGCATGTAGGCGAGGGCTTCGTTACGTGTCCACCCCCGGGTGTGTATCCCCGTATCTACGACCAGTCGGATCGCCCGCCACATCTCTCCTGAGAGTTTTCCGAAGTAGGAATAGGGATCCCGATAGACTCCCAGGTCCTTGCCCAGGTCTTCGGTGTAGAGTGCCCATCCCTCGACATACGCGGTGAATTCCGGAATGCGGTGGAGCTTCGGAAGCTCGGTCGCCTCCATCTGGATGGCGATCTGAAAATGGTGCCCCGGAACGGCCTCGTGTATAAAGAGTGCCTCCATCAGATACTTTGGTCGCTGCTCCACAGTCGATGTGTTGACGTAGAAGACCGCCTCCCGGGATCCATCGGGTGTGGCGGGTATGAGATGCGCCGGGGGTGAGTTCCTGGCCCGGTACGGCTCGATTGCCTGGATGGTATAGTCCGCCTTCGGGAGAGTGCCAAACAGCCGGGGGAGCCCTGCTTCGATGCGACCCCGCAGCGCCCGGTAGCCGCCCAGAAGGCTGTCGGCGTCAGTGTAGTAAAACTGTTTGTCTGTCCTTATGAACCCGAAGAAATCTTTCAGCGAACCATCAAACCCGACCTCCTCCTGAACTTCTCTCATCTCGCCCCTGATTCTATCAACTTCCCTCTTCCCCAGTTCGAATATGGCAGCGGGCGGCATGTCGGTGGTCGTGTAGTGACGCGCCAGGTACCGGTACCAGGCGTCCCCGTTGGGGAGTGCTGACATTCCTATTGTGGTCCTGCAGGCGGGTATGTACTCGTCGCGTATGAACTCATGAAGTCTTCTGTATGTTGGAATGATCTGCCCATTGATCATTCTCTTATACGCGTCGGTCAGCTCCCGGCGCTCCGCCTCGCTGAACTCGTCAGGCAGGTTCTGGATCGGCATGAAGAACTGACTGTGCCGCGCGTCATCCACAATCTGTGCCTGGATGGGGGAGAGGGCCTTTTCCATGATAAACCTGGGGTGAGTGACCCCGATCTCCGCCCCGTACTTCATCTTGGCAATTGCGGTATCCACCCAGACAGTGAAGTCTTTGACACGGGAGAGAAAGTTCCGGTAGTCATCAGGGGTCTGAAACGGCTGAACTGACCTGCCTGATCCCAGCATCGGCATCAGGAGGGGCAGGCAGAACATCTGGTTCACCGGAAGCAGGTGGTCGTTAAAACGGAGATCGTTGAGACCCCCCTGGAGGATTTCGGCAAAGACCTCGTAGTTGAGCTGGTCCCGTTCGTCCAGATCATCCGGGTCGATCTCCCCCCGAGCAGTTCCATGTACCGGGAGTAGACATCCCGGGCTTTCTGGCGATAAGACTCGCTGACGTCGAGGCTCAATCTGTCGTTGAAACGGTTGTCGCCCAGGTAGGTGGCCGTCACCGGGTTGAGCTGGTAGTAGTCTTCGACGTAATCATCCATCAGCTGATGCAATCGCTGAGATAGCTGGACCTCGTCCTGGGCGGTGCACCCGAGGAGCAGGAGTGAGAGGGTGAAGAGAAGGAGCTGTTTCATGGAGTGCCCACGGTTTTCTGTGTGAATGCGGGTCGTTTTCCGCGATTCTTGAGTTGGAGCTGAGAGGTCGGAACGGCCGGAGAACGCCAAAGATACCAGATCGCCGGAGAGAATCAAGCCTGGCATTTTCGACTCTTTTCTCCTATACTTTTCTACCCATCAATGGCCCTCACACACTGCCTCGAGCGTAGTGCACGCTAGCCCACAGGTCTCACGGGCAGCTCGTCTGTGAAATCTTACAGAGAGAACAAGCATGACCAGGAGAACCGTCATATTTTGGGGAATTCTGGCGTTCCTGCTCCTTTGTCTCCTCTGCTGTCTCATACATGCCGGCGCTATTGTTGATACCATTCGGCTC
>JBATTW010000058.1:0-6601 GCA_049670805.1 Bacteroidota bacterium
GTTCTGGGCTGGCATTCGGGGGTACGTCAGGTTGTCGTACTCAACCGCCAGGATCTTCCGGGCGATAATCGACTGGTGGCGTATGTCGTGCCGAGGAACGAACATCCTCCGACAGCTTTAGAGTTGCGGGGTTTCGCGAAAGAGAAGTTGCCAGCATTCATGGTACCCTCATCGTTTGTACTCCTTGAATCTCTTCCGATGACCCCGGGCGGGAAAGTCGATCGCCAGGCATTGCCCGCGCCTGTGCTGGAAAGGGTTGATCTGGAGAACTCGTATGTGCTGCCACGAACGCCTGTCGAGCAGGAGCTGGCGGATATGTGGCAACAGGTGCTGGGAGTGGAGAAGGTGGGCGTTCACGACAACTTCTTCGATCTGGGCGGACATTCGCTCCTGGCCACACAGCTGGTTTCGCGGATTCGAAATGCGTTTCACGTCGAAGTTCCACTCAAGGATCTTTTCGATGCACCGACGGTAGCAGACATTGCTGTACGTATCGCTCAAGATCTCGCAGGGGGAGAGGACGGGGAAGAAGTAGCGAAGATGCTCGGCGAGCTCGAGGGCCTATCGGATGATGAAATACAGGAATTGCTCAGCATCAAGTAGCTCGATAGACTGCTCGACACCATGGAACAGAAACATATGCGTGACCTGACGGGTCGTATTGCGGATCTCTCCCCCGAAAAGCGAGCCCTTCTCACGATGCGCCTCAGAAAGAAGCGGGAAACGACCGCCCGATTGGAGGGAATCCCCCGACGGACGGAACTCAGCTCATACCCGCTCTCTTCTGCACAGGAGCGTCTCTGGTTCCTCAATCAGATGGAGCCGGAAAGTCCCTCGTATAATGTTCCGGCCGCAATCAGGCTGAAGGGTCACCTGGATGTTCCTGCGTTGGAACGAAGTCTGATCTCGATTGCCGAGCGCCATGAAGTCCTTCGGGCATCGTTTCCTTCTGTTGACGGTGAGCCAGTGCAGATCGTCTCTCCGGCATTGGATCTGAAGCTGGAGGTTCAGGATATTTCGCACCTTTCGGGAAATGAGCAGACGGACGAGGCCGCCGGCAGGGCGTCAGCCGAGGCCCGGAAGCCGTTTGATCTCTCCGCTAGCCCTCTCCTCCGCACACAACTCCTGCGTCTTCAACCCGATGATCACGTTCTGCTCCTGACCGTGCACCACATCGTTTTCGACGGCTGGTCCACGGACATCTTCCTGCGCGAGATTTCTCAAGGCTACGAAGAGGCGGCTCGAGGGGGGCCTATCTCGTTGCAGTCTCCGACCATCCAGTACGCGGACTTTGCCGCCTGGCAGAGGCAATGGCTCGACGGAGAAGTCCTGGAACGTCAGCTCGGATACTGGAAGAAGAAACTGGGGGGCGGCTCATATCATCTCGATCTCCCGACGGATCGACCACGGCCGCACGTACTGGGTGACCGGGGGGCCCGCTATTCGTTCACACTCTCTGAAGACCTCTCCGGGGAGCTGCGGGCGCTGAGCACACGCAACGATGCAACGGCTTTCATTACACTTCTCGCGGCGTTCCAGCTACTCCTGCATCGGTATGCCTCCCGTGACGACATCCGCGTCGGGGCTCCTGTCTCAAACAGAACACGTGCTGAAATCGAGGGTCTGGTTGGCTTTTTCGTGAATACGCTGGTTATGAAGGCCGATTTCTCGGCAGATCTGACATTTCGCACTCTTCTGAATCAGGTTCGTGAAACCGCACTTGCTGCCTACGCCAACCAGGACATCCCCTTCGAAAAACTCGTGGAAGAACTCAACCCGGAGCGGGACATGAGCGCCACGCCTCTTTTCCAGGTAGTGTTCGACCTGCGACAGCCCCCGCTGAACGGGCTGCGGTTGGGAGGCCTCGAGGCGAGTCTCCTCGAGCCGGAAGGAGCAGCGGCGAAGTTTGATATGAATCTGACGATGACAGAGGGACCGCGGGGACTTACAGGAGACTTTCAATTCAATACCGACCTTTTTGAGACTGAAACCATCGCCAGGATGGCTACGCACTACGAGACGCTTCTCCGAGGGATCATTGCCGACCCGGACCGGCCCGTCTCTATGATTCCAATGTTGAGTGAAGCAGAGCGCAACCAGATAGAAGCCTGGAACGACACCGCCGCACCCATCGATTACGACCGGACTCTCCATGAGCTCTTCGACGAGCAGGTCGAGCGAACGCCCGATGCACCGGCGCTCGTGTTCGATGGAGCAGAGATGACGTATGCGGAATTGCAGAAACGAGCCAATCAGGTGGCGTGGTACCTGATGAATCGAGGAGTCACTCGTGGATCGCTCGTGGGGGTCTGCATCGAGAGATCATTTGAAATGATTATCGGGATGCTGGGGATCCTCAAAGCGGGAGGGGCATACGTGCCTCTGGATCCATCCTATCCGAGAGACCGGCTTGCTGTAATGATTGCAGACAGCAGACTGTCGGTTCTCCTCACGCAACGAGATCTCCTACCTGAGCTTCCCGTGCAGAATCTTCATCCGGTCTGCCTGGACAGCGACTGGGCGGAGATTGCCCGCGAGAGCAAGTCGGGTCCTGATGTCACCGTGGATTCCAAGGACCTTGCATATATCATCTATACTTCTGGGTCAACAGGAACCCCGAAAGGCACCCTCATGACCCATCGAGGAGTGTGCAATCTTGTCCCGGAATGGTGCAGGAGTTTCGATGTTGGAGTGGGGAGCAGGGTGCTGCAGTTCTTCTCCGCGGGATTTGACGGTTCCGTCGGGGAGATCTTCCCGACGCTCCTGAGTGGAGGCGCCCTGTGTCTGGTCAGTCGGCAAACTGTCCTGTCAACACAGGACCTGCACAAGTACATGCAGGATCAACGGATATCCACCACGATCATCACTCCGTCGTACCTCTCTGTCCTGTCGCACGAAGAGCTCCCGGACCTCGGGGTTGTCCTGGCCGGGGGAGAGAGTTGCCCCAGGGAGCTGGCAGAGCGTTGGGGAGCGGACCGGAGGTTCTACAATCTTTATGGCCCCACGGAGTCAACAGTCGTTGTTTGCTGCCATGAAAGCGACGGAGATATTGGGGCTGCCGCGACAGTTCCTGTTGGGCGACCGATCGCCAATATCCAGTTTCACATTCTTGACGCCATGTTCAATCCCGTTCCCGTGGGAGTGCCCGGTGAACTACACATAGGAGGCGTTGCCCTTGCACGGGGGTATCTCAACCGGCCGGACATGACGGCTGAACGGTTCATTCCCGATCCGTTCCATGCTGAAGCCGGTGTTCGTATGTACAGGACTGGAGATCTTGCCAGGTATCTTTCGGATGGTTCGGTTGAAATACTCGGTCGGATGGACCACCAGGTAAAGATCCGCGGTTTTCGCGTGGAACTCGGGGAGATCGAAGCTGCACTGCGCACGCACCATGAAGTGCAGGAAGTGGTGGTGCTGGTGAGGGAGGATTCACCCGGAATCAAACGCCTGACAGCGTACATCGTTCCGGATCAGGATCCGGGCCCCTCGGCCGGGTCGCTGCGTGATTTCCTCAAGGAAAGATTGCCGGACTATATGGTCCCGTCGGCATATGTTGTAATGGATGAATTCCCTCTGAACTCCAATGAGAAAGTCGACAGGAAGTCGCTGCCAGTCCCTGACATGGAAGCCGAGGAGGAAGAAAGGGGTGTTCCCCGAACACCCGTGGAGGAGATGCTCGCGGGAATATGGTCGCAGGTGCTGGGGGTCGAGAAGGTAGGGATCAATGACAACTTTTTTGATCTGGGAGGGCACTCCCTTCTCGCAACCCAGCTGACTTCCCGCATCCGAAAGGCATTTGGTGTCGAACTTCCGCTCCGGACCATCTTCGAGTATTCAACCGTCGCCGGAGTTGCCGGGGAAGTCGAAAAGGCACTCCGCGAGAATCGTCAGATCGAGGTTCCTCCCCTGCAGCGAGTGGCCAGGAGCGACGAGATGCCCTTGTCGTTCGCCCAACAGCGCCTCTGGTTTCTGGACCAGTTTATACCCGGCAGTCCGTTGTACAACATCGTCGGCGCAGTGCGACTGGCCGGGCCCCTTGACCCAGAGGTGCTTGACCGCTGTCTCGCAGAGATCATTCGCCGGCACGAATCGCTCAGGACCGTCTTTCACTCAGTTGATGGTAAGGCTGTCCAGCGCATCCTCCCCCCATTCAATTTCGCATTCAGACAATTCGATCACCGGACTGTGCCGGACACCGACCGCGAGGACTTGACAATCCGTCTGATTCGTGAGGAAGCCTGTCAACCGTTTGAACTCTCGGAAGGTCCTCTGGTTCGGGGAGTGCTTGTTCAGCTCGATGAACAGGAGCATGTTGCTGCATTTGTGATGCACCACATCATTTCCGACGGCTGGTCAATGAGCGTGCTGGTCCGGGAACTGGGTGCATTGTATCAGGCCTACTCCACAGGTAACGAGCCTTCTCTTCCGGGGCTGACCGTTCAGTACCCGGACTATACCCAGTGGCAACGCTCTTGGCTCCAAGGCAAACCTCTGGATTCGCAGCTGGCGTATTGGAAGAAAACGCTGGAGGGTCTTCCGCCGATTCTCGATCTCCCGACAGATCGACCACGTCCACCCGTGCAAACCACCAGCGGGGCGCGACGACAATTCCGCCTGCCGCCGGAACTGGGAGATGCCCTCAAGAGTTTGAGCGTTCAAGAGGGAACGACCCTCTTCATGACGTTGCTAGGGGGGTTTCAGATACTTCTCATGCGGTACACGGAGAATGAGGACATTAGCGTCGGGACGCCGATTGCGGGCCGGAATCGCGCGGAAATTGAGGACGTGATCGGGCTCTTTGTGAACACACTGGTGATGCGAACTGACCTGTCGGGGGAACCGACCGTGCGGGAGGTATTGCATCGGGTGCGAGATGTTGCCTTGGAAGCTTACGCACATCAGGATGTGCCGTTTGAGAAAGTTGTTGACGCGGTAGAGCCAGAGCGTGATTTGAGCCACACACCGCTGTTCCAGGTCATGTTTGCTCTCCAGAACGTTCCAAGTGAGGCGTTGAACCTGCCCGGTCTCGCACTCCGGCCGATGGATGTGGACATCGGTGTTGCGATCTTCGACCTGACGTTGACGATGGTTGCGGACGAACAGGGATTGAGAGGGTCGTTGGAATACAACACTGATCTCTTCGACGATTCGACGATCGAGAGGATGGTGGAGCATTTCCGTGTTACGTTAGAAGGGATGGTTGCGGATGCGGAACAACGGATCCCGCAGTTGGGATTGCTGTCGGAGGCCGAAGGTCGACGATTGCTGGTCGACTGGAATGACACTGCCGCGCCGTTTCACCATGACGGGACTCTGCACGAGCTCTTTGACCTGCAGGTCGAGAAAACGCCCAATGCGCAAGCGGTGGTATGTGATAACCAGGAACTGACATACAAACAACTGCAGACCCGAGCAAACCAGCTGGCTCAGTTCCTTCTTCGATTGGGGGTAGAGCGGGGGACACTTGTTGGTGTCCTTCTCGAGCGGTCTGTCGACATGGTTGTTGGTCTGCTTGCCATTCTCAAGGCCGGTGCAGCGTACGTACCACTGGATCCATCCTATCCTCCAAACCGGCTTGAATACATTTTGGGGGATGCCCGTGCCGCTATTCTGCTGACACAGAGCGACGTGTTGTCATCGGTAAAGGCTGAATCGGTAAGGACAGTGCTGTTGGATCGGGAATTACCTGACATTTCCCGGGAGAGCAATGAACCGCCTCAGATTGGAGTAACGGCAGAGGATCTTGCGTATGTGATCTACACCTCAGGTTCCACCGGCACGCCAAAGGGTGTTATGATATCCCACCGTGCAGCCCTCAATCTTTCAGCCGGACTCGAGCAAATAGTCTACGCTGACCGTGCCCGTGCCGAACTCCGTTTGAGTCTCAATGCACCGATTTCCTTCGATGCATCGGTGCAACAGCTTGTGATGTTGCTTCACGGGCATTCACTCTACATCCCGCCCGAGGAGATCAGACGTGATCCCGACGCTTTTGTGTCATACATCCGGACAAACAGACTCGACGTTTTGGATTGCGTACCCGCTCAGCTCAAGCTTCTGATCTCCGGAGGACTCATTGACGGCACAGACTGGGCACCTTCTGTCGTGCTGCCGGGCGGAGAGGCAATTGACGGAGAAATGTGGAAGAGCCTGGCCGAGGCTCCGGGGACGGGCTTCTTTAATATGTACGGACCTACTGAGTGTGCAGTTGACTCATCGATCTGCCCCGTGAAAGGAGGACCGGCGAAGCCAAGTATTGGCCGTCCGATAGTCAATGCAAGGATGTATATCCTCGACAAAGATTTGCAGCCTGTGCCAATCGGTGTGCCGGGTGAATTGCACATAGCTGGGGCGGGGTTGGGGCGGGGCTATCATGACCGTGCGAGCCTCACTGCAGAAAGATTTATTCCAGAACCGTTCAGCGGGCTGAAGGGTGCGCGGATGTACAAGACGGGCGACCTCGTTCGCTATATGGCGGATGGGAACATAGAGTTTCTGGGCCGGATTGACCATCAGGTGAAGGTTCGAGGCTTCAGGATCGAGCTCGGAGAGATTGAGGCCTCCCTGCGCCAACACGAGAAGATCGATGAGGTTGTCG
>JBATTW010000059.1:0-1647 GCA_049670805.1 Bacteroidota bacterium
CTCCGATGCCACCTCCGTCAATGTCTGGAGAAACCGGAGCTGCAGTGCAACCGGATGGTCCTCGATGACCGTGGCGGCCTGCATGAGCTTCTGGGAGGCCTGGAATTCGCCCTCGGCATGGATGACCTTCGCACGGCGCTCGCGCTCGGCTTCTGCCTGACGCGCCATCGCCCGCTGCATCTCGATGGGGAGGTCGATGTGCTTGACCTCCACATTGGAGACCTTGATGCCCCACGGTTCGGTGGCGTTGTCAATGATTATCTGGAGCTGGGCATTGATCTTGTCACGCTCGGCCAGGAGGTCATCCAGCTCGGACTGGCCCAGGATACTCCGGAGCGTGGTCTGGGAGAGCTGGGATGTGGCAAAGAGAAAGTTCTCGACCTCCACAATCGCTTTCCCCGGATCCATGACGCGGAAATAGACCACCGCGTTGACCTTGATGGAGACGTTGTCCTTTGTGATGACGTCCTGCGGGGGGACGTCCATGACGACGGTCCGGAGGCTGACCTTGACCATCTTGTCAATCAGGGGGATCAGGAGTATCAGACCGGGTCCTTTCACACCGACGAGACGGCCCAGACGAAACACCACGCCCCGCTCATACTCCCGCAGGATGCGGATAGCATTGGCAATGATGATGACCGCGAAGACTATCCCGACAAAAACAAAAGCACTGAAGACTGGTGACATAGTGCGCTCCTTGACTGATCGGTTTCGAAGAGGATTTACGTAAACAGGCCTGCACTCAGGCCGGGGTCAATCAGTATCCGTTTTTTCGACAGTAACATGCAGACCGTCGACACGCACGACAACAACCCTGGTTCCCTTCTTCAACTTCCCGCCGGTACAGATCGCGGACCAGATCTCTCCTCGGACCCTCACCTGCCCGTCAGGGTTGAGCGTGGACATCACTTCACCCACCTCACCGATGATGCCTTCGAGGCCTGTGGTCGGCCTCTTTCGTTGAGCCCGGATGCCCATCCCGACAGCAAAGACGAAGAAGAGGACGGTGAAGGCCACGGCGGGGATAATGACCCCCCATGAGATCGAGATGAATTCCAAGTATGACTCCGAACTGATGAGCATGATGGAACCCAGCAGCAGGCATACTGCTCCACCGATGGAGAGGAGCCCGTAGCTGGTGATTTTGATTTCCAGGATGAGGAGAATGATCCCAACGATAATAAGAGCCAGCCCGGCATAGTCTATAGGGAGCGTGTGAAGCGAGTAGAAGGCCAATATCAGACAAATAACACCCACAACTCCGGGAAAGATGTTCCCCGGGTTGTAGAGCTCGAACATGAGCCCGTAGATGCCCAGGAGGAAGAAGATGTATGCTACGTTTGGATCGCTCAGGATGTCCAGCAGCTCGTGGCGGAAGCTCATCTCCACCTCCACGATCGAAGCGTCGGCTGTCTGCAGGACCCTGGTCGTTCCGTCCATATCGACCTCTTTGCCGTCGATGGCCTGAAGCAGCTCCTCCACATCGTCTGCCACGAGATCTATGACGTTCAGTTCCAGGGCCTCACTTTCGGTAATGGAGATGCTTTTACGGACAGCATCCTCGGCCCACTCAACGTTCCTGCTCCGCTTCTCGCTTATCGACCGGATAAACGCGGCCGCGTCATTCGTGGCCTTCTCCATCAT
>JBATTW010000060.1:0-5023 GCA_049670805.1 Bacteroidota bacterium
GGTATGGGATGTGGGGGTGATCTATGGCGGGCCCCACCTCGAAGAATCAGTTGTTGACGGTCACGTGCTGACCGGTTGCCAAAAGGTCCCTCTTCCCCTCTGCGGGGAGGGACGGCACACGATGCGGCTCCGCTACGGTCAACATTCCCCGGGTCTATATGTTGAGGAGTTGACCAACGGGGAGGTGCTGGAGATCCTGGAAGCGAATGCTGAAACGGTCCGGCTCCGGGTGCGTGCACTGGGATTCTGTGAGCTGGTCTACCATTCAGAGCGCCCGGTAATTGTCCGTTTGGATGGACAGGAGATCCGGACCATGCGAGACCCTGTCATGGCAAAAGGGTTATGCGTGATCGAGAGGCGGGGTGAATCTGTTCTGGAGGTGACACGGGCAGACGAACATCAAGCGTGATGCTGTAATCATGTTGCTTGCACATTGAGCAATCCTTCACTGCGCATCGAGGAGAAAATGACAAAGACCAGGAAAAGTACCATCGTCCGGATAAGCGCGGTCCAGCTCCCCACAGTCATTGCCGGCAAGTCGTTTGCGGAGAAGCAACGTCATAATCGGGATCAGATCAGGCAGATGCTCCGGCGTGCAGGTGAGCGCAAGTCAGACCTGGTTCTCTTTGGCGAGTACGCCAACCTTCACCACCGGACCTGGTCACGAAACCGGAGGGAGTATGTGCCGGACCCAATTCCCGGCTCCTTTTCACGGATGGTGGCGCGGCTTGCGCGCCGCTACAGCATGAATGTAGCCATGCCGATGTTCGGCACATATCGCGGGGTGCTCTCCAGCTGGGTGGTCCTGTTTGACCGGTCAGGGGCGATCTGCGGAGCCTATCAAAAAGCTCACCCCACGCAGGACGAACAACGGATCGGGGTCAAAGCTGGTGATGCGCTGCCCGTATTCAAGTTTGATTTTGGGAGCGTTGGGATCATGACGTGCATGGATATCGAGTATCCGGAAGTTGCGCAGGTCCTCATGCTTCGCGGCGCCGAGATACTTCTCTTCCCGCACGTTCAGGCAAGCTGGGGTGAATCAGACTGGGAGGTTCGATATCGTGCCAGGGCGGTCGATACGGGTCTCCCCGTCGTCTCTGCCTGCTACGGATACGGTGATGGAGAGTGGCTGCCTGGAAAGATGATCGGTCGCACCAGCGTGGTCGGTCGTGACGGTCTGGTCATCGGAGACCTGGGCCGGGCCGTCGATATTCTCACGATTGACCTGGATCTGTCCCGCAAGCGTCTCACAGAATTCTACTTTTCTCGGAAGTACGACCGGACTCTCGCGGTCGCGGCTTCCAGGCGTCCGGAGTTGTACAGGGACCTGGTCGATCCGGAGTTCAAACACACGGCGCTGAAGCGACTCGTGACCTGACCTCTCTTCGAGAGAGAGTCTATTCGCTCTCGTCCGGTGCCATCTGCATCATCATCTCCATCATAGAGCCTCTCCTGAAGCCCTGGTCTACTCCAGGAACCGAGAACTTGTCTGCTGATGGTGTCTTCTTCTCGATTTTCGTGATTGCCTGGATCCTCAGTGCAGGTTCTTCCATCATCACGACGCCTGAATATCTACGGACTTCGACGGGGATCTTTCCCGGGACCAGGTCCCATTCATCCACATCTTCATCTTCGTCCGTCTGAAAAAGCTCATCAAACTTCCTGGAGACCCGGTTGACCTCTCCCACGACTCCTGACTGATCTTTTGCAGCCCAGATTGACAGCATCGCTTCATCTGTGTTGACCACGTATTGCTCACAGTCAAAGCCGTACAGATTCATTTTCCTGCCGGTCGGTCTGGCACTATATTGACTCGGTTTCTTCGTCTTTTCTCTTTCCATTTCAGCCCTCGCCTCCTCACGCATCTCGGGTGGCAGATTCTCCAGCGCTTTTTCTCTCATCTTTTCCGTGTCGCCCGGTTTCATCTCGAAGACTTTCTTCTGGGACCAGATGACATAATACAGAACACCGGTATTTGTGTTTGAGACCAGGGTTGTTCGTCCCATCTCATCCGACATGGATTCGACGGCAATGTTCCCGCCGTCGATATATATGGTGGTGTTTTCCTCCCTGAGTTCTCTGCCCTCGGATAGCGCGGCTTTTCGCAGCTTATCCGTAGGGAGATTGAGGAAGAAAGCGACCTCATCTTCTTCAGATTCGAATTCAACATCCTCCGGAATAAGCTCATAGCTTATGGGGAGGTCGTACTCCACCTGCTGGATGATGTACTGGGCATGGCTGGTGCCGACAGCGATCATCAAGAAGAAGATCGCTGTCCACACGATTGTGGCAAATCTGGACATGAATGGGCTCCCTGTATTAATGGTTGACCTATTGTTCGACGACGGCCGGCTCGGTTGTCAAAGGCCGAACGTAACACCTACGAGGATCGGGATAGCACCGTTCGACTCGTCTTCTGTGAAAACAAGCGTATAACCGACCTGGAAGAAGAGAGTCACGGATTTGCTGACCATGAAGTCGGATCCGATAGCAAAGTTCAACCCGAATTTCGTTCCTCCTTTGAAGTTCACGTCATCTTCTGTGAGTTTTCCCTGGTCCCCCGTTGTCGTTGATCCCTCAATGTCACTCATACTGATGCTGTGAATTCCCAGGCCTAGCAGGCCATAGGGCGTCACGCGAGATCCCGTTCGCACTCTTCCAATGCCGTTGACAGTCACGGCAAAGACATTGATGCTCCCTCCGCTGATGCTTGAGATCGTAGACGGGTCGATGCTGAGTACTGCCCCAACAAGCGCTTTGAGTTTGTCGTCGTCCGGGCTGAAGGTGTGGTAGTCAACGCCAAGCCTTACAGTGAAAGCCGGTATGATCCGCAGGTCGCCGTGCGCGCCAAAGGTTGGTCCGATCCCATACGCGTCACTGATAAGCTCCTGAAAAGCTGAGATCGAGATCCCTCCATGAACGCCGCCGCCGAACTTCGGGTCACGTGCGAGGGAACTGCTTCCTGCTACGATGACAGCGAACAGGATCAGTGCCAGACGTTTCATGCATCCTCCTCTATGGTGTTGAACGATTATGAAACGAGTTGTTCGAGTGAACACAGGTGGTGAGCGGTACGGGACTTCAACTGTTGCATGTGTGCCAGAAGTTGCAGATTCGTGTGATTCTTCGGGGGGAATATTGGATAAAATGGTAATCAACAGAGAAGTGAGATGCAAGGATCGGAGCGCCATTTCTGTCTCTTTGCATCATAACCTGAGTGTCAGTCGCCCGAACGACGTGTTTTCTGCCCACGTAACGGCTTTTGTCATGTGGGAAGATTGGAATGAGCCGGCGGCAGGGACCCATCAAAGTTGACTCTCGCATTCCGGCGCAGTACTTTGCCTGCAGTGTTCCGTGAAAATGCGTCCAGTGTTCTTCCTGTCGCAATAGAACCCTAATCTCCCTGTTGGAGCGGACGATCGAGCCCATCAATGCGGGGTGAATATCGCTGGTTGGGGCCTAGCGTGCAGACGCGTTCCCGGGAGAGACAAAGGCTTTATTTTCAGCGCGGGCCGTTTCTTGAATAGTGTTGACAGAGGATTCCTCGAGCAATGATATCACGGCTGTGTCCAGCATACACAATTCTCCCAGAGCTGTCATGAGTAGACTATCGCAATCCAGACGCCCCATTTCCACGAAAATTCATTCGGCGAAAGCCGCGATCAATCTCCGGCTCGTGGTGTTCATCACGGTGACGTACATTATCGCCGTTCTCTTTGTAACACTTGCCGACTATCTCCTGCTCAAGCCCTTCGAACAGTTCGTGACATTCCCCCATACCACGAATCTTGTCATCAACCTCGTGGCGGCTGTCATTGCCGGACTCGCAGTGGGCTCATTCGAGGTCTTCTATCTGAAGAATCGTTTCCGAAAAAGATCGTTCGGGCAGGTGCTTCTGATAAAGAGTGGTTTCTACATTGGTGCGATATTTTGCATTACTGTTGTGCTAACGTTCTTTGCCCAGGCGATCACGAAACAGAGGCACCTCTTCGACCCGGATGTCATCGCAGGTGTGATGGCGTTCTTCGGTGGGACGGGCGTCTGGCTGGTGTTCCTCCAATGGGGATTTATCATTGTGTTCACCCTCTTCCTCCTCCAGGTCAACGATATGTTCGGACAGGGTGTGCTGTTCAACTTTCTTCTTGGCCGCTACCATCGTCCCAGGGAAGAGCGTCGTATCTTTATGTTTCTGGATATGAAATCCTCGACGAGCATTGCCGAGAAGATCGGGCATATTCAATACTACGAACTGCTCAATGACTTCTTCTTTGATCTTACCGATCCTATCATCCTGAGTCTGGGCGAGGTCTACCAGTACGTGGGCGATGAAATCGTGGTCTCCTGGAGGTGGGATAATGGGGTTCGAGATGCGAACTGTATGGAGTGCTTCTTCCGCTGCCAGGATGCAATCCACGCAAAGGCCAGCTATTATCAGGGCAAATACGGTGTTGTTCCGGAATTCAAGGCCGGGATTCACTCTGGAAAGGTGGCGGTGGGGGAGGTAGGAGTCATCAAGAAGGAGATTGTCTTCACCGGTGATGTTCTCAACGCGTCCTCCCGGATACACGACACCTGCAAGGAGTACGGGGAGGATCTTCTCGTTTCTCGGGAAGTGCTGGAGTCCCTGGATATGGCCGGGGCAGGTTACAATTCAGAAAAGATCGGTGTGATAGATCTTCGCGGCCGACACGAGGCGATAAGTCTCTTTAGCGTGACACGGCCTGACCGGCATTAAGTGGAAGTAATCGCGCCTCTGTTGTACCCCCTGTCGTTGATCCAGATTGTGCCACCCGACTGACAATGCTGCCCGGGCATCCACCACTGCGGTGGGCGGTTTGCCCATCTAAAACAGCAGAAGTACAACTCTTCGAGCAATCTCGAACGAGCCGACCTAGTATGGCAGACAACTCACCAAGGATGACGCCAAAGCTGAGGAACAAAAACCAGAGTGCACAAATATGCTCCGCGGGGCCGGCCACGGTCCAGAGGGGTTCCCCAGCCTTTGAAGAACAAACTGCCGCAA
>JBATTW010000061.1:0-9852 GCA_049670805.1 Bacteroidota bacterium
GGGCCGCGCCGTGTCACCCATCGACCCGATCGGCTCCTTCCCCTGGAGGACCATCGTCACAAGAAACAGGTCCAGCTCCTCCTGCGTAAGCGAGAAGAGGTTCATCCGGGAGATCGAAGGTTCCGGCACGCGCCAGATGCTCTCGTCCGGTCCATCCACATCAAGAGATCCTGCTGCAATCGTTCGGGCATCAAACCTGGCGTCGCGGTTCTCCCGGGAGAGAGCCGGATCCCGGAAGTGGACCCGTCCGTTCTTCATGTCGACCTTCACGGCGGAACCGGCGTGGAGAGCACCCTTGCTCCTGATCCGGGCGTCATCCATCTCAAACGCACCGGCTTCCGAAGAGAGAAAAAACGTCTCCTCGGTCACCACCCAGCGGGCCGGGCGGAATCCGTTCCGGTCCAGCCGGGCACCAACGCTGTTTCCATCGGCATAGAGAATGATCGCCGGGCCATCCCAGGGCTCCATGGCCCTGCTCCAGTACTTGTAGAAATCGTCCTGATTGTGAGCCGGGGGCATCATGATCGCCAGAATGTCTTCCACGTGTGGAATGCTGCTTCTGTGCATCAGCGCTTCCACCATCTCGTTCAGACTCCCCGAGTCGCTTATCCCTTTGTGCGTAACGAGCTGGTCCTCCGGCAACCCGAGCGACAACTCCCGGGAGATCGCCCATGAACGGTTCCCGGCAATGGTATTGATCTCCCCGTTGTGCGCAATGAGCCTGAACGGCTGAGCCTTGTCCCATGTGGAGCGGGTATTTGTGCTGAACCTCCTGTGAAACAGGGCGAAACGGGTCCCGAACGCCGGGTTCCGGAGATCCAGATAGAACCTGTCCAGAGCCTCGCCCAGCAACAGTCCCTTGTAGACGATCGTTGTTGCTGAAAGGGATGTGAAGAAAAACTCTCTTGTGATTCCATGGTTGGTCAGTGCGGTTCGTGTCCGCTGCTTTGCCGCATGGAGGACCCGTTCAAAGGAGGCATCCGTTCGACAGTGCGCGGGCCTGCGTATGAAACAGTGTGTGAGTGTCGGCATCGTCCGCCGGCCTTCATCACCCAGGACCGATGTGTCGATCGGGACCTCCCGATAGGCCTCCACGTGGAGTCCGTAGAATCGGAACGTATCTTCAAACACCTTCAACGCCGCCCGCATCCTCCCCTGGTCCTGCGGCATGAAGAGGACCGCGACGGCGACCTCTCCTCTCTTGAACCCGAAGAGCCCGAACGGGATGTCCGTCATCATCCCGGCACCGTCGCCCGTGCTCCGATCGGCAGCACACGCCCCCCGGTGCTCCACGCAACGGAGCGCCCGGAGCCCCTGCTGCAGGATCTCGTGGCTATAGTCGTTTCGACGGTTCACGAGAAACCCGACACCACAGCTCGAGTGTTCCTCCCTGCTAAACCATCTCGTCATCTAGTCTCCTCCAGGCTCTGGTGCTCAGGCAAGGTGTGATCTGAACTCTTCGTAGTCTGCACTTATGGGGACCATCTTTTTGGGACGAGTCGCAATCTCCCTTAGCACCTCCGGAACCCGGACCGCGCTTCTCATCTCTTCATCCATTGCCTCGGGGAATTTCGCGGGATGGGCGGTTGCAAGGACCACGGCTCTCCCGTCCGTTTGCTTCATATCCAGGAATCTCCTAGCAGCCCCGTACCCTACCGCCCCGTGCGGGTCGAACACATAGCGATATTGACTGAAGGCTTCTCTCGTGGCTTCTCGTGTCTCCTCGTCCGTGGAGGAGTCGGTGTGTATTCTTCGGCGCATTGCTTCCAGATCCTCATCAAAGAGCGAGCGGATGCGGGCGAGATTGCTGGGATCTCCCACGTCCATCGCACTGGAGAGTGTCCGTTCCGCCCGGCGCGGCCTATATGTCCCGGTCCGGAAGTAGTCCGGCACAACGTCGTTGATGTTTGTGGCCATCACAAAGCGCTCCACGGGAATTCCCATTTCGGCCGCCATCAACCCCGCGGTCAGGTTGCCGAAGTTACCACTGGGAACGACGAAGACGACCCCACGGCCACTCGGCCGATCCTCGCCACCGGCTCGGTCCTCTACATTCACACGGGCCCACGCAGCTGCATAGTAGAACATCTGGGGCAGGAGCCGGGCAATGTTTATCGAGTTTGCGGATGTGAGTGTTCGTTTTTCAGCAAGTTCCCTGTCCGCGAACGCCTGCTTCACAAGCCGCTGGCAATCATCGAACGTCCCATCGACCTTCAGGGTGGTGATGTTCTCACCCGGTGTGGTGAGCTGGAGCTCCTGGAGAGGGCTTACCCTTCCCCCGGGATAAAGCAATACGACGCGCACACCCTTCACACCGGCAAACCCGCTTGCCACAGCACCCCCTGTGTCTCCGGAGGTCGCCACCAGAACCGTCACCTCCCTGGAGTCGTCCCTGTGGAGCCAGGCCAGAACGCGCGCCATGAACCTTGCGCCAAAATCTTTGAACGCCAGCGTCGGCCCGTGGAACAACTCCAGAACCGAGAGATCGATGTCCAGCTCTTGCACAGGAACGGGGAAGTTCAGGGCCTCACGTACTATTTGCTCCAGAGCGTCATCGGGGATTTCATCGTTTAATAAATGACGCGCCATGTTGAGCGCTATCTCCTGGAACGATCCTTTCGCCCACTCCTCCAGAAACTCGGGCGGCAGCGGCGGCAGCTCGCATGGCATGTAGAGACCACCATCAGGCGCCATCGCCGTGTCGACAGCCTCGGCGAACGAAACAACATGGTCCCTGTTCCGTGTGCTGTAGAGTTTCATGAGCCTGTCATGGAATGATCACTGCGCCTTTCCTACAAATGGTCGAGACAAACGTCGCATGCGGAATATGGAGCTTCTCCTGCACGGCTCCCATCGCCGCGCCCACCCGCTCCGCAGTCACCCGGTCCACGGCAAGCGCAAACAACGCCGGTCCGGAACCGGAGATGCTGCAGCCCAGCGCACCCGCTTCGAGCGCGGCCCGCTTGGTTTCACGGAACCCGGCGACCGTACCGGCCCGGGCCGGCTCTGCGATGACATCCTGCAGCGAACGGCCGACGAGAGAGAGGTCTCCAGTGAGGAGTCCCGCAACCAGTCCGGCCGCGTTTCCGGTCTGCGTCACCACATCCCGGAGCGGGACGCAGGCAGGAAGGAGTTTTCGAGAGCTCTTTGTTTCAATCCCTCCGCCCGGATGGACAACCGCGTACCAGATCTCCACCGCGGGCTCCAGCCGGATCACATCCAGCGGATCGTACCCACGGATCAGTGTAAACCCGCCCAGGAGAGATGGCGCTATGTTGTCGGCATGAGTGGCACCACTTGCCACCTCCTCCCCCTTGATGGCGTATTCCACCAGCTCCTGTTTGGAGAGGCCCGCTTCCAGAAGTTCGTTACAGGCCATGGCTGCAGCTGCAGCACTTGCAGCGCTGGAGCCGATCCCGCTTCCCGGAGGAATCCCTTTCTGGATCTCCACCTCCAGCCCTTGTTTGATCCCGCACCGCTTGGCCAGAGCCATAACAGGCGGTCCAGCTGTGTTTAGCTCCGGCTCCAGGGCAATCCCCTCTCCCCGTCCACTCACTTCCGTTATCCGCACACCGGGAACCTCGCTGTAACGTACAGTGACCCTGTCACCAATACCTTCCAGGGCGAAGCCCATGATATCAAACCCGCACGCGACGTTGGAGACAGAGGCGGGTGCAAATGCTGTAACTGATTTTGTCATTCTAGTCCAGGTAGTGACCGGTTTTTATGATGTCAGCAAGCACTGAGGATGCGGTGATCTCTGCCCCGGCGCCGGTTCCCGAGATGACCACAGGTTGCTCACCACGGTTGGCCGTTGTGAGGGAGACGGTGACACCACCCCCGCTGAGTATGCCCGCCGGATGCGTGGCCGGCACCTCTTGCAGCGAGACCCTGGCCGGGCCTTCACCCCACGACGCGATGTAACGAAGCACGTGGTCCTTCTCGGCCGCCTTTCTTCGAAGTTTCTCGTACTGTTCATCCAGCGTGGAGAGCTTCTTCATGAACTGCCCCACCGATGAAGCACGGGCCAGCGACCGCGGAATCACCGGCTTGACCGCCACGTCCCGGTGCTCCAACTCGTGTCCGGCTTCCCGCACAAGTATCAGGAGTTTTCGCCCCACATCAGCCCCGTTCAGATCTTCCCGCGGATCGGGTTCGGTGTACCCGAGGTCCTTTGCCTCGCGCACGATCTCGCTCCACCGTCTCCCCTCCGTGAACGAGTTGAAAATGTAGCTCAACGTACCGGACAGAACACCTTCTATCCTGGTTATCCGATCCCCCCCGGCAACCAGGTCATCAATGGTGCTCAGGATGGGAAGGCCGGCACCAACGTTGGCCGAGTAGAGAAACCGAACGTTGTGGTTCAAGGAGGCCTGTCGGAGCCCTCTGTAGAAGCCGATGGATGCCGCATTTGCTTTCTTGTTTGGCGTCACCACTGATATGCTGGAGCAGAGAACCTCCTTGTACTTCTTCACAACCTGGTCCGATGCCGTGCAGTCCACAAAGACACAGTTGGGGAGGTTCATCGACTTCATCCTCCGGACGAATTCATCCAGGTGCATTGGCGTCCCCGCTTCCGCGAGTCTGTGTTTCCACAGGTGCGCGGGGATCCCGTGCTCCTGAAACACCATCCGTTTGCTGTTGGCGATTGCCCGGACGTGGATGTCCAGGTTCCTTGCGTGGAGTAGGGTTTTTCTGAGGCCGGCGATATGCCCCAGCAGCGCCCCGCCGATGAGTCCGGTCCCCACGACAAAGAGGTTCAGAGATTTTGTCCCCGACAGGAAGAAGGCGTCATGGAGGACGTTCAGGGCCTTCGCCTCGTCCTCTCTTCCCACGACAGCCGAGATGTTCAGCTCCGAAGAGCCCTGCGCGATGGCAACGACATTCACGCCGTTCCTCCCAAGCGCCTGGAACAGCCGGCCAGAAACGCCGGGTGTCCTCTGCATGTTCTCACCAACGATCGCCACCACAGAGAGCCCTGACTCTACGGCGACTTCGTCGATGGACCTGTCAGCGATCTCGTACCGGAATTCCTTCTCGATGATTGCCTTTGCCGCCCCGGCCAGCTCGGGCTCCACCGCAAGACAGATGGAATACTCCGAGGAGGCCTGCGACGTGAGCATCACATTGATGTTCCCCCCGGCAAGTGCGCCGAATATACGCCGGCCGATACCGGCAACACCCACAAGACCGCTCCCCTGTATGCGGAGTATCGCAATCTCGTCGATCGAGGATATCCCTTTGATGGAGAACCCATCCGAACCCTGCCGCGCAGTGATCAGAGTCCCCGGGAAGTCCGGGTTGAACGTGTTTCGGATCCGGATGGGGATACCCTGATCCAGTGCTGGCTGCATCGTTGGTGGATGGAGCACTTTGGCACCGAAGTGGGACATCTCCATCGCCTCCTCGTAGGTCATACCGGGGAGGGAGAATGCTTTCTGCACTTTGCGGGGGTCTGCGGTCATGACGCCATCCACATCGGTCCAGATCTCGATTTCCTCAGCCCGGAGCGCGGCACCAAAAAGAGACGCCGTGAAATCAGACCCGCCCCGGCCCAGCGTTGTGGTGGTCTCGTCTTCCGTGGATGCGATAAACCCGGGGATGATGTGGAGGCCTCGATGTTTCTTCTGGTGTGACTGGATCGCACGATATGTCTGATCGTGCATCACATGCGCGCCGCCGAATGTGTCATCGGTCTTGACGAGCGTCCGGCTGTCGGTGTATCTGCACGGCGTGCCGGAAGCCTTGAGAGCCTCGGCGACGACAAACGCGGAGAGCCGCTCCCCGAAACTCATCACGTAGTCCAGCGTTCGCTTTGTCAGCTCGTGTGTGCAGAAAACTCCGTAGAGTACATCGGTGAGTTCGTGCAGACGTTCGCGAACGAAGGCCTCTGCACTCCTTCGTCGCCGCGTCGGCACGAGCTCTTTCATCACATCCAGGTGGCGCTTCTTAAGGCGACGCAGAGACCTGCGGTAACCCAGGTCCCCAGCGGCGGCGCACCGGCTCATGGCGATGAGGTGATCGGTCACCCCCTGAAACGCTGACAGGACAACGACCATGTTCCGATGCTTGCGATGGGACGCAATGACGATATCCATGACCTGCCGGACGCGTGTCGGCGAGCCCACGGAGGATCCGCCAAACTTCATGATGTGCATGACTGCTCCATATATGCAAAAACCGGCTTCATTTGATCTCTGAAGCCGGTCTTCGGTCCGAAACTGCGCGCGATGGCCTGACTTCAACCCCCTCCGGGGGTATGAGTCGGACACGTAATCGTAAGAATGATCTGGAGCCTGTATGAGGCCATTGCCATCGCTTTCCCTTACTGCCGTGAACATAACCATTCTCGCCGATATAGTCAATGTTCAGTCCAGTTCTGCCGGAAATCACATTTCGGAACCAAATAGTGTGAGACCGATCTTCACGCGACGGAATGGTCAGCCAGTTCTGATCTCAACAGAAAAAGCCGTGACGGTTCTCACAGAATCGTCAAATGGATCAATCTAGATTGCGCTACCTACCAGTCTTCGCTTATTTGAAAAGAGACTTTCCGCCGATATTCACGAACCCACACAAACGTGCAGGGGTCTAACACACGACCTCTCTTTGAATAGAATGACTTAGCTCACGTCATCTTTGGTTTTGGGATAGTGGCGGCTGTTAAGTTTCTGTAAAAGAGCCTCTAGCCTTCAATCGAAACTTGACAATAAACATCTCTTTGCTTAGTGTGTAATATTATTAGGCAACATTCTGTTCTTCAACATCCCCAAACCTCCAAGGGGACTCTTCGGAGATGTATCCAGATGCGTGTCATATGACGTGGACTAAAGCAACCACGCGGTTAGTCCCGGGCAACAATCCCCCTCGTCGCATCGGCGTATCTCCCTCAATTCGAATCAGATTTCCGTCTAGACATTTCAGAATCTCACAAGATCAGCACACCGGGCACTCGTCCGGTGCTCATGCATTGACCAGAGCTTATATCATTCAAACGGAGGACAATCTACAATGGGAGCACTTTCTCGAACATTCCGCAGGGCGATTCTGTTGCCCGTGCTTCTCTCCATCACCCTCTTCTCGACCGGTCTCGCCCAACAGAGGGCACTCAAGGTTGATGAGCTCGCAAAGCGGGCGGAAGTCGTAGCAGTCGGAAGAGTGACCGAGCTCAAGTCAGAGTGGAACCAGGATCAGACGATGATATTCACACGCGTGACGCTGGCCGTTGATGAATACATCAAAGGTGGAGACAGAACCACGTCCCTGGTCACAATCAAGACTCTCGGAGGAGAGGTTGGAGAAGTGGGCGAGATGTATACCCATGCTCCGTCCTTCCGTCAGAACGAGCGAGTCGTGGTTTTCCTCCAGAAGGATAGGCTGGGAGAGTACCGGGTTTCAGGCGGCACCCAGGGCAAATACAACATCGAGAAAGACCCTGTCACCGGGCAAATGGTGGTGGCAGGAGAGCGACGCTTGGAAGAGTTTACAGAAGCGGTGAAGCAAGATCTCCGGAAATAACAGCCGCTGCTTCGATGCTGCTCCTATGCGAAACCACAAAGAGCGTGAAACAATACTAACGGGAAGACTTTCATGAAGAAGCTCACTCTATTTGCTCTCCTCGCTGCCTGGCTTGCACCCGCGATTGCATACGCTCAGGTGGATCGGCCGATCGTGAACTATAATGATGAGGGCTACAAATACCAGTTCGTCAAATCCAGAGACGGGAAGACGGGCACTTTCTACGATCCCGGGAAATCGGATGAAGCGATCGGAGGATGGGAAGACCCAGACGGTCAAGGAGCCTGGGGAACCTTGAACAAACCCAAATCCGATCCCTGTCCCCTAAATATCCCTGAGCAAATAAATGTCAAATGGCCCTCCTCCAGAGACCTTCTGATCAGAAGGTGGATCGACGAAAGCGAAATTGGGGCTATTCAGAACGTAAGGGTAAATGTCGCTCTGGATAACGGAGTTATCGTCTACTGGAATGGTCAAGAAGTGGGTAGAGTTCTCGACGACGACTGCGCAGAGGAAACATACCCCGGTTCGGGAATACCAAAAGGAGATAAGACATTTGAAGTCCTACCGGACGACTTGAAAATCGAGGGCGTGCCCGCGGGATCTCGAAAGCACCTCCTGGCAGTGCGCGGGCTCTGGCTAAGCGCAAAGAACTATCTCGACATAGAGGTCATTGCGGATGTCGGCTTCACGCTCACGACCACCGTTGAGGGTCCGGGGAGTCTCGAGATAACGCCGGAGAAAGACTTCTATTTTGGCGAAACCGTCACGCTGAAGGCGACCGTAGATGAACCAAGCACCCATTTCTTCGGGAGATGGGAAGAGGCCAGTGGTGATGTAACTATCCGCCCTGGCTGGGATGGCATCCCGTTGACCCCCGAGGACGATCCGTTTGACAACCCGATCCAATTCACGGTAGATCAGAACATCTCCGTCACTGCGTACTTTAGCGTGCTACCGCCACGTCAAGAGGCAATCCGGGTTACAAGCAACGAGGACTACATACCGGATCCGGATGGAACACCTGATCAGGGTGACGGTACTCTGCGATGGGCCATCGAACAGGCAGAGAATTACCCCGGTCCAGATGAGATCGTGATCAATGTTGGTGGAACAATCCAGCTTTTCGCGCCCCTTTCTACAAGCGACGTTCTCATCCTCAACCAATCGGGCGGGCTAGTTACGCTCGAACCTGCTCCCGGTTTCGGCTCGGAGTCTTCCGGTCTGGCTCTTCCCGGCGTATTCGTGAATTGGGGCTATGAGTCCGGCGGGATAACATTGAGCGGGCTTCAAATTCAGAAATTCCCTGGTGCTGGAATCTGTATCCAGAGTGACAACAATACAGTGGAGGGATGCATCATCACCGACAACCGGGGCCACGGTATCTGCATCATTGACGGAAACAACAACACCATCGGGGGCACCGCCGATGGACAGGGCAACACAATCTTTTTGAACGACGGCAACGGAGTTGCGGTCAGTGAGGAGTCAGCCGAGGACCTTATTCCCCCGCCATCGGGCAACGGAATCCTGGGCAACTCAATCTATCACAACGGTGGGCTCGGAATTGACCTCGCAAACAGAATCGGGGAGTTTGGGATTTCGTGGAACCGCTTCCCCGATCTGACCCCCTACGATAGGTCGGACTATATCAACGACGCGCAGAATTTCCCTGATCTCTACCTGGCATCGATTGCGGGCGCCGATCCGGCCAATCCGAACAGTAGCGTGGTCTTCGGCAGTCTCTTCGGGCCGACAGGCAAGACCTACCGAATCGAAATGTTCCGGAACAGTACGCCGGATGAGAACGATAACATTGCAGATCTCCTTGGCAACGGAGAAGGGGAAGAACTCGTGGGATGGACCGAGACCCCTGTGAGTGTCACGGAGGAGGAGGATGGCCTCGGAAAATTCACCAGGAATGCCATCTACAACTTCGAAATTGTCACAACACAACCTCTGGCTGGCGGCGACATTCTCTCCGCGACAGCAACAGACGAGGCAAACAACACGTCCGAGTTTTCGACGATCCTCTACACAGGTGTAATAACGAGAATCTACGGGGCAATGGTTGCGGAGAACGATCCGCACAACCGCTGGGTCGTGAACACAACGTTTCTGGGGATCCCGCTCCACTGGCAGGACGGGATCGCGGAGTTCTCTATCGGGCTGAACTTCCCTGATCACTTCAAGCCGCAGGTCAACGACGTTCTCTCGGCCTGGAACGCGGTTCAGCCTGTTCCCCTGTCGTTCTCCCTGGCCCAGAATCTCTCGCCGACAGACCAATGGGCCTTGACCCCCGACGGTAAGAACAACCTTGTCTATGCCGCAGAT
>JBATTW010000062.1:0-7072 GCA_049670805.1 Bacteroidota bacterium
GATGAACTGAATCGTCGGATCAGCTTCCAGCCTCATCCCCCTTCTCAGGCGGTTGTGGTAGACCCCGGAGATGATGGGGCGCTCCTCGTTCAGAATCGCCTCGCCTTCGACAATAGAAGCAAGTGTCATCACCTCGTGGACAGTCATGCCCATCTCATCGGCTCTCTTCCGCAACGAATCCCCGAAGAACTCCTCGAAGTGCCCGAAGAGAGCCCGAATAATCTGCCCTTCGTCCTGTTGCCAGGTGAACGCATATGTCTCGGGAAGGAGATAGCCCTCCAGCGTAGACGCTTCGATTCCCAGCGCGCGCGCGAAGGAGGAGTCGTATACGTTCCGAATGTAGCGGGAGGAATCAATACCAACTGCTTTCGCAAAGATCCTGGCCTGTGTCCGGGCAAACGTCCCTTCGAGGACTGTCACGTGAATGAGCTGGTTCCCCCCACCCGATCGGAGTGTCTGAAAGATGTGCGCGTTTGAGGCGCCACTCTCGAAAATGTACTTCCCCACCTTGAGGCTCGAGGTCCCTCCAAAGAGCATCGCGACAACCTCGAACATGGACCTGTTCCGAATGATGCCCTGAGACTCCAGGGAGTCCATGACCTCGGAAAAATGCTCCCCTTTGGAAATAAAGAAGACCTTTCTCTCGGCGTCTTCAAAGGTATTTGACCCGTAGACAATACCATAGGAGACCCCAATGAACAGCCCCAGGAGGCCAACCCCGATGAGAAGAAAAGGAGATCTCAAAGAGAATGATTTCATTGCAGCTCCAGATTTGCCACCGCGGGGGTGTCCAGAGGCGAGGATTTGCCCTGTTGCATCTTCAACCACCCGACATAGGCGATCATCGCACCGTTGTCCATGCAGTACTCCAGCGGTGGAAAGGAGACCCGGCAACCCTCCATCGCGCGTCGGAGGTCCCTACGGAGGGCGGAGTTTGCCGAGACGCCCCCGGCAACGGCGATGTCCCGCAGACCAAACTCCCGGGAAGCCTCCGCGGTCTTTCTGACAAGCACATCAACAACGGCAGCCTGAAAACTGGCACAAATATCCGCGAGCCGACGTGGTTCGGGAGACGCCACCTTTTCCCCCGGTCGCACCAGGCCTGCGTCCCGAAGATAGTAGAGAACCGCGGTCTTGATGCCGCTGAAACTGAAATCGTACCCGCTACCGCGAAGGTACGCCCGGGGGAACCGTACAGCATCCGGGTTTCCATCTCTTGCAAGCCGATCAATCGCAGGTCCGCCCGGATATCCGATACCGAGCATCTTCGCAACCTTGTCAAAGGCCTCTCCGGCGGCGTCGTCCCGGGTCTGCCCCAGCACCCGGAACCGACCTGGCTCCTCCACCTTCACAAGCATCGTGTGACCCCCGGAGACGATCAGGGAGAGGTAGGGAAATGACGGACTATCCTCAGAGAGAAAATTGGAAAAGAGGTGCCCCTCCAGGTGGTTGACTCCCACGAACGGAATGCCCAGTCCGTAGGCGGCCGCCTTGCCGAAGTTCAGACCCACCAGGAGCGCCCCCATGAGACCCGGGCCCTGTGTCGCCGCAATCCCGTGAAGATCCGCTTTTCCGATCCCCGCCTCCTCGAGTGCCCGCCGCACAACCTCCACGATCCGGCCCTGATGCGCCCTGGACGCGAGCTCCGGGACCACACCGCCGTACCGCTGATGTACGAGCTGTGAGGAGATCACGTTGGAGACCACTTCCCCGTCCCGCAGGACTGCAGCAGAGGTCTCGTCGCAGGATGTTTCGATTCCCAGAATGTTCACAACACCTCATTCTACTGAAAGAAGCCGTAATTTTCAACCGTCAGTTGCACACTTCAATCTTTTTGGGTATATTGTTTCGCTTTTTAGAACTGCACTGAGAGATGGAAGATGGCAAAGGTTTGCGAGATCTGCGGCAAGAAACCCATCAGCGGCAACTCCATTAGTCACGCGCACAACGTGACCCGCCGCCGGTGGCTTCCCAACCTCCAGACTGTCAGAGCCCGCGTGGATGGGCGGACAGTCCGCATCACGGTATGTACGAACTGCCTGAAGTCTAACAAGGTCGCAAAAGCTGTGTAGCCCCGGAATCCTCCGGGAAAACACTGTGCTCCGGGAAGCCATCACCATTTCAGTGCTGATGGCTTTTTTCGTTGGAGTCGAGCAGACAACCGAAGGATGCCAAAGCTACATCTGGAACTGAGCCTGCCGAATCAGCTGACCCTCCTCCGGGTCATCCTGACACCGGTATTCGTTGCGCTCCTGCTCTCGGACTCCTCCGTCCACAAGCAGCTCTCCCTTGTTGTTTTCGTCATCGCAGCTCTCACCGACTGGTATGACGGCTGGATTGCCCGCAAGCTGGGGTACATCTCACGCTGGGGGAAATTCCTGGATCCCCTCGCCGACAAGATCCTCTCATCCGCCGCTCTGATAGCATTCGCCAGCCTCGGGCTCGTGGATGGCTGGATGGTCTGGATCATCGTCGTGCGCGATTTCCTCATCACCGGGCTGCGCATCTACGCCGAATACCGTGGCCAACCCGTCGTAACGACAAAAGGAGCCCAGGCCAAGACCTTTGGCGAGTTTGTCGTCATCTACTATATTCTTATCCTCTACGTCGCCAGGAGCGTTCCTGTCGTCTACGAACGATTCGGTCCGACAATCGATGATCTGATGCACCCGCAGGTGTTGTTTGGCATGATGCTGCTGGTGACCCTCTCCACGGTCGGAACCGGAGTTGCGTACCTGTTTGCAAACAGAAAAAAAATTCGCGAGTTGAATGCCGGCACCCGCTTCCCAGACTGAGACACAGCCTACCCGGCCTCATTTTTTCACGCGGCTCATCGCGACTGGGCTCTTCACAGGATACTCGCGCTGGGCGCCCGGTACGGTCGGCACGCTGTTGGCGGTGCTGATCTACCTCATCCCGGGTGTCAGCTCTCCACCGGTTCTGCTCACGCTGACGGTTATCGGGTTCTTCGCGGGTGTCATCACCTCGGGCCGGGTCGCCGGGGCGGAGGGAGGAACTCTTACCGCGAGCGCAGCCCGATTAAAGCAAGCTTTTCAACCCGGGTCAGAACACGGACCCGATCCTTCGATAGTGGTGATCGACGAGATGGTGGGTATGTGGGTCAGTCTGCTCTGGGTGCCAAAGACTATCGTTGCCGTTGTCTTCTGCTTTCTTCTCTTTCGTCTCCTCGACATCCTCAAACCCGAGCCCGCCCGGACACTCGAACGCCTCCCCGGTGGCTGGGGGATAATGGGGGATGATGTTGTGGCAGGCGCCTACACTAACCTCGCGTTTCACCTCCTCCTGCTCCTGGCCGGATTGGCGTTCCCGGAAACCTCTTCAATCATCGAACAGCTCCCCTAGGATGACTGCAGAAATCATCACGATCGGCGACGAACTCTTGATAGGACAGGTGATCAACACCAACCAGGCCTTCATCGCCGGCGAGCTGAGCAAGATCGGCATCGGGACAGAGAGGATGACGACGGTGCGGGATGGTCACGAGGAGATCCTCGAAGCCCTCCAGGAGTCATGGACCCGGTCTGATCTCGTGGTGACGACGGGCGGTCTGGGACCGACGCACGACGACGTCACAAAGCGCGCCCTCTCCGCCTTTTTCAAGACTCAGATGGTCAGTGATCCTCGCGTTCGGGAACAGATTGCATCCCTGTTGAAAGCGCGCCAGATGGAGTGGACCGCCTCAGCGGAAGAACAGACGATGGTTCCGCAGAGCGCGACACTCTTCTTGAATCCGGTCGGAACCGCCCCCGGTCTGGCCATGGAGAGAGAAGAGAAAGTCGCCATTGTCCTGCCGGGCGTGCCGTATGAAATGAGAGAAATCATGGTACGATCAGTCCTGCCGTTCCTCTCAGAGCGCGCGCCGGGGAACAGGATCATCCACCGTACGCTTCGCACAACCGGCATCCCGGAAAGTCTGCTTGCCCGCAAACTCGAGCCTCTGGATGAGCACCTTGCGGGCGCAGGGCTGGCCTTTCTCCCCTCACCCCGGGGAGTCCGCCTCCGGATCTCCGTCCAGCATCCGAACGCCGCCGAAGCGGAAGAGAGGGCACGGAGCATCGAGACGTACCTTCGGTCCCGCATAGGCAAGTACATCTATGGCACGGAGGAAGAGGAACTCGAACAGGTGGTGGGTCGCCTGCTCGGCGAGAGAGGACTCACGATTGCAACTGCGGAGTCCTGCACCGGGGGGATGATAGCCGATAGAATCACACACATCAGCGGAAGCTCTGCCTACTTCGAGCGCGGGGTGGTCGCTTACAGCAACGCGTCCAAAACCGATCTCCTCGGTGTGCCTGAACAGATGATCGCGGCCCACGGGGCGGTCAGCAAGGAGGTGGCCCGGTCAATGGCGACGGGGATCCGGGACGCGGCCGGGACCGACATTGGGCTCTCCACAACGGGGATCGCCGGCCCCACGGGAGGAACAATAGAGAAACCTGTCGGCCTCGTATGGATCGGTTGCTCCGACAGCACCGGCAACGTGGCCCTCAGTTTCCGTTTCGGCGACGCCCGTTATCGCGTGAAGGAGAGGGCCTCACAGGCGGCCCTGGAAATCGTCCGACGAAGAATTCTGAACATTGGTGAAGGATCCGCCTGAGAGGCCTCCACACCCACAACAATCAACTCATCGGTCGGAGACCCCGGAACATGGCCGGACCCAGACTCTTCATCGCCGTGGACACCTCAGAGCAGGTCAAAGAGGAACTGGAACACCTCTCTGCCCGGCTCCGTTCAAGCAAGGCCCAGGTTCGATGGGAGGGCCGGGATAAATTCCACGCCACGCTCAAGTTTCTGGGCGGCACGGACGAGGCACTCCTCCCCTCCATCACCGCATCCCTCGAGCGTGTCTGCGACGGGACATCTCCCTTCCAGGCCGTCGCGCGCAGGGTGGGAAGCTTCCCCGGCAGGGGGAACCCTCGCGTGGTCTGGGTGGGACTGGATGATCCGGACGGAGGACTGGAGAGACTTCAGAAATCAATCGACCGGGAGATGAGCCAGCTTGGCTTCAAGCCAGAAGAGCGCGCCTTCCATCCGCACATCACGCTCGGGAGGGTCAAGGGAACAGGGAACCTCCACAACTTGCGCAGGATGCTGGAATCTGTTACCTTTGAAAGCCACCCCGCGACGGTGCACGAAGTCCTGCTTGTTCGAAGCGAGCTGAAATCAAGCGGCTCGGTATACACAATCCTGAAGTCATTTCCCTTCGTCGGAATTCCGCACCGAACAGAGTAACGATAGTACAAAAGAGGAGAACCTCATGCCAGATGAGAAAACCGCCAAGGCACAAGCCCTGAAGAACGCCATCGATCAGATAGAGAAACAGCACGGCAAGGGCTCCGTCATGCGTCTGGGAGAGGGACCCATTCAAAAGGTCGATGTCATTTCAACAGGTGCGATCTCCCTCGATGCCGCGCTTGGTATCGGAGGGATTCCGCGCGGCCGGGTCATAGAGATCTTCGGACCCGAGTCTTCGGGCAAAACAACCCTCTGCCTCCACATCATCGCAGAGGCGCAGAAGAACGGGGGCATAGCGGCCTTTGTCGACGCCGAACATGCCCTCGACGTACACTACGCCCGCAAACTGGGTGTTGACGTAAACAACCTCCTTCTCTCTCAGCCGGAGTTCGGCGAACAGGCGCTTGAAATTGTGGAGACGCTCGTCAGGAGCGGGGCACTGGATGTCGTTGTCATTGACTCCGTCGCAGCGCTGACGCCGCGGGCCGAGATCGAAGGGGAGATGGGCGATCCCACCATGGGTGTCCACGCCCGACTCATGTCGCAGGCGTTACGAAAACTGGCGTCAGCGATCAGCAAATCGCGCACATCGGTGATCTTCACCAACCAGCTCCGAATGAGGATCGGCGTGATGTTCGGCAACCCTGAGACGACCACGGGAGGACACGCACTGAAGTTCTACGCCTCAGTCCGGATTGACGTCCGTCGGATCGAGGCCATCAAAGAGGGGACGAGTATCATCGGGAACCGTACCCGCGCCAAAGTGGTGAAGAACAAGGTGGCGCCCCCCTTCCGCGAAGCGCATTTCGATATCCTCTACAACGAGGGGATTTCGAGGCTCGGAGACCTGATAGACACCGCGGTGGACCAGGATATCATCGCCAAGGCCGGGTCCTGGTTCTCCTACGGCGACGACCGCATCGGACAGGGACGGGATGCGGTAAAGCGATTCCTCCTCGAGAACCGGGAGAAGGCAGAGACGATCGACCGAGAAACCCGGAAGAAACTGGGGCTGCTCCCCTCCGGGAATGAAGCAGGAGGAGAGGCGCCCGGCGGGGAGAAGTCGTCAAGCCGGAGTCCCACCAGCACTGGACGCGCCGGGACGGAAGCCGCCGCGACAGCGCGAACCGATCAGGCCAGAAAGAAATAGTGCTTGCGGATCACCAGGATTGAAAACCAGAAGAGGCGTTCGGGGCGGAAGAGCATATACGCGGACGGGAAATTCCTGGCGGGAGTCGACGCCGAAACGCTCGCCCGCCTGGCGCTCAGGACCGGAGACACCCTCTCTGAAGAACAACTCAGATCACTCCACCAAACTGAGGAGCTGATTGCCGCCAAGAACGCGGCACTCCGTCTTCTGGCCACGCGCCCCCGCACAGAGCGGGAAATTCGCAACCGACTCCGCAGAAAAGACGTGCCGGATGCTCTGATCACCCGCGTGACGGAAGAGCTCAAGGCCGCCGGACTTCTCGACGATGCGGAATTTGCCCGTCTCTATATCCGCGACGCGCTTACCCTGAGACCCGCCGGTGGACGGCACCTCCGCCAGAAGCTTCTCCAGTTCGGCGTAGACCGGGAAGCGATCGAAGATGCCATGCAGGAATGCGCCCGGGAAGCTGATTTTCGGGAGGAGACGATGAAGGCGGCCCGGCAGTACATTCGACGACACCGTTCGGAACGGATCGCTCCCGACAACATCCAATTGAAAAAACGGCTTGCCGCATTCCTTCAGCGGAGGGGTTTCTCCTGGGACGACATCACCCCGACCGTGGATCGGATACTGGAGAAAGGATCGGTGGACGACAATGAATAGAGT
>JBATTW010000063.1:0-2323 GCA_049670805.1 Bacteroidota bacterium
ACATAATAGCCGTCCGGGACGCCGCCCTCATAACCGGGGGGCAGCACGAGGTACTTGCCGCCCTTGCCTTTGTCGGGCCCCGCCGCACCCATGTCCGAGATGTAGCGGAAGTACATGTCGTCGAGGATGCCGAGCACGTCCGGCGGCAGCTCAATAACGGTGGGACCGTCCTTCTTGAGATCCAGGAATCCCCAGGTGTAGAGCGAGGTGTTGTTCCAGGTCAGCACCAGTGGCTTGGAGTCGCCCAATTGCTCGGCGATCAGGATCTGGTGGCTCTTGGTGAGGCCGAGATCACGGTGCCCTTGCCGCAGTGAGTACATTGAAGCCGCCGGCGTCATGTTGATGAACGCCTCCACCGCCCGGCCCCGGTCGACAAAATCGTAGAGCATCTCCTTGGTGTTCCCAATCGGCACGCCATCGAAGAACTCAACGGTCCCGATCGACGTTTGAACCCGATCCGGGGTAGTGATTTGCGGAGGGATGTCCGTGGTCATTGCATAGGTAGGTACATCGCTTTGGGTCGGTCCCCCGGAATCAGAGGTGCATCCGGTCACGGTCAACGTGAACAGTGCCAGGGCGCATATGAGCAACCCCCGACCGATGATACCCTGTGTGCTTCGACTGTACTGTTTCATTGTTGCCTCCCTGGTGTTTATCGGTGATACATTGCGTCGTCGTTACTGATTGCCTGTGGCCTTGCCATCGTCATCATCTGAATACTCCAGCAGGACCACCGACAGGAGCGGCAGGCGCAGCTCATACAGAGAGTTCAGGAGGCCGGAGAGAGCTGCCTGGTCTCTCAAACGACCAATGAGGGTTGTCACCGGCGTGCCGTGCTCCCGGTGCGTGATGTTCATTCCCTCCAGCCTGTCGGCCCATTCCACGTCCAGTCTCCCCTGCACCTCGATCCTGTACGTGGCGACGGAATTCATTCTCAGAACGGTTTCTTCTCGTGTCATCGACATGTCCCATTACCCCTGTTTCAAGATCGGCGTTCATTTCGAAGCTCTCCGTCAGACCATGCTACAAACCCGGGATCGGAAGAACTTTCTGTGCCGTCTTCAGCATGAGCCCCATAATGTCAATTTGAGCAGGGTCGGTCACTCCCGCTGCCAGAGCTCTGTGTGCTCGGGACCAGAGGAGGACGGCATTCCGTGCCTTCCGGAATGCACCCTTGTATGCTGCCTTTGCATCATCCAGCTCCATGAGACCTTTCCAGTAGAGTTCCATGGAGGGATGAAACTGGTTCCTCATCTCGTTGAGTTTCTCCAGCTTGTAGATCAGTCGCCCCTGGAGCCCCAGAACCGTCTCGATGTCCTCCGCCGACTTTCTCGGGAAGAGCCTCTCCATGAGCGGATCTGTGGTGTAGAGGGAATCCAGCGCTGCTTCATTACCGCGTATGTATTCCCGCAAGAAATACAGCCCCCTCATGTTCTCTACCTGTGCATCCCGGATCTCCTCATCTGCCCAGATGACGGCTTTGTACTCCTCATCCCAGGTCCGGAGGTGTTCGTCGGATGCCTTATCCAGCAGCTCCGCTGAATCATCGGTCAACTCGCTCGCTACCCGGGCCACCTCATCGATCAGCGGTTGCGCAGCACCCAGGGCGGCAAGCAAGTTCTTCTGCGACCGGACATTCTGGATGATCTTGTCGATTTGAGCCGAAGTCAGGTGCAGATCAGGGATCGGCTCTGCCACAACGGGGCGTCTGAGGCCCTCCAGGTAATCAGCCAGCGCCGCAGCTCTTTCCTTCCCGGAGGTGGGTGCCTCGGCCAGTGTCACGATTTCAATGGAGTAGGCGATGATGCCGGATATCACCCTGCGCATCTTGAGGACGTGCTGACCGAAGTTCTGCAGGGCCGGTCCATGCTCCTGTCTTCTCATCAGCACCAGTCTGTGTTGCGCAAGGCTGTACTGAATGTCGCCGGCAACCGTGATCATACTCTCGGCAAACGGCGTCAGATTCAACCGCTGATGTGATTGGAACGATGAACACCCGGAGAGTATCGACAGCATCAGCACGCCGATCCAGAGAGGACCGGAGTGAATGCGTCGACCCGTGTTTCCCTTTTTTAGATTGATCATAACGACCTCCAGATTCTTCTATTGAGAGTAGTCCATCCCGATCTCCCATCTCCTCGCTACCGCCCGAAGGCCCATCCCAGGCCCACACTGTACTCGAGTCCCGTCAGCATGGCCTCGTGCGAGTAGAAATGCGAGTTGTATCTCGCCGCCAGGTCCAGCCCCAGGCCGCCGAAGAGATGTACTTTCAGCCCAAGGCCGAGCTGCCAGGAGTATTTTACCAGGGTCTCTTCGCCGTGGG
>JBATTW010000064.1:0-3214 GCA_049670805.1 Bacteroidota bacterium
CTCTCAACCCGTCGAAGAGCTACAATATTCAGGCAAACCTGGCCTGGCGGATTATCCCTAAGCTACGCATCAAAGGAGAGTTTATCACCGACGCCTGGGAGAGAAAGGGAGGCTCCACATTCCAGCACAGATACATGCCGGACGGCCGGGCAACGAGGAACGGAGAATCCTACTTCACCGCCATCGATATTACCCACTCGGTGAACGAGAGGATGTTCTACACGATAAAGGGGTCGCACTACGTCGACATATTCAGGCACAGGATGTTTGAAGAGCCCAATGATCCCGGGTACATCCCCAGCTTCCAACAGCGGGCACTTCCGAACACCTCCTATCTCGTAGGTGGAAACGACCCGGCGAGGGAGTATCAGAAGACCCGAACCTGGGCCCTCAAAGGTGACATCGTGGCACAGGTAGGCGACATACACGAGATCAAAGGGGGGTTCGATCTGCGTCTCAACAACGTGGAGTACGAGTACTACGTGCTCCAATTCAGGGACCCCAACGATCTCGCTGCCGAGCCGACCTTCCTGAATGCATTCAAGGGAAACGTCTTTCAGCCGGTTATCCCGACGGTTGAGGGGGGGTACACCTACTACAACTACGATCCGATTCAACTGGGCGGGTACATCCAGGACAAAATCGAGCTCTTCAACTCAATCATCCTGAACCTGGGTTTCCGTTACGACTACTTTGATCCCAAAGCCCAGTACAACCCGAATACCAGCCAGGAGCTCTCCAGCCAGGACACCATATTCGTGAAGGACGGTCTCCAGGACGCAGAGGCGAAACACATGCCTCAACCCCGTCTCAGCATCTCCTTCCCGATTACGGACCAGGGGAGCATCCGATTCTCTTACGGACACTTCTACCAGATCGGCTCCCTTTCACGGCTCTACACGAACCCCAACTACCGTGCCCCTTTCGGAACAACCCCGTCATTCGGGAATGCGAACGTGGAGCCGCAGAGGAGCATTCAGTACGAGCTGGGACTCCAGCAGGGACTGACAGAAGACCTGAAGATCGAAATCACCGGCTTCTACAAGGACGTAAAAGACTACATCTTCTCGCAGCGCATCATCACTGCGCGCGGCGACCTCCAGTATCTCGTCCTGACAAACCTCTCCTACGCAAACGCCCGGGGAGTGATCATATCCCTCCTGAGGCGCCGCCCCGTGGGTGGTCTCTTCTCGGCCAGCCTGGACTACACGTTCCAGATTGCGGAAGGGAACCGGACGCTCCCGACAGAGGAGGTCTTTTTCAACGAGCAGCAGAACAGGGTCAACGAGACATTCCTGGTCCCGCAGGGTTTTGACCGGAGCCACACGCTCACTTCAACGATTGCGCTGACCAAACCCTCCGACTGGAACGTGAGCCTCATTGCCTGGTTCCGAACCGGAACACCATACACGCCGGCGTTCCCGGCAAACATCGTCCCGATCACGTTTGAACAGAACAGCGATCGGCAACCGTTCCAGTGGATGGTGGATCTCAGGATGGAGAAGTGGTTCCCGATCGGAGAGGTGGATGTCTCGATCTTCCTCCAGGTCGATAACGTCTTTGACCTTCAGAACGAGCTCTATGTCTACGCCAACTCCGGAAGGGCGCTCTACAATATCGAGGAGACCACAAATCCATCGCAGTTCGCGGACCTCCGCAACCGGATCTCCCGCGGCGACGCGGGAATGGTTCCCATGAGCGCCATCGACAACTATTATGCGAACCCGGCAAACATTGTGGAGCCGAGACTCATACGTTTTGGAGCATCCCTTGCCTTTTAACATCACTTTTACGGGAAACTCTATGTTCACCAGGTATCTTCTTTCAGCATTTGCAGCTCTTCTTCTCACTGCGGGGAGCGCCGCCGAGGCCCAGGAGATCGACTGGGACAACTTCGATCCCAAGACAGCGACCCCGGATGAATGGGAACGGGTTCTGGACTTCATGGACCGGAAGACCGACGCAACCCTCGCCAAGGTGACCGGCAGCATGGGTGAGATCAAGAGCCTCATCATTAGCGGAAACAAGATCACGACTGTCGTCTACAACTACGGAAGCATTACACGGCCAAACACGCTCGGGAACATCGCCGATCTCGTCTGGAACAACCTCGGGCACGGCTTTGAGTTCACGCCCCTGGTCGCCGGCGAGGTCGAGGACATCCACGGCGACACGGTACACATCCTGAACGACGGGATGTGGCTCCCCACCCAGGGTGGGTACGCCCCCGACGGGACGTTGAAATGGGGATGGCTGCCAAAACTGGGTTTGGCTGCACCTGACCAGCCCGACATCGCCGCCTGGAGCCACAGGTCGGACGTCCTTGGAGACCTGACGCGGAAACCACACAGCTGGCCACAGTCATGGTACAACCAGACCCTTGGTCGGTATGTCTGGCCCGCGTTTCTGGGAGACGATGCAACCTCTCCCGACGAAGAGGTCTTCTTTATCACCGACGACGCCACGAACGAGAAATACGCGTACTACCCCTTCCCTGACGACTCCACCAAACGGGGGCTTGGACTGGACCTGGAGTGCCGGTTCTTCCAGTTCAACAATCCGCTTGCGGAAGACATCATTTTTCTCGTCTACCGCGTCACGAACCGGAGCCCAAAAACCATCTCCAAGGTCTACTTCGGGATGTACGGAGATCCGCACATAGGCGGGCCCTCGGACTACAGCGACGACCGGGCCTTTTTCATCCCGCCGAGCGGAGAACTGGCCGACCCGTTCCCACAGCGCTCCAGGAATATGGTCTACGCATGGGATGAGGATGGACGCGGTGACGGCGGCCTCCCGACAGGCTACTTCGGTTTCAAGTTTCTGGAGTCCCCCACCAATTCCGTCTACGGGGAGGACAACGACGATGACGGAATAACAGACGAGAGCCCCTTTAACGAAGCCGGCGTCTTCATCGACGGGACGGACATCCCGCTGGAGACAGGCATCAGTGACACGGCCAAGTACCGGGAGGTCTATGGCCCGCCCAAGCCCCGATGGTCGGGAGACGAAGACGGTGACTGGGACCTGGAGAAGAACGATGTCGGGATCGACGGTCTCCCTGAGACGGGAGACTTCGGTGAAGGGAACGGCCAGCCGGACATCGGGATTGACGCAGACGGAAACATCACATCGGAACCCAACTTCGGGATCCGCGACGTAAGTGAGTCGGACCAGATCGGGCTCACCAGCTTCTGGGCCCTCCCCTATACGG
>JBATTW010000065.1:0-5707 GCA_049670805.1 Bacteroidota bacterium
GCCATAAACGGAATGCGCACGTCCTCCCGGACAAAACAGTTGTACTGCGTCCCCTGCGCGGCCGCGTGGAGCATCTCCGGTGCGAAGTCACTCGTCCCCCCGCTCGGGACGGTTACCGCGCTGATAAGCCCGGGAAACCGAATGGAGCGGAAATCCACGCCTCCTGTCCGGGCGTCTGCGGCCAGCTGGCGGTAGTGCTTCGAATAGTATCTCCCCAGGTACTCACAGTAGAGTTTGTTGCAGCCGTACATGGTAATGGGGAAATTCCACTCGTGCTCCTTCACCTTGCCGGCACGGAGTTTTGTTTCCAGCGAGGGGAGGCCGTAGACCGCGATGGAACTCGGAAAGAGGAACTTCACAGACTCACCGTGCCACCCCGACTGGTCAATCGCCAGACGAAGGAGGAGCATGGTCCCTTCGACGTTTACTCTGTGCGCCGCCTCGGGAGTGAATTCAGCGCGCGTCGAGAGGAGCGCCGCGAGATGGTAGACGGTGTGGATTTCGTACTCGCTCTGGAGCCGTTCAAGAAGGCGGTGGTCGAGGATATCGCCGGAGATGGATGCCGAGACCATCTTCCTCAACGATTCATCAAGAGGCTTGACATCGATCGCGATGATGTTGGTGTTCCCGGCTTCCGCCAGCCGTTCGATGAGGCCGTGCCCCATCTCGCCGTTTGCCCCCGTAACGAGAACGCCGGGTGCACGAATTGTGTCGGACATTGGTCAATGGAGGTTGTTGAACGCCGTGAAGAAAGCTGCAGGGGTCCCCGGTTGCGAGGATACGGGCAGAGAGCTGTCAGTAGATCGGGGTGCTGGAATCTCCCCTTCGCATACGTGCGCTCTTCAGGGGCAGCGGCGTGGGAGGAGACTTCGGCCTCTGTTCCTGAGGAGTCGAAAGATACGTGACCCATTCCAGGATCTCCTCGACAGGTCTCGTCTTCCGAACGAAGCCTTCGTGGTTCGGATCCTTGATCGCGTCCAGCGTATGCTGATCATCATAGGCAGAGACAAAAAGAAACGGGAGCGATTCGAATTGCGGAAGAGCTCTGACAGTTCGGTGAAATTTTATCCCGTCCATTACAGGCATATAGATGTCGGTGACAACGAGATCAACGGAGTGCTCTTTGAGCCTATCGAGGGCTTCCTGCCCGTTTTCCGCGAGGAGGACGTCCCACCCCTCTCCGCTCAAAACATTCTTCATTATTAAGCGATATTCGGGCTCGTCGTCAACGAGAAGAATCGTCATACTGTAACCCCTGTTGGAAGTACGCCTGAGAACGCCGTATAATGCGGAATTCCGTTCGCATTGTCAATTGGCGTCTGAAGATTCTGACCGTCGAATTGTCCACGGTCACACTCGTTCGGTCCCCACCATTCTTCTCCGCAATCGGCGCTCCGAAAGGGCGCTGGGGAGCACGGGCAGGAGGAACACCGTCACCAGGACCATCGTCATGCCTCCGAAGGAAGGGATAGCCATCGGCACCATGATATCGGCTCCGCGCCCCGTCGACGTAAGGACGGGAAGGAGCGCCAGGATCGTCGTCGCAAAGGTCATAAGGGCCGGTCGGATTCGACGGTTGGCTGCCTTCACCGTGGCTTCACGAATCTCCTGGACCGTGGCCGGCTTCTCGCTCGAGAACACCTGGTCCAGATATGTGGAGATAATGACACCGTTGTCGGTTGCGATTCCAAAGAGGGCGAGAAAGTCTACCCAGACCGCGGCCGACGGGTTATAGCTCCGACCTGGAACAGCTCTCGCATCTCCAAGCCTTAGAATAAGAGTCCCTTGCTAGCGACCATCACCCGGCAGGGGAAAAGACTCTGGGGACCCTTGGCGTGATCAGACATGTCACTTCATACGGTATCGTTTCCGCCAATTCTGCGATATCCCAGGCCGTTATGAGCTCCTCCCCGTCTCTCCCGATCAACGTGGCCGCGTCTCCTTCACGCACGTCTCCATGGGGTCCGACATCAACCATGACCTGATCCATGGTCACGGTCCCCACAACAGGGTAGGCCCTTCCCCGGATCAGCGCACGGGACTTGTTTGTCAGAACTCTGGCATAACCGTCCGCATAGCCGATTGGAATCGTCGCGATGACTGTTTCCACCCTGGTGAAGTATCGCCTCCCGTAAGAGACACTCGTTTTCGCTCCAACAGTCTTGATCGACGCCACCCTTGACTTGAGCGACATCACGGGTCGCACGGGATATCGCTGGGGCATTCCTTTACCGGGGGGGTATCCGTACAACATGATACCGGGTCTGACCATGTCAAAGTGCGCATCGGGTAGGGAGATAATGGCCCCGCTGTTTGCCATGTGCCTGAGGGGAATCTCGACCTTCCTCCTGTCGAGCTCAAGCAGCAGATCCTGGAAACGGGAGAGCTGCAGCTTCGCAAACGACTGGTCGCTCTCTTCGGAGGTGGCGAAATGGCTGTAGACACCCACCAGTTCAATGGAACTGAGCCGTGCGATAGTCTCTACAACCTCCGCCGCCTCACTGTGGAGAACACCGAGCCGGCCCATCCCCGTATCGACCTTGACATGCACGCGTGCAATCTTTCCGGCGTGGCGGGCCACCTGGTTCACCCTTCGGGCGCCATCCACAGACACCAGCGTGAGTTCCATACCGTATTCGATCGACGGGAGCAGATGATCATCCTGGAGGAGTTCGAACAGGGCTATCGGATGTCGGATTCCCGCTTCACGCAACTCCACCCCTTCGTGAAACCGGGCAACCGCCAGATATTCCACGCCGTGGCGGACGGCCTCTTCCGACAGTCGCACTGATCCATGCCCGTAGGCGTTCGCTTTGACAACGGCCATTACCTTGATGTCGGGTCCCGTGTATGACGTCACGGCATCCAGGTTGTGGCGGAACGCAGCGAGATCGATCTCAGCGCGCGTGGCATGAGTCGGGTGGGACATGGCTGGAATGCGGTATTCTACCGGTCAGCTTGTTCGCGGATTGTCCGAAGAATGGACTCTTTGAGGGCCTGGAGAGACTTTCGGGTGATTCTCCTTCGTGGCTTTGCGAGCAACGAGGCCGAGGGACCCTCCCCGGCAATGAAGACCTTGGCGCACACCTTCCCGTTCTGCCGATCCTCCAGCTGACAACGAAGGGCCGCAGCGTAGAGGGCCTCGAGGTTCTCCGCCGCCGGCGAGAAACAGAACTCCTCCAGCTCATTGCCGCATCTCGTACAGAACGGCGGTCCGGGTTCTCTCCTTCGGCGTTTCACAGTGTGTTCAGCGCTTCTCCTTTGACAGAGAACAATATAGAGATTCCGCACTTCAATTGCACCAGCGGCCAGGACAATAGCGGCGATCGGCGGCCCCGCTACGGCGAGGCAGACGCAAGACCACCGTAATGAAATCGTTTGCCGGTTCCCGCTCTTGACTGTGTCAGGAGGTTACGGTAAGTTTTCTACACAGTCACACCTCCGGGTTGCAGCGGCATGAAACTGCGATTTGACCAGATTCGACTCTTCCCCCTCCCCGCTCTGGACGTTCTCGAGCGCGTCACGAGCCGGCGCAATGCGCACCTGCTCACCCGTCTCATTCTTACCATGGTTGCGCTTGTCGTGTTCGACACAATCGTTTTCCAGGTGCTCATGAGTCTGGAGGGACAATCTCACAGCTGGGTAACCGGTGTCTACTGGACATTCACCACCATGACCACGCTGGGGCTGGGGGACATCGTGTTTGTGAGCGACATCGGCAGGGCTTTTACGACGTTCGTCCTGATCACCGGTGTGGTCTTTCTCCTCGTCATCGTTCCCTTCACGATCTTCCAGTTGTTCCAATCCGCTGCGAGGGTTCCGCGTGAGTTGCCGCGAGCAACGCGCGATCATGTCATCCTGGTCCAGTACGGGCCGATCGCGGCGGCAATCATCGAGAAGCTGAAGCACTTCGGCCACCCCTACGTTTTGATCGTTCCGGAGCTCACGGAGGCCTCGTATCTCCGTGACCACGGGGTACGGGCCATCCTGGGGGCGTGTGACGATCCCGAGACCTACAGGCAGGTTCGTGTGGAAAGCGCAGCTCTGGTTGCAGCTACAGGCTCCGATATTACGAATACCAGCGCGGCCTATGCCGTCCGCCAGATCTCGACAGGCGTTCCCATCACCGCCACGGCCACGGATACCACCGCGGCAGAGATCCTCACTCTCGCGGGCTGCAACAATGTGGTGACGCTGGACGAGCTGATGGGACAGTCGCTTGCCAGGAGGACGGTGGCGGGGGATGCAATCGCACACGTCATCGGTCAGATGGATGACCTCGTCATCGCCGAAGCCGCAGCCTCGGGCACACCGCTCGTCGACAAGACGCTGGAGGAGACGGGCGTGCGAGAACTCACGGGTGTCACCGTTGTGGGTGTATGGAAGCAGGGACGATTCGCGACCGCGACCCCGAACACGCCGATCAACAGGCAGACCGTCCTCGTCCTCGCGGGGGCCCAGGAGCAGATCGAGCTGTACAACGAACTCTTCTGCATCTATAATGTCTCCAGCGCACCAATCGTTGTGCTCGGGGGGGGCAATGTGGGCAGGGCAATGGCGCGCTCCCTTTCGGAACGTGAGCTGGACTACCGCATCGTTGAACGTTCCCCCGACCCCTCAATCAACCCGGAGAAACTGATAGTCGGGGACGCAGCAAACCATGCCGTCCTCCTTGCCGCCGGAATCATGGAAGCACCCGCAGTGGCCATCACGACGCACGATGATGACGCCAACATCTACCTGACCACCTACTGTCGCCATCTCAGACCGGATATCCAGATTATCACCCGTGCCACTCTCGAGCGAAATGTCCAGATACTCCATCGAGCGGGGTGTGATTTCGTTATGTCGTATGCCTCGATGGGGGCAAACATAATCGTGAACATCCTCCGGCACGGGGATATCGTCATGCTCGCCGAAGGAGTTGATGTCTTCAAGGTAAAACTCCCCCCCTCCCTCTCGGGCAAGAGACTCTCCGAGACGGCCATCCGGGAAGAATGCGGTTGCAGTATCATCGCCGTGGCGCACGACCATCGCATGCAGATCAACCCTGAACCCGACACTCTCTTTGGCGAGGGCTCTGAAATAGTCCTCCTCGGGACCGTTGACTCAGAGAACGCATTCCTGGATCGCTACGGTCAGCCCTCAACGAATTGAAAGAGGTCCCCGGGTTGATTCTTCCCCCTTTTTTCCCGACTATTGGCATTGCCAAAAGAGTGCAATCCTCCAGAGAAGCAAGGAACGACCCATGAAATCACTCAGATTCGTCCTCATCGTCGGCATGACGCTCGCTGCGGCCGCCTGCGGCGGGAAGAACGAACCTCGGATCGAAGAGCGGGAGGTCGTCTACACTGTCGACGGAACCGCGATGAAGGGGACCATCGCCTACGAGGCCACACTCACCGGGAAGCGACCGGGCATCCTCGTGGTACACGAGTGGTGGGGGCACAACGCTTACGCCCGAAAGCGTGCACGGATGCTTGCTGAGATGGGCTACACGGCCCTGGCGGTTGACATGTACGGAGAGGGAAAGCAGGCGGACCACCCGGATGATGCCATGAAGTTCGCCGGCGAAGTCATGCAGAACATGGAGACGGCAAGGGCGCGTTTCGTGGCGGCACTTGACACGCTCAGGCACCACGAGACGACCGATCCCGCGAGAATCGCAGCCATCGGCTACTGCTTCGGGGGTGGCGTTGTGCTGCAC
>JBATTW010000066.1:0-4905 GCA_049670805.1 Bacteroidota bacterium
AGCATCGTCTCGGCCGCAGTCATCGGAGAGAACCCGCAACTCTTTGGTTTTGAGTTCGATCCGCCAATTCCCCCCGCACTCCCGGAGGCCGCCCTGGGTCGTTCAAGGGGAGCTCCCACCGCTCCGCAGGAGGAGCTGCAACCGGTTCAGCCGGGAGCATCTCTCAGGAGCGATTCGTCCGGTGTCGATTCGGGGAGCGTCACTGGAGGAGGGGCTGACTCGACACGGGCCGCATCCGGTCCTCCGATCGGGCTGTAGGAGGGCTAGAGCCAGGCTTCAAAGACCGCTTCCACGTTCTCCCGGCTGTTGTCCTTCCCCCATTCACACTGGGCGATGACACCACCGCTGCCGTCATCAAGAGCGGACCGCACCCTGCGGACGGCGGCACGAACTTCGTCCTGCGTTCCAAAGGGGAGGATACTCTGCCTGTCGATCTCCCCCCAGAACGTGAGCTTCCCTTTGTGCTGACGCGCGAGACTCTCGATGTCCATGCAGAAGAGTTGAGAGTTCAGGGCGTCGACGCCTATCTCGATGAGGTCGCCGTAGATGGCCGCAATGTGACCGTCCGAGTGGAAGAAGACATGCTTCCCGGCTCCGTGAATGATGTCGCAAAAGTCCTTGTAGATCGGTTTGAAGACCTCCCTCCATTGAGCCGGGCTGATGAGGAGGGACTCGTTTGAGCCCCAGTCATCCATCAGGAATACCCCATCCACGTTGCTGTCCGCCCAGCCCGTGACCTCTTCGCGGTAGAAATCGTGAACCATCCCGACGAGCGTGCGGAACTCCTTCGAGTCGTATCCCAGATCGATGTAGAGGTTCTCGGTTCCCCGCAGGAACTGCAGCCGTTCGAACGGACGGGCGCAAACGGAAGAGACCATAAACTGTTCGCTCTGATCGCAGAGCCGGTTCACATGGCTCCAGTCTCTTTTGCGTATCGTTTCCCACGGTGGATGAAATGTCGGTAGTCGAGACCAGTCTGAGAGAACCGGTTCCTTTACCTCGCCCACGATTCCCGGCTCGCCCAGATACCAGACGCTCCCCCACTCGTCAACGTAGCTGCCCGGCTGCGAGAGCTTCTGGATGTCCTGGTCATCAGACCCGGGGCTGACCTCCGGTCTTCCGATGTCCAGCGGAAATCGTTCCAGCAACGCGTCGAGTTCTTTCTTCCGGAAGAGGGAAACAAAAGGGAGGGCCCAGAGATCGCGCGGGGCGCGGTCGGGTCTGGAGAACGTCAGAGTCGCTTTTACCCTTTCTCTGCCTGTGAGCATAGTTGTCAGATCCTCGGGTTACGGGTTGATGATTTTGAAAAGCAGGTGGACCCCCAGGCTAAACCCTATTCGGGAGGTCGTCACGTAGATAGTATTGTCGGGGGTGACGGAGAAGCTGTCGGGCCATTTCAGTCCAGTGTCAGCCACCACTGTCTGGACCTCCCCTCCGGGTGTCATGCGACGCACTTCGTTGTGTTCGATCGCAGTCAGATAGAGATTACCGTCGGGGGCGAATGCAATTCCGTCCGCGGCTCCGGTTTCACCGACGCGCTCCACATAGGCTCCGAGCTGACTCTGCGTCAGAGAGGTGTCACGAAGGCGGTCGGTCCCGATCCTGTAGAGAGTCCTTCCTCGCAACGCCTGGTAGTAGAGATAGGTTCCGTCAGGCCTCAGCGCGAGACCGTCAGAATGAACAACATTTGCCCAACCTCTCCCGTCAATCGTGAGGACGACTCTCTCGGCCTTTGTCGAACTGTGGTCGTAAAGCACGCGGCGACTCACCCCGGTTCTCAGGTCCACAACGATAATGGCGCCCAGTCCTGAATCAGTTACATAGGCAACATCATGCTCTGTGTCCACGCGGATATCGTTCAGGTAGGATGCCGCCGGGGCGACGAGGCTATCAAAGAGAAACGTCTGGATGACCCTGTTCGTCTGCAGGTCGAGCTTCAGGAGCTTTGCTCCTCCCTGGACCACGCCGGAGAACATCGGATTGGCGGGATCCAGAATCCAGAAGGCGTTTTCCCCGTCCACGTAGATGCTCTGCACGCAGACAAAGTGGTCTTGCGGTGAGGCTGAAGCGTTCCAGGTGTTCCATTCGTTGTCGGGGTAGGGGACCAGGCTTCTCGCGACGCCGTTCTCGAACCCTATTTCCGCCACCGAGGTCTGGAGGGTGGGGGACTAGCGAGGGAAGCAAACAAAGAGGCGTCCGTCATGGGAGGCCGCCACTCCCGTCCACTGATCGTTGGATCTGAACAATTCAATGAACTGGAGTTCCTGGCTCGTGTCGTCCCCGCCCGGGGCGGCCGGATCCTGTGTCGAACATGCGAGCAGAAGGAAGAGAAACATTACCATGATGGGCAATTTCATGGCGACGTTCACCCGGCCATCATCCGGTTTCACGTTCCGATCAGCACGAGATGAAACACCGAGGAGTCGATCTGCACGATCCCCCTTAGCTCGTCGTGCACCGCGATGCTGATGCGGTCCCCATGTCGTGAAAGCCGTTTGAGAAGCCGATGGAAATGCTGAACCTGCGACTCGTGGAGCTCCTCGATACGGAGCGTAACGGTGGAGGTGGTCTCTTCCAGAAGCTTCTCCAGGTGACGCGAGGCCCGACGGAAAAAGTCGCGGTCAAGAAACCCCTTCAGGGAAACGGAGAGATTCGAGGCGGTGCTGGTGACCTGGCCGAACGATATCTCCAGCACGCCGTGCCGGAGCTGTTCGGAAAAGGCCGCCTGTATCGATCTCAACGAATCCTGCAGTGAGTGCTTTGCCCCCTCACCTACGCGGACGAAGTGCCTCTCGACGTAGTCGCGCATCGAGAGACCCATGATCCAGTCCTGGAGAACCAGCGGAACGAGCTGTGGACGGGTGATCGGCATGGACCGGATGAAGTGGTAGATACGCCGGAGCCCTCCCGGTAGCAGGCCACGAAGGAGGAACCTCCTCAGGATCGTTGATGTCTCCCGCGGCGAATAGCCCTCCCTGGCGGGAGGAGCGATGAAAAAGCGGGTCTTCTTCCTGATCCGATCCGCTATGCTGCGGGGCTGCACGAGACGGGACAGGAGAGCTCGGTATCCGCTGATCATCTCGTCATAGCTCATCCCCGCAGGAATGATGTTCGAGCCGAGCTTCGTGTTGTCCGAACTGTCCGCCTCCGCGACGAGTCTGCCTTCCTTCTCCAATCGCTGATAGAGAGGTGTCCTGGGTGCGGCGACCAGGAGACCCACCATCGCCGTCTGTATTCCTGACTCGGTGATAAAACGCTCCTGCTTCTCGAAAATCTCCACCGTGTCGTGGTCAAAACCGATAATAAAGCCCCCGAGCACCTGAATCCCGTTGGAGTAGATCTTTCTGATGGATGAAAGCAGGTCCCCACGCGTGTTCTGCAGCTTTCTGGTCTCCTTCAGGCTCTCCTCTTCGGGTGATTCAATTCCTATGAAGACCCAGTCGAAACCGGCCTCGCGCGCGAGACGGAGTAGCTCATCATCCTGGGAAAAATCAATGGAGAGCTGTGTGCCGAAGTGAAACCGGTAGTCGTGTTCCTCCTGGTACCGTACGAGAAATCGCATCAGATCCTTTGCGAAACGCTTGTTCCCGATCAGGTTGTCGTCCACGAAGAAGAGATGGTGTACGTCGAACTTCCTGAGGACGTCCAGTTCCCGACCCACCTGCTCTGTGGATTTTGCCCGGGGTTTCCGCCCGAACATGACGATGATATCGCAGAACTCGCAGAGAAACGGACAGCCCCTCGAGAACTGCAGGCTCACGGAGTGGTATTTGTCCAGCTTCAGGAGATCAAAGCGGGGAACGGGGGAGTCCGACAGGTCCACGGTTCCAGTTTCACGGTAGAGCCCCTGCGGTGTTCCGGCCTCGAAATCCCGGCAGAATTCTTGCCAGATGTACTCTGCTTCACCGGCAACGACGGTATCTGCAAGTAGCTCGTAGAGTTCAGGACAGAGCGACGCGTAGGATCCCCCCGCGACGACATGGTATCCCTTCTCTCGGTAGAATGCGAGCAGCTCCGTCTGCCGCTTCAATTGCACCCCCATCCCGCAGACACCGACGATGTCTGCCTCGGGTTGCAGCGGGACCGACTCGATGTTCTCGTCCACGATCTCGACATCCCAGCTCTCCGGGCAGAGGGCTGCAAGCGTTGCCAGCCCGAGGGGCGGGTTGCCCGTTCGTTTTTCAGGAAAAACGGCTTCTGCCACCCATCGAAAGCTCCAGAAGCTCTCGGGGACTTTGGGATTGACAAGAAGGAGTTTCATCTATGCTCGTATCTGTCGCTGCAGGTGTGGGATTGCTATCAATAAATGAGTAATATCGTGGGCTCAAATGCAAGTGACTCACCCGGAAGTCGTCTCCTCCTGCCGCTTGACTTATTCCCGGGGGTTTTGTATATTTATAGTCACGATCGCGGGGTGGAGCAATTGGTAGCTCGTCGGGCTCATAACCCGAAGGTTGCAGGTTCAAGTCCTGCCCCCGCTACAAACGAAATCCCGATGGTTTGACCAGGGCTCTGAAAGCCGGGTTGACTATCGGGATTTTTGTTTTGGCGGAATGGTATGCCGCCGGCCAGGGGTCTGACCGGGTCTTGCCTTCAACGGAGCCAGTTGTGCTCGCGATACCACTGGACGGTCTCCCGAATGCCTTCTTCCAGGTCTATCTCCTGTTCGTACCCGAAGTCCCGCTTCGCTTTTGAGGAATCGCAGGTCCAGTAGTCCTGCACCATGTCCCGGGCCTTCTCCAGGTTGATGAGAGCCGGTTTTGAGCTGAAGAGGGAGAAGAACTCCGCCACCGCAGAGATTGCGTAGACGCCGAATTCCGGGATGCGGAGCCGTAGGGCGTTCTTTCCCATGACCCTCCGCGTGATCTCGCCGACCTCCTTCCAGCCATACACATCTCTGCTGGA
>JBATTW010000067.1:0-7269 GCA_049670805.1 Bacteroidota bacterium
AGCTTCGCGATGCGTGTCGAGGACCTTCGGCGGGCCGGTGCCAAGTACATCTTTTTGAATACTGGAGCGTACAGGCCGGTGGACACGGCACGGGCACTGGTGTTTGCCTCTCGATACAACCTGGATCTCCTCACCGTCGATGGGGCGGGAGGCGGGACGGGCATGAGCCCCTGGCGCATGATGAACGAATGGGGCCTTCCCCCTGTGGAGCTGCATTCGCTTGTCTACACCTACGCGGAACGGCTGGCCCAAAAGAAGCGGCACCTGCCGGCGATTGCGGTTGCAGGGGGATTCACGTTCGAGGACCAGATCTTTAAGGGTCTCGCACTTGGTGCCCCCCATGTGAAGTTGGTTGGCATGGCGCGAGGACCGATTGCCGCGGCCATGGTTGGCAAGACCATCGGCAAGGCCATCGAGGCTAACGAGCTCCCGGTCTACGTCGAGCGGTTCGGGACGAGTACGGAGGAGATCTTTGTGACATCGACCGAACTGCGGAACAAGATCGGTGTGGAGCAGTTTGAAGAGCTCCCGACAGGCGCGATCGGCGTCTACACGTACTATGAGCGTCTCGCACAGGGGATGCGGCAGTTGATGGCGGGGTGCCGGAAGTTTTCCCTCAATCACATTTCACGGGATGATCTGGGCGCGCTGACACGCGACGCCGAGCGGATCAGCGGAATCCCCTACGTCATGGATCTGGACAGGGAAGAGGTAGAGGAGCTTCTTCGATAGGCCTGTGGGCAATCGTGCCGCTCTGCGGAGGCCGGGGAGGAGCAGCTACCTCTCCGGCTTTCGTATGATTCCCCTGTTGTGTTGACCGTCGATTGCGACGATCAGCGGTGCTTCAAACCGCAGGTGGCGGGTGTAGGCGAGGGATTCGACCGGGGGTTGCTGGAGGAGCCAATCCCAGTCAAGGAAGCCATTGGTGGCATTCCGCGGAATGGTGAAATACCCCACCATGAATGACGTGATGTTCTGGAAGAAGTGAGAGCCCTGTGACGGCTCCACGTCAATGTCTTCGAAACCCGCTTCCACGATTGCCCGCGCCCCGGCGATCTGATCCCACCGCACGGGTATCCCCAACCACGGGTCGAGTGACCCCCAGCGCCCTACCCCCACAAGGAGATAGGGACGTCGTTCGGCGACCAGCTTCTGATTGAGCGTGCTGACTTCTGCTGCCACGTCTCTGGTGTGTAAACGCTCAAACCGGCGAATATCCACGCACACCACGTCCCGGATGTTGCGCATCATGCCGTTGCCAAGCACCCTCTCGCTCCGGCACACCAGCTGGACCGGATCGCACTGCTCCGAGGCGAAGTCCACCGGCTCTGTGCTCAGGACGAGCGGCCGGATCTGGAGCAGCGCGAACTCCCGGCGCTCACCCTCGGGCACGCACATATTGGCGGCAAATTCCATCTCCACAGGCGTGCCCATCCCGCTGCTTCCGAGGTCCAGTAGCATCTGGAGGATCGAGGGGAGGGGGAACACCGCATGGCGCAGGATGGGGGCGAATGTCACCAGACGCATGCCGGGCCTGGAGACTCCGTCGACGATCGCCTCGTTCTCCGGGACGTAGGTGGAACCGACATGGGCAAGACTCCCGTCCCTCTCTGCCACCGTGAGTGGGTGCGTCGCTATGAGCGTGTCATCCGTCGTTGCCGGGGGAATTACTCCCCCGTCGAGGTCGAGCGCGAAGAACTCCTTCTGGCTGTTGCGCAGGACGTCCTCGGTGGAGGAGAACTGGATGAGGTGCTTCGGGTAGCGGGGACTGAAGCGGAGCACGACGCCCCCCTCAACAATCAGTCGGCCCAGTCCCAGCGCCACCGAGACCGTTCCGTCTTCAGCCTTCTGTGGCGGGACGGGGTAGAAGTTGTGCGAGCGCGCAACACCTGAAATGTCGGGATAGAACCTGCGGCCATGAGGGGTACCGACGATCGCCTGCACGATGACGGCCATCTTCTCTTCTTCGAGACGGTAGGCGGTGGCCTTGATGTACTCCTTTGCACTCTGGTAGAAGGTGGAGGCATACACCCGCTTGATGGTCGCGATGAGATGGTGGAGCCGGATGAGCGGGTTGGGATTATTGTTCGGGATCATGTACGTCTTGTACACCCCTGCGAAGGGGTGGTACTGCGAGTCTTCCAGGAGGGTGGATGAACGGACAGCGAGGGGCACCCGCGTGAGCTCCAGGTACTCGGCGAGCTGTGAGCGGTTTTTTCGCGGAAATCGTCTTGCCGCGAGGAAACGCCGCGTTATCTCGACGTCGTCCTTTGAGTGCAGGGCCATCTCGCGCAGGTTGTTCGATTCGAGGAACTGGTCGAAGATGTCCGTGGCAAGGATCACCGCGGGAGGTACCGCTATCCGTACCTCGGGGAATTTGTCGCGGATGTCGAAATCGCTCAGCAGCGTGTTGACGAAGCCAAGCCCGCGTGCTTTCCCGCCCAGCGAGCCGCCGCCGATCCGGGCGAAACTGCTCTCCGGGTCAAACGTGGCGGGGTCGAAGTCCATGATCTGGCCGAGTTGACGGGACCGGCGGTAGCTCTTGAGCGAAGAGATGAGGTCGAGGCGGAGGGCCTCCGAGGTCGGAAAGTCCGAGACCTTTCTGGGACGCAGTCTGTCGGCAAGCGAGAACTCCGTTCGTGCCTTCAGCCAGTTTGAGAAATGATTCCGCTCGGAGTGGTAAATGACGGTCTCCTCCGGGACGACTCGCAGCTGGTCCTCCAGGGATTTCAGGTCGTGGGCGCGTCCGACTTCAGTGCCGTTGGCGCGGCGGAAGATGAAGTCCCCGAATCCGAAATAGCGCGTCAGGAACTGGCCCAGGTCATGCAGCAGGGTGGGGGAGTTCTTGAGGAGGAACGACGAGCCGGTCATGTGGGCGTCCGGCTCGCTCTCCGGGTCGGCCGATTGCAGCAGGATCGGGATATCGGGATGCTGTGCCTTGATCTTCCGCGCCAGGGTGATGCCCGCGCGCGGGTCGCGTGAGCCCTGGTGGAGGAGATCGATGTCAGAGATAATCCCCAGGACATGATCGGCAAACCTCTCGTATTCGCGCCATCCCTCTTCGTACGTCGTGCAGAGCAGGATCTTCGGGCGGGCACGCATCCGCAGGTACCTGTCGAAGAGGTTGATTCCTTCAGCCAGGAGGCGATGAGACTGCTTCTGGATCTCGGAATAGATGATCGGGAGGAAGGCAGAGTAGGAGCGGACGTCATCTTCGATCAGAATGATCACCTGCACGCCGAACGTGCTGGTGTCATGCTCGACGTTGACCCGGTCCTCGATGCACTTGGTGAGGGCCGGCAGCAGGCGGAAGTCCCCTTGCCAGAGAAAAATCCTATCAAAGAGCGATTCCTCATGATGCAGGACGAGTTCCGAGTGCTCGCGGTTGTCATACGCTAGGAGCACGATCGGTGTGGTTATGCCGTGGTCGCGGATCCGCCGCGCGAGGTCGGTGGTGTGGACATCCTCGATGTGCAATGTGGTGACGATGAGGTCAAACCGCCGCCCCGCTGCGAACAGGTCCATCACCTGGGTACAGCTCGAGGCGTGCGTGATCTCCGGCGTGCGGCTGAGATGGAGTCCTTCATACTCCTTCCTGAGAGACTCGTGCAATCTGCCATCTTCCATGAGGATGTATGAATCATAGCGACTGGAGACCAGCAGGATGTCGTTGACGCTGAACCGCATCAGGTTCTGAAAACCCTGGACCCGAGCACGGTAACCCGCGGAGGTCAAGTGGTTCTCTGAGCCTTGTGGAATCTGTTCTGGCATAGGCGCAAATCGAGAAGGTGGCGCTTGGCGTTTGTATTGACATCTCGCCCTGACCATGGGAATTTCGACAATCGTGGAAAGAAAAGCCACTAAATGCGGTGGCAATGCCAGCTGGCGCAGACGTTGGCTGTGAGTGTGGGTGAGTTCAGAGGGGATCAGGCAAGCAGGCTGAAGGAGTCTGCGAGGGAGAAAAGCGGAAAAGGAGGGTGGTACCGGTCCTTTTGACCGATGGCTCCGAACTTGATAAGACTGTTCATGCTGTCCAACAGTTCCTCGTAATCCTGAGGGGAGATGAGCTTGGGTGCCTGATTGGAGACGGGGGTCTCACAGAACCCTGGTCGTCCTCTGATTTGCCCTGAAACAACAAGGTAGTCACCCTTGGCTGCTCCGATGGCGATCGATTTGAATGGTCAGAATGCTCTCTCATGTCCTTGCGAGCAGGCTGAGGCATCGGGGTCGTCAACACGTGGAGGGGGATTCTTGTCGCACCATGCCGGACTATCGAGCAAGCATGTTCACCCATGAGAGCAGAAAAACGATAAAGCTTCAAATCGATTAATGGAAAAGCCCGTCATTGGCGGGCTTTGTTGCCTGTCGAAGCGCCGCGGGGTGGATGGGGGTCTCAGCGAACCCTGATTGTCATGACATTCCTGCGGAAACCGCAAAGCGGGCACCTAATCACCACAAACATCTTTGTTCATGAAAACATCAAGAATCTCACGGATGGCTTCCGTGATCGTTCTTCTCCCCACCGGTCGTAACGTTTGCGCCTCGTGCACGTATAATTTGTAGCAGCCCAGTTCTGTCGGTCCTTCAAATGCTTTGCATGTCCACCACAATCAACCACAGGAGAAGCCAGTGAAAAACACTCATCCTTCTCACGTTCCTCCTTGCACTTAAGCTACCCTTTTGCACGCTTGCAGACGCCCAAGATCTCTCGCTGAAGAAGAGGTCAGCGCTGGATCTGAGTCTATGAACAGAATCCTCGAACGGATAGTATCCTCGGCCGGAGGCTACACGATTATCCCGGGCGCCCTCCAGTTCGCCTTGCCGCACTCTGGCTGTTCCAAATCGTCCTCCCCTTCGTCGGTTGGGCAGTCGGTCGACGAGCTCCAATATGTGACTCCGGAACAAGTTGGCTGGTCAACGTGAACCGTGGAGAGATCGGCCTGATACAGACCCTTGAGCAGCTTGGGATCGACGGCACTCTTGTTTGTAATGCTGCTAGAGGAGGAGGATTGGTCGTCGTGTTCATGAGAAAGGAGATGAAGGCATGAAAAGAGCACTTTATGGATTCGTCGTACTGTTCATCATCACTTCTGTGATGCCGGTCCACGCGCAGAATGCGTACATAGGCGTTGTAGGAGGTGCAAATTTCGCTGATCTGGATCTAGAATATGTGGACAAAACAATAACTGGCTACGACATACAATCTCTAACTCTGTTCGGTGTCGGGGGCTTCTTTGGCATTTCTGTGAATGAGTACCTGTCTGTTCAAATTGAGCCTATGTATCTGCAAAAAGGTGGTGTCTACACCCGACCCCCCGGGCCGGATATGCGCATACAGTCGAATCAACTAGAATTGGCTTTGCTCGTGAAGGCAGGGATCGGCGAGAAGGTACGGCCCTACATTATGGGAGGAGTGTCCATGAGTTTTGTTCTGGACGCCAGTATTGAGGTTGAAATGGCCGGTCGTACGTGGGTAGGCGATCTGACGGAAATCCTGAAAAGAACAGAGTATGGCGCCGTGTTCGGCGCGGGCATAAGTTTTCCGGTATGGAAGGGTTCGACATTTATCGAGGGCCGCTATGCCCTGGGGCTCTCCAATCTGAATGAGGGCGGAAGCCTGAATCTCACAAGCGGCAATCTGGAGCTGTCCGGACCTCAAACTGACCCGCGAGACGAAATAAAAACGAAGGGTTGGCAGATTATGGTCGGATACCAATTGCCGCTTGGCGCGGAATGATCAACCAACCGAACTGTCTCACTCCGCCCCCGGCGGATTATGTCAAGTCCCACAACGGGTGAGGCGAACACAATGAGGAAAAACAAGAACCTATCCATAGTCGTTGCCTGTCTGTTGTTTGTCGGTTGCAGCGAAGATCCCCCGGTAACAACTTCGGATGAGCCGCTTGGCTTTACCCATATTGGTCCACCGGCTCAATCCTTGGGAGAGTTTGAAGGTGTTGTGGAGAGAATAAGAACTGATCTGAAGATCCCCGGACTTTCTGCGGCAATCACGAAAGATCGAAAGATCGTATGGGCGAAGGGATTTGGGTATTCCAATAAAGAAGGAGCGATCCAGGCGACACCGCAAACAGTCTACCATCTGGCTTCACTCACCAAACCATTCGCTGCGACGATTGTCATGCAGCTTATCGAAGAAAACAAATTGACTCTTGAAACTCCAATATCAGACTATGGAATACAATTGGATGCACAAGGGGTTATAAGGGTAAAACATTTGTTGTCACATACATCGGAAGGAGTCCCCGGGACATCGTACAGATATAGCGGGAACAGGTATTCTTACCTCGACGCAGTAATATATGGCGCTTCGGGAAGGTCGCTATGCCAGTTACTCCAAGAGAGGATTCTACTACCTCTCAATTTGAACCTGACGGCGCCTAATCCGTTTTCCCCCAACAATTGTCTGCACAATGCTGCTGTTCTCGACAAGCTTGCCCAAGGCTATAGTGCGAATGGTCAAAACACAATGCCCTTGCCAACCCTTTTCAATTCAGCTGCGGGGTTGATTTCAAATGTACTGGATGTATCCACTTTTTCAATCGCTTTGGATAATGATGCCCTCTTGACTGAGGCATCAAGAGAATTAATGTTCACTCCTTTTGTCTCGAATGGCGGCCAAGAATTGCCGCATGGCCTTGGGTGGTTCGTAGACAATGATGAGGCCGTGAAGATAATCTGGCACTACGGATATTGGGACTCATATTCTGCACTTATCATGAAAATTCCCGAAAGACAGCTTTCGTTTGTCATTTTGGCCAACAGCAATAGATTGAGTTCAGCGTCTAACGGTATAGGTACTGATGAGGACGTCACTCGCTCGGTTGTGGCGCAGGAGTTTTTGAATGCATTCGTATACGGAACGGCCCAACTGCCGGATTCGCTGCTGTACTGAGGAAGTGATACCGGGAGGCGCGATTGCCGACTGACCAGCCCCCTGCAGTGGTGCCAATGATGAGTTGGTTTTTTCCCGCCCGCGGACTTGCCCCCATCGTGGGTCCAATCTCAGGGTTAGTTTTTGGATTGATGGGAGTGCTCCCCTTTTCTGTACCAAATTCGGTGAGACTTTTTTCCTCTTTTTCATGCTGCAGTGGCTTCTGAGCCTTGTGTACCGGGCCTCATCTCGGCCGGGGAACGGTATCCCAATGCACTGTGAGGCCTGATCGTGTTGTATTCCCACCCATACCTCTCGGCAAGGACCCTGGCTTCCAGGACCGTGTCGAAGATCTCTCGGTTGAGCAGGTGGTCGCG
>JBATTW010000068.1:0-6743 GCA_049670805.1 Bacteroidota bacterium
TGCCGGAACGTGGCTCATTGCGTCGAGAAAAGCAGAAACAGCACAACCGCAGCTGCCGACCCGGTGAGGCTGCATGCCAGATTCACGAGATCATTTCCAATCCAGCTCGCTCCTCGAAACCGTCGCGTCGGGTGACCACAGTGATTCACCTGGTCCGTCACCCTGCCGCAGCAAGAGCAGACATGCTGCGCCTGGACTGCCGCCCCCAGATACGAATCGACCACCGAACCCACGGTCCCGCCCAGAACCAGAGAAGTCAGCGCAATCCCCACCGTCTCCCCCGCCAGCCAGGGGATGGAGCTGGCAGATACAACAGCCGAACCGATCGCTCCGGCCGTCATGCCTCTCAACGAGATGGCACCTGAGCGCCCGGGGTCGACGGAGTTCCAGGTGGTGATCAATCGGGGAGCGGATCGGGATGTTATCCCGATCTCCGTCCCCCAGGTATCAGCCGCGACTGAGGCTACCCCGCCCAGATAGGCCATGTAGAGGAGCTCCGAACCGGTACAATACCAGAGGACCGCGAGCAGACCCGCCATCCCCCCGTTCGCCAGCACCTGCCGGGCATTCCGGATATCGTGGCTGGCAATGGTACGCTCTTCACCCCCCCTCGTCCGTAACGCATACTTTGTCAGTGCACTGGCTGTCAGAAAGAAGACGAGGATCGGAACCGTCCACTGCCAGGCCCCCAGCGCGAACAGGAGCCATCCGAGGAAAAACTGCGCGCCTGCCCCCTTCAGGGTCAGCATCCGCAGCGCAAGAGAACCGGCTGCAATTGCGAGTGCGAACGCAAAACCTGCGACGACCTGTTCAACGTTCGGGAATGGAGGAAGGTTGATGCTGTTCACGGATCTCACTGCTGTCGATTCCCGCGCGTGCGGTATCGGATGGGGCCTGCGTCGAGTCTCTATCCACCGTGCCGCTCCTGGTAGGAGCAAGAGAATCCGTCACAGTCGTAACGCCGGAGCTTTCGAGAGCAGCGGGGTCGGCCGGCGGCAGAGAGAGGGCGGGTGGTCCGGGACGATTCAAAGGAATGGTGACTGAGATGGCGGGGACTACCTCGGGGCGCGCCCCCTCCTCGTTCCGGTTCCTCTGCGCTGCAGCGGCTTCCGCCTCCGGGGACCGGCTGGAGACACCTCTGTTCTTTGCGATCGGTCTGGGAGCTACGGGTTTCTCGGAAGCTTCGGGGACCTGCCTCTTCTCAACCTGGACCGCGGGAGTGGTGTTCTGGACCTGGACCGCCGGGGTGGCCCTCTCGACTGACGGTGTCTCTTTCTTGAAACCGGCTACCACCACAATCGCCAGAACCATGATACCAAGCGCCGGGACACCGAATCGGATCGCGCCTTTGAGGATTCCTCGAAGACGTTCCCGCCGGCATTTCCTCAGATTCATCTCCTGCTTCAGAGTTGCCTCGAAATACCACGGGGCTTTGAGCCGGATGGGGATTCCCCGCTTCTCATCACCCGCGTCTGTCTGATCGTCGCTTCTCTTCTGACGACCCATTGTCACCCTCCCTTCCTCATGTACGACCTTCTCTCCAGAAGGGCTCGAGCTTCCTCCGCACGGGACTCGACCGCCGCTGCCGACATGTTGAGGATTCCACCGATCTCATCGCTCGAAAGCTCCAGGAAATCGCGCAGAACCACGATCTCCCTCATGGGCGCGGAAAGGGCGTCTATTCCCTTTCGAACAGTCGCCACCTCCGGGGACTCCCGATCGCGAGAGAGTTCACGCTGGAGATACTCACGCCTGGGGTCAGCCTTCCGGGACGAGCTTTTCCGCCTGACCCACGATTCCATCACGCCGGCGAGGTGGCGCTGTCGAGTCCTGGAACGCGCCATCCGGATCGTCTCTCCGAAGAGCCAGGACGAGAGCTTCGATGTCCGCCTGATACCCCGACGCGAAAAGTAGAGCCGAAGAAAGACACTCTTGACAATGGTGTGCGCCTCCTCCGGACCCCCGCCGGCCAGCCACCGGGCACATGCTATGAGCGGATCCTTGTACCGCCTCACGACGATATCGAAAGCGTCCGGGCTCTTCTGGCGAAGCTCTTTCAGGAGCCTTTCATCGGTGAGAGACCCAGCTTGTCCAGTCATACTCCCCCGGGGCAAGAGTGAGCTGATGCAGCAATCCTGAGAGTGCCGGGGCTGTGGAAGCCCCTCTGCTTAGAGTGAGAGCACTCCTTGGTCTTTGTTGCTCAACAGTCGTGCCAGAAGCGGGTGCATGACCTGCCGGGGACCGGCTGAAGTGGATTTCGCCTCGAGGTCGGCGGCAGCCAGGAGACAGAAGGCCTGTTCGATTTGGGCAAGCGAGAAGTGCTTGAGTGCACCGACCAGCTCCTTCACCCTGTACGGGTTTGTCTGGAGCTCCGATGCCATATCGCTCTGAGAGAGCCCGCGGCGCCGAAGCGTGTGCGCTTTCCAGAGAGAGCTGAAGTAGCTGGTTAGCATCACCAGAATGAAAGGGACCGTTTGGCCCATATCGAGCATTCGCTCGAGGATCTCAGCCGCCCGCTGATGGTTCCTGGAACCAATGGCCCGCTGGAGCTCAAAAACACTGAACTCTCTCGAAAAGCCGACCACGGACCCCACATCATCTGCCGAGATCGACTCCTTGTCACCCATGTATGTAAATAATTTATCCAGTTCGCTCTGGAGACCACGCAGTGAATCTCCAACATGGGCAACGAGTAGCCTGGAAGCGTCGGCCGAGATCATTCTCCCCGCCGCACGAACCCGCCCCTCCACCCAGGAGGGGAGCTCGTTCTCATACGGCGTTTTGCATTCCACGCTTGGCCATTGACGCTTCAGGCCGACATAGGGCTTCTTTCGCGTGTCGAGTTTGCCGCCAACGAGGATGAGCGTTGTACTCGGTGACGGACCCGCCAGATACGAGACGAGCGGCTCCAGATCTCTGGAGCTGAGTTTCTCGAGATCACGAAGCACTACCACTCGCCTGTCCGCCATCATCGGAAACGACGACGCGATCGCGAGAACCTCCCTGATGTCCGTCTCACCAACCCTGAAGAGGTCCAGGTTGAATTCGCGCTCCGGCCCGCTTAACGCCACGCGCACAATCGCCCCCGTGGCTTCTTCAGCCAGAAAGTCCTCCCCGCCATGGAGAAAATAGACCGGCGACACCGGCCCCCCCTCCAGCGAAGCCAGGAACTGTCCGAACGCGGCGAAACCCTTGGCCATCTGTTTGTCCCTTATTCTTCCGCGGACTTCTTTGCCCCGCCACGGAGGATCGTCACCTTTGTCATCATGATCTCCACCCTCGGTCGGCCATCTGTCGGTCCGAGCTGGGGAACAACCTCAACCGCGCCAATCTTCTCCACGACCTCCATCCCCTTCGTGACCAGGCCGAATATCGTGTAGTTCTTTGGCAGTGACGGGAGATCTCTCAGGGTAATAAAGAACTGACTGGTGTTGGTGTTTGGCCCCCTGTTGGCCATGGCCAGAGTACCTTTGACATATCCACGCTGGTACGAAGGCGCCTTCGGGTCCAGCTCGTCGGCAAACGGCTTCCCCCAGATACTGGCCCCTCCCTGCCCGTTGATATCACCTGTCTGGATCACAAAACCTTTCGCCACCCGATGAAAGCTGACGCTGTCGTACAGGCCCTGCTCAGCCAGGCCCACGAAATTCTCCACCGTCTTCGGTGCATCGACACGAAACAGCTCGAGTTCGATCCTGCCATATGTTGTCTCCAGGACAGCGTGTTCGCTCGAGTCGGAGGTAGTGCTCATGTCTTCTCTCCCGTCTTGTGGTTGACACGCGAGATTCACGGTTGTCCCGCAGCACAGCAAAGCCAGCAGACCAAGAAAAACGATCGATCTCGGGTTGTTCATGAAGTCGCCTCCTCGCAGTAGTTTAGAAATAGTAGGTGAATCCCAGACGCGCGCCAATGCCAAAAAAATTCAGCGTGGTCGCGGACGATCCGACCGTCGCACGGGGTGACTGACCGTTCCCGTTGGTGAGCCCGCCCACAAACTCCCACCGGACGATTGCACCGAGGTTCCCATAAAGGTGATCACCAAACGCCGTATTCGCCTCCAGGTCGGCCAGGACACCCGGCCCGCTCCCTGAGTAGGTATCCTCCAGATTGGCTATTCGTTGCGAGAGAGATCCGAAGTGATACCCTCCTCCAAATCCAACCTTGACGTTGTACACACCTTCGTTGACGAGCACGTATTGTCCGATGATGCTTGGCATGTGGGTGACATACGTGTACTCAGCGGGGCCGAACGCGCTTGCGACATTGTAGGAACCGAGGAGATACGCGTATTCCACTTTCAGCGCCCACTCCTCTGACAGCGGAACCGAGAAGCCCCCGTAAAACTCCACCGCAGCCCGGAACTCCGAGACCCGATCCAGGGTCCCGGGAGTACTGTTGACGAGATTCACGATATCCGTGGGGTTCACATAGCTCACCCCCATGCCCGCGGAGAACCCTGGACGCATGGTCTTCGGTCCGCCCTCCGCCTGGGCAACCGAGGAACCGCCCGCGGGAGACGCGGCAGCCGGAATTGCCAGACCGAGCAGAGACGCAACAGTCAAACTGCCCAGAGCCCGCACGATCATGAGCTCTCCCCCTCGGTCTTCCCGATGACCTCCGACACGGATAGATGGTCCTTTACGAAAAAGTAGAGCCCCACGAGCGTCGCCCCGCCGAGTCCAACCGCATGGGTAACGGTCGCAAAGCTCAATGCGACAGCCTGGTCGATGAAAAAGAGACGAATCAGCGTCTGAGACGCGAAGACGTGGTATGTCCCCGTTGCTCCCGGTGTGGGAATGGCAACCCCGATGCTCGATATGGCAAGTACCACCACAGCACCCTTGAACCCGAGGGCATCCTGCAGGTCAAAAGCAATGAATGCGAAATAGATCATCAGGGCGTAGAGGCTCCAGATGAGCACGCTCAGAAGCGCGACAGGTAGGACCGTCCCTGGTTTCTTCAGAAACAGGAACCCGTCCAGGAACGAATGCGCAACCCGCACAACACTCTTCTCCACCCGGGCAGGCAGCAGACGGGACGACACCGACAGCAGCCGGTCTGTCCAGTCACGCCTGATCATGAGAACCACCAGAACGACGAGGAGGCCACCCGTCAGAGTGACAGCCGTAATGCCTGCCTGCTCGAGCCACGGGAACGACTGACGCAAGGGCCCATCGTACAGGAGAGGAAGGGCGAGAATGATCAGGAGGAAGGAGCAGATGTCGATGATTCGCTCCACGACGATCGTCCCGAACGCCGCACCTTTGGAAAATGACTCCAGCCGCCCGATTGCATACGGACGCGCGAGTTCACCAGCCCGGGGAAGCACACCGTTCATGAGGTAGCCAACCATGACGCTGGAGAAGAGATTGCGCAGACCGATATTGGGTTTGATCGGATCCAGGAGATACCGCCACCGCCACGCCCGTACGAGGTGGCTGAGCATCAACACCATCAGGTTCCCTGCCATCCACCCGTACTCTGCGTTGCGGAGCGTTTCAGAGAGTTCGGAGAAGTTCGTGCCTTGAAAGGCCAGAAAGAGAAAGAGGAGGGAAAGGGCAGCACTGGAAAGAAACTTGACCGCCGTCCGGACACGCGGAGAGAGAGAACGGAACCAGGAGAAGAGAGACGGCAACTGGCCTCCTATCGCAGATCGACGACGTCCACGCCGTCAGGGATCCGGAAGCGAAACTGTTCATCGTCCAGACCCGAATTGATGCGGATCTCCTCAACGACATACGTCGTTTCTTTCCCGTTCGCGTCCACGAGCTCCACCTTGGTCATGAGCCAGGTGTCGGGGTCGACCCAGATTTTCATCGATTGCAGAAACGCCTGTTCATCGCGCGGGACCAGTTTGATGACGGTGAACTCGACGTCTCGAAACCGTTCCTGCCCCAGCAGCGTCGGAACGAATTCGGAAGGAGCCCGAACAAGGATGTTCTCCGGCGAGAACGACCGCTCATCCATGGCGAAGTCATCGATCAGCACCTGGTTGTTCGGTCGGGAGTGGGACCACACAGTCGTACCATCCGTCACGATGGTACGATCATCAAGTTCCACGCGGTACATGTTCTCCCGCTTCATTGTGAGCACACCACTGATCTGCTGTTCGATGTTTGCCATCGAAAAGCGCACGTGTTGACTGAACCGTATCTCGGCGTCATCGATCGACTCGTACGTCTCCCGCATGTTCTCCAGGACTTCTTCCGCCGTTTCGGCTGCGCCGATCGAGGTGCTCATCAGAGCGATTGCACACAGAGTCGGTATCCACCGCCTGCTCTTCACGTTCTCTTTCCTCCCTAACCGTTCAGTATAAAATCCAGTTCTTCTTCCGATTCAACGAGAACGGTCCTCGCCTTGCTCCCGTCAAACGGCCCCACCACTCCGGCGGCCTCCAGCTCATCCACGAGACGAGCCGCACGAGAATACCCGACTTTCAGCCTCCGCTGGAGGAGACTAACGGACCCCTGCTGGTGTCGCACGATAAGTCGCGCGGCTTCTTCAAAGAGCTCGTCGCGCCCTCCTCCCCCGCTCGCCGCCGCGGATCGTTTCTTCTCGACAATGGAGGGGAGGAAGAACGGACTCGAGAATCCCGGTTGCCGACCGATGTGGTCGACCAGCGCGTCCACCTCATCGGGGGAGATGTACGCGTTCTGTAACCGAACCGGCTTCGGACTCCCGCTCGCAAGGTAGAGCATGTCTCCGTCCCCCAGGAGTTGCTCGGCCCCATTCATGTCCAGGAT
>JBATTW010000069.1:0-30303 GCA_049670805.1 Bacteroidota bacterium
CGGCAATCAGCCGGTAGACATATACTCCGCTCGGGAAGCCTATCGCATTCCAGACAACCTGGAACTCTCCCGGAGAGTATTCCCCTGAAAGCAGCGTTGCCACATCTCTCCCGAGAAGGTCATATACAGTGAGTTTGACGTATGAACTGTTCATGAGAGAGAACCTGATGCTTGTCTCCGGATTAAAGGGATTGGGGTAGTTCTGGGACAATCTGAAGGAAAGCAGATCACCTTCGGGCGCGTGGGTGGTCTTCTCACGCATGTAGGCCTCATATACGTCGATGATACCAGCACCGTAGTCGTTGTCGTCGCCAGGCTCACCCAGATCACGGGCTGTTTCGTAAAGGAGTTGTTTAAGATACGATCCTGTCCGATGCGGAAATGCTTCCTTCAAAAGAGCGATCGCTCCGGAGACATGCGGTGCCGCCATTGATGTCCCCTCGAAGTAGGCATACTCATCGGAGTGAATACTTGACCGCACATGGACCCCGGGGGCAACAACTTCAGGCTTGATGCTGTCACCCTCACCGCTGCAGGGTGTGGGCCCCCGCCCGCTGGAATCCCCGATGACAAGACCGGGGTCGTTCCCGTCAACATAACCAACAGAGAAGATCACGGTCTCGGTGAAGTTCATTCTCCCGGGCCACATCGCCGAACCGGGATCTGGTCCGGTATTGCCCGCCGCAAAAATGACCGCGACACCAACCGCCTCGAGTGCCTGGATAAGCTCAGTGAGGGAGGTCTGTTTGCAGCCGGGGTTTCCCCTGACCCAGGAGCAATTGACGACCAGCGGCATGTCGTCCATGGTGCTCGGGTTGCCATCCGGGTCCAGTCCCCACTGAAGGCAACGAATCTGATTTGGAAGGCTGATGGTAGAGTCTCCAGTTGCGATCCACTCCGCGCCGGGAGCCACACCTATCGTGTCGCGCGTAGCCGGATCCATTCCTACCATGATTCCCATAGTGTGAGTCCCGTGTCCTGCAACGGGTGATCCACTAAATTCTATCGGGAAATCAGTGCCCCCCACAGGATCATACCATGCATGAGAAGCAGGAACGTGATTCCCGCGCCAGCTGGAGCTGAGAGCGGGATGATCGCCATCCACACCGGCGTCGATGTTCATGACGATTGAACCCTTGCCGGTGAACCCCAGCGCCCAGAGCTTGTGCGCGTTGATTACCCTGAGTCCCGGCTCGGCATTGTCAGGAAGAGAGGAAGGAGCGGAAGATTCGCGAAGAGGGGTGATGGGCTCCGAGTCGTCGTCCAGCTGCAATCGGGCCACATCATTTCGTTTGCTCAACTCAACCAGGATTTCTGGAGTCGCTTCGACGTAGATAGCGTTGGTTATCCAGAATGGATCGTAGGTCCGAACTCCCGACCCCACTCTGCTCCGCAGGTAAAACAGAATGTCGGCCTGTGTGCTTTTCGCGTGAGCCTTGAGCTGTGTGATCACCGTATACGCGCGGTCACCGCGGCTCGCGCTGACATTGTGTAGTGACCGGTCGAGAGCATGCATGTCCAGCCGGTTGTCCAGCTCAATTACCGCCGGAACAACTGCATCTTCTGGTGAAGCCTGGATCGCAGCAAGAAATAGGATGTTCAGTATAAGGAGAAAGCGTCCCACCGGTGGGTGTTCCTCTCGTGGGGACTGGAGGGGGAGTTATGCAGGCAATATAGGCGGGTAGATATCTCTTGTCAACAGAAACTGCCTTACTTAGGACCTTTGGCAAGTGTTATGCTCAATTCAACGTCAATCTCTTCACCCGAAGGCGCTCGACCGCCACCACGGCCTCCACCGGAACCGCCTCGTCCTCCTCCCATTCCACCTCCTGGTGGCGTGCCCCCGCCTCTTCCGCCCGAAGGACGACCACCGGCCTGGGCCATCATCTCGCTCCGGTCAGGCAGCTCCGACTCCAGATGCACCTCAACCACACCACCCGGCGCGGCGCCAATGGCAATCGGCGCCTCATTGCTGTGCGCGAGTGGAGCCTTCATCTCATAGACGAGCTGCCCCCCCTCAAACCCGACGGTCACCTCAAAGGCACCCCTGCTCCCCGTCATATGAGATTCCAGAAGCTCGCTGTGCTCGTTCACGATCCGGAACTCACGCTGCGCAGCGATGAACCCCTTGACCCTCTCTTCGATCTCTGCAGGATCCATCGCTCCCGAACCGCCGGAACGCGGTGTCATTCCCGGACCCTGGACTCCCCTCAGCGGATACCGAAGACCGATCTCTGTCGCATCTTCAGACTGTGCTGCAAACCAGACGGTAAGCCCACCCCTCAAGACCTGCACAATGCTCGCCTGATCCGAGGTCACAAAGCAGATGTAGAGTGACTCTCCGTCGTTCATCGAGCCGGCTGCGGCCTTCTCCCCTTCCATATATTTCAGTGCGGTCCCCCAGTCGGTGTGGTTGCCATCCACAACGATTTCGTCCGTCCGCCATTCACTCCGAAAGTCCTCACTCCCGCAACCGGTAAAGAGCCCGCCCTGAAAAGAGGCGATAGCCAGCGAGAGCAGCACCGGTTTCAGCTTTGGGATAAATCGAATAGGTATCATTCTGAAGGTCCATACACGAGAAAGGCGCCCAACAGAGGCGCCTTCCCCGTTTTGGAGGATTGGCCATTACTGGGTGGCCAGGACCCGCATATCACCGTTGCGTATCAGGAGCGTGTAGCTCTTGCTGTCGTGATCCACTGATGTGTCAGAGATCTGGGCGACCATCACCGCTATATCGGTCGTTCCGCAGAGGCCCATAACATTCCGGATCTCATCGGCGGGGATGGTGTAGGTACCCGGATTCGAGTCCAGTTCCACCAAAAAGCCTCTGTGAAAGCGCATCGGTCCGAATCCGTGACCTCCGCCGGGCCCGTGATGAAATCCCTTCTCACCACCCTCATCCGACCACCACTGGTGGCGCTGAAATCCCTGCTTCATACCTTCCATAAAGCGCTCACGCGCCTGCACACCGTCCGTCGGTGGAAGGAAGAAGGGTCTCACCCTGACCAGAACCCCGCCATCAGCTGATCCGCCGGTCCACGTGACGGTCAGGTCAGATGACGGGTCGATCTGGTCACCGTTGGTGTGGCTTGAAATCTGGAGCAGCTCCCGGGGAGCGGTCAGAGACACCTTCAGGGGACTGAAATTCGCCGATCCTGTCACCTCGAATTCATAGGTGCCACCGGCGACAAATTCCAGACCGGGCTCGGTCGGTTCGGGACGCTCGGGGAAGAGGCTGTAGAACGTTCCCCTCCGGTGTCCCTCCTTCTTGGCAAGCTCGCGATGATTAACGCCGTAGTTCAGGAACACGGTTCCGATATCGATCCCCGACATCGTGCGATACGGTGCCGTCTCATCCTGTGTCCCATCAAACGCGATGGCCAGTGCGTCGCCTCGCAGCGTTGTCGTCTGGTCTTCCGGAACGATGATCTGGCGCCAACCGATCGAGAAGACTCCCGCTGTTCCGTCCACATCGACGCCTGCGGCTTTTGAGGTCTCCAGCTGATCGTCGGCAAAAGCATAGCTCACGTCCTGGATAGCCCCGAGATTTGATTCAGAGGGTGTCTGGTCACATCCCACCACGAGACCCGCGATTACCAGTGCCAGCACACTCCCCAGTAAAATCTGCTTGTGTGTCATACCAATTCTCCATTCACAATAGAACAAGATGATTTGCACGGTGAGACCTTCTTCCTCATGGATCGCCTCTTGTCACCTGTTCCTCCTCCCTTCCATTGGTGGTTTCTGGAATCGCGGGTCCATTGGCGGCTTCATATCAAACGGCGGCCTGCCTCCGGCCATACCCGACTGTGATCTGATTATCATGCTGATGAAGAATTCCTGCTGCTCGGGAGTCAAAGAAGATTTTGCGTCCACAACTTTTCGGGTTGCGGCCTGACTCATCCTGAGTTTCAGCTCCGCGATCCGGACAAGTTTTCTGTCGACCTCGTCCAGGGGGATTGTCTCCTGCTTGAGCAGCTCCAGCGCTTCCCGCTCCAACTCCATGACGCTGTCACGAAGTGGCTGCACCTCCTCGTGGAGCTCCATCATGTGGCTCATCAGCTCATGTCGCTGCTCGTCGTCAAAGGACATCGGTCCCATCCCCATTCCTCTGCGACCCTCACCCATCATCATGCCACGGGGTCCCATGGGAAAGTGGGGCTCGGGTGGTTTTGTCAGGGTGATGAAGAGATATGTACCCAGCGTGACCAGGTTGACGACGATCAGGAAGACGAGGACGCCGACGAGGACCTTGGTTTTCATTGCCACTGTTATTCTCCGGACTGGGGTGTCTGTTCGAGACTCTCTGCCGGCTCTTCCTGAGAGAATGCCTGATAGTAGGCGCTGGCCAGCTGCTCATCTGTGACGCTGGTCGGATCCTGAGAGAGCCCCGATCCAAGCTGGACTCCAACCCAGACGGCGGCGGCGATGCCAATACTGGTAAGCGCCCACTGGTACCACGGGGCTCTCTGCTCTGCTCGTTCTGGCCGGTCTTCCACATGTGCACGGATGCGCGTGGGAAGAAACGGGTCGGGTGAAAGATGAGGAAGGAACCTCAGTGAGTTTGCATCAAAGAGTCTCTGCGCCTGATCGTAGGAGGTGCGGCACTGGTCGCATTTTGTGAGATGCGACTCGACCTCCAATTGCCGAACCCTGCTCATCTTTCCCTCCTGCCACTCGACAAACTGTTCTATGACGTGGTCAGATTTCATAATTCAGGCCTTCATTATCTTAGACACTCCAGCACGGAAAACCTTGCAGCTAGATCTGATCTAAATACGGCCTGATTTTCTCAAAAAGGGCCTTTTTCGCACGATGGATCCGGGTTTCCACTGCGCTGATGCTCAATTTCATCACCTCGGCTATCTCCTGATGGCTAAGGCCCTCGTAAAAAAAGAGAACCAGGGGCAGCCGGTATTTCAGGGGGAGTGATTGGACGGCGGTCCAGAGGATCCTGCTACGCTCGTGGTGCTCCAGTGCCTCCAGGAAATCGTGTTCATCCTCCAATTCGGGCTGGAATGCGGGTTTGTTCTCCTTGAAGAGATCCGTCACGTTCTCATCCAACAACCCGACCCACTTTGCCCGACGAGCTCTCCGGAGATAATTCAGGATATGATTGACCGCGATACGGTAAATCCAGGTGTAGATATGCGATTTCTGGTCAAAACGATGGAGGTTTTCGTAGGCTTTCAAGAATACGTCGTGTGTCAGGTCCCGGGCAACCTCCTCGTTGGAGGTCATCCGGTGGGCGAGGTTCAGTATCCGCTCTCCGTACTCACGGTAGATGGAGTCCAGCGAGGCCGGGGGGTCAAGGTTCTTCGCCACTACTCCGCCATGAGGTGGATAGCCCTGAATTGAGACGATTCCGGGGGTGGGATCCGGTCGCTGCAGGTTAGACACACCAGACCGGATTCTGTTTAATGGAGTGCGGGATCGGGAGCGGGATTTATCCAGGCTCGACGAGCTTCTTGAATCGAGGATTCTCTCGAAGACTATCCCAGATGGGCTCTGCCTTCAGAAGCGGAACTGAAATCTGATGCAGAACCACAGTGCCAATCATCGCATCCCCGGAGACGGGCTGAAGATCAATGGTACGCTGCCCCTCCTCTTGTCGTCCCCCAGCGCCGGCGCGTAGTCGTATCCGGCCCTGAGGGATATGAGAGGTTTCAGCTCCCGCCCTTGAGACGCCGGAGTCTCGATCTGGCGTCCGGGAGCTCCGTGCGGTCCTCTTCCGCATCCTTCCAGAGCTCCACGAATTTCTCATACTGCTCCACCGCCTTCTCCCGAAGTCCCTTCTTCTCGTAGAGCAATCCCAGCCTGTACCGGTACAGCGGATTAATGAGACGACGATTGTCGCTTCTGGGATCAAATGTGATGAGTCGTTCGTATGCGGCGATGGCGTCATCGGTTTGCCCCTTCATCTTATAGGCGCGCGCCAGCTGATCGACCTGGAAGGGATGATTGTAGAACACTGTGTGGAATGGATAAATGTTTGGCAGCGGGACAACAGTTATCGTCTTTGAGAGCTCTATGCATTTGCCATATTCCTTTTGCAGCAGGAATATCTCGCTCAGAAGCTCGTCACGGCTTAACAGGAGCTCTTTTCTGTCACTTTCTATCTGTGGAAGCAGTGACTCCATTTCCTCCAGCCTGGCACGCGCGGAGTCATCCTTCCCCTCCTTCACATCAAAAACAGCCCGTGCGGTGAGCCAATATGCGACCCGCCATGCCTCACGCTCGGGGTTTGCGTTCCTTGCCCGGTCCTCCAGCGAGTCCAGGTATCTGCGTCCCTCCTCTAGGTCATTTCGTTCATAGTGGATCCATAGCGCCAGAACATCTGGAGAATGAACCAGCCCGGGGTTTCCCGCAACCACGGCAAGTCTCTTCACCTGATACACGTGATTGAGCGCTTCCTCTCTCCTTCCCAGCCAGTAGCTGTAGAAGGCCTTCCAGAGAAAACACACTCCTTTAATGGCTGGCGTTGGCGCCACGGAGAGCATCGTGTCGATCAGCGCCTTCGCTTCCCCGTATTCCTCCTTCAGCGCGTGAACATAGGCAGCTCTCATGTAGGAAGGGGTGAATTCTCGTCTGACCTCGATCGCCTTTTTGAAATTGCTGAGTGCGTTATCCAGCCAGCCCATCAGGAAGTACACCTCCCCCTTGGAGTCATACGGATTGGGCTGGTCAGGAGAGGCGGAAGCGTACCGTTCGAAGTATTCCAATGCCTTTTCGTAGTTCTTCTGATAGAAATACGCATAGCCCACCACGTTGAGCATCTCTGCATCTTCCGGGTCGGCCTCGAGCGCCATCTCGTAATGGGTCAGAGCTTTCTCATTATTCCTTTCCAGGTTTCCGAGAACAAGGTGGATTCTCTTGTCTTTTGGATGACTCTCGAGAATCCGTTCGTAGATCCGGGCCTGCTTTTCGCGGTCGTTCTCTACCATGTCGGCATAATCTGCGTCGATGTACAACCGGTCGATCTCACTTGCTCTGTGTGCATGCCGCTTGGCCATCCGAATTGCGTTGTTTCTTTCCTCGATGAGGCCCAGATCCCCAAGTGAATTAGCGAGCCCTGCGTATGCGATCGCAAATGTGCTGTCAAGTGCAATTGCCTTCTCGAACATCCGGCGTGCCGTGACATCATCCCACCTATTCACTCTAGCATCTTTCCCCTTGATGAAATAGTCGTATGCACCCATGGATGAAGTCGTAACATCCGCGACCGGACGCGCCGTCACTGAGAACTGATTCGCAGAGAGGCCGATCCCCTCGGCAATCCGGTGGCTGAGCTCGTCAATCTGATGCTGCAGAATGCTCCCGGCTCCCTCACCCCGGGAGCTTGCGCTTTTCAGGGTCTCCTTGGTTTCAATGTCTATGACTTTGACGTCGGTGGCGAAAACGTTACCCCCTTTTGTGACACTCCCGATCACGATGAACGGGACGGTGTCTCTGCGGCAGAGCTCGAACCCGAGATCCCGGTCAATGACCTGAACATCGGCCTTCCCCATCCCGCGCAGAATGTCCCTCATGCGTTCCCAGGTTGTCACCCGAAGCGAGGGAGATTGCTCCAGGCTGGTGATCAGGAGATTGGGTATCGCAGCGCGGAGGTAATCATAGGCCGGATCCCCGGTCTGGTTTTCAAAACTTATCACGGCGATGGGGATCCGTCGGTCTGACGCGTCTTCTCCTCTGAAGAGGGGAACGACGAAGAAATTGAGAGCGATGAGGACGGCGATGATCCCCACCGCGATCCCCACGGCTCTGGCCCAGGGGTTCTTGACGGCTCTTTGCCCTATCTTCTTTCCAGTCGGGACCGTTGGGCTCGCGAACCCTGAAGGGTCTCCCCTTGCGCGCTGCAGGTCGATCAGCAACTCGTTGGCTGTCTGGTATCGAGCCTCGGGGTCCTTTTCCAGAGCCCGGTTCAAGACCTGAGCCAGCGCAGGGGACGCGTCTGGATTGTATTCCAGGAGGGGCCGGGGATCCTCGTTCATGATCGAGTAGACAATGGCCGCCTCGTGCTCCCCCCGAAACGGATACCGCCCTGAAAGCATTTCATACAGGACGACACCCAGAGAAAAAACGTCACTCCGCACGTCGGCGCCCCGTCCATCGATCAGCTCAGGCGCCATATACGCCAGCGTTCCCACCGTGCTCCCCGTCTTCGTCAGCCGGAGCGCCCCTTTTAGTTTTGCCAGACCGAAATCCATCACCTTCACCTGCCCTCGCTCGTTCACCATGATGTTTTCGGTCTTGATATCTCTGTGCACGATCCCCTTGCTGTGCGCCTCCTGCAGCGCTTCTCCGATCTGAACCCCGTAATCGAGCGCCATCTGAGAGCTCAACTCCCCGGCCTGAATCAACTCCCTGAGCGTCTTCCCCTCCACATACTCCATGACAATGAAGCGCTCGTCATCAATCTCCTCGACCGCGAAAATGGTGCAGATGTTTGGATGGTTCAGCCGCCCGGCTGCCCTGGCTTCGTGAAGAATCCGCTCCTGCTCCTGCTGGCCGGGTGTGACATGCTGCGGGAGAAACTTCACGGCCACGGTCCGCTGAATGCGGGTATCTTCGGCCGTGTAGACCACACCCATCCCCCCCTCTCCCAGCTTGGAAAGGATCTTGTAGTGTGCGATTGTCCTGTCGATCATATCAGAAGGTTGGCTTACAATCCGAGGACCACAGAGAAGATGTGGCTGTTGCTGAAATACTTGACCGCACGGTAGGCATAGTCGAATTGCACCACAGTCCCGCCAAAGGTTGCGTTCAGTCCCGCACCGAATGTCGCCCCGAAGATTGTCTCTTTGTCGTCCCCCAGCGTCGGCGCGTAGTCATATCCAGCCCTGAGGAAGAGGAGCTGTTGGAACCCATACTCAAGGCCCACCTTGTACTGGTCAGAGGAGAAGTTGTTGTTCTGGAAAGCCGTGGCAAAGTGGAGACTGTGTTCTTCAGCAACCCGTGTCTGGTACCCCAGGCCCAACTCGAAAGTGGTGGGAAGCTCGAAACCAACTGCATCGATCTTGTAGATGTGCTCCCCCCGGAGCTGATCAGAAGATGTCGCCGAAACGTTGAGACCCGGTCCGTCGAATTTCATCTGTGGACCGATGTTCTTCACGGCCGCACCAATGCTGAGGCCCTGAACGTTTACCAGATTATCATAGGCAACCCCGAGATTGAAGGCAACGCCTGTCGCGCTTACTTCGGCCATCTGTTCTGTGACAATCAGAACTGTGGCCCCAACCAATACACGATCGGTTATCCGGCGGGAATATGTGAGACCGATATCAAAGAACTGGGGGCTGAATGTCTGTCCTGTGCCGTCAGGGGTGAAGACGGTTGTGACCGGGATGTCCCCGATCGACAGGGCCTTCAGATGAAGGGAAAGTACACCAAACGACTCCAGGTTCACCGAGACCGCCGCGCCGCTGACCCCGATATCAGCTATGTAGAGCATGTGGGATGCGTAAATGGTCACGTCAGCCGTCGTCTTTGCCGCTCCGGCGGGATTCCAGAAGAGTGCGTCAATGCCTTCCGCAGTGGCCGTGACAGCGCTTCCCATCGCAATTCCGCGGGTGCCCACCGGGATCAGGAGCTCAGAAGCACCTGATGATCCTGTACGGTTTCCGGCTCCTGCCAGCGCAATGGCCCCACATATGCAGATTGCGGCCACCCCACCAATAATACCTCGCGCAGGTCTCATGACTGAGAGCCTCTGTGTTGTCCCGTTGCCAAACCGTCTCTCTCGAGTTTGCATTGCATCCTAATACCGATCCAGGATCTGCTGTTCCTGTACGATTGCGAGTTTCAAAACCTTGCTGACGCCAAGGTCAGGCATTTCAATATGAGCGATGTAGAGCCCGCTTCCGACCGGGAGCCCATCCTGGTTCTTGAGATCCCACTGTTCGAACTGTGACTGGCCCTCTTTGTTGATCCGGCGTACCATTATGCCCCCCAGATTGAAGATCCGGATGATGGCCCGCTCTGGAAGATGGTTGAAGGTCACGAATCTGCCGTATCTGTCCAGTTCCTGGGGGTTGACACCGTAGTAAGGATTTGGGAACACGTTGATTTGCGAAACATCATCCTGTGCAAGGGTCGGAGAATATGTTATCTCCAGACCTTTCGTGCTGAATGTCCACTTGTCCTCCGCAGTGACGTAAGCATTACCTGAGATGCTGAAGACGTCGCCATCTAGGTAGGCCGGTCGCGCCGAGTCCTCACGAACAAAGGCTCCACCGTAGAGACCGGGCTTGCTGCTGAGAAGAGCGTTGAGAGTACTCCCTACGTACTCACTTTTTTCACTGTCGGTGTATTCCTCGTCAACTATCCAAAAATACTCCCCTCTTCCCAGGCTGGCGGGTGGTAGCGCAGGCGCCCAGACGCCATCCAGTGCTGACGAGCCAATCTGTTCCATAAAGACGAAGTCGACCTGGCGGGGGTCCGAAGGATTCGATACGTCATAGACCTGAAAGGGTTGAGGCTTGAAACCAGTGTACCTCGCCCCAGCGGTGGCAAAAAACGTACGCTCGAACACGTATGCATTCTGTCCAGATGACGAGTCAAACCGTATCTCAACCGGCTTGAATACTTCAAATGGCCTCAGTGTACTGTATCCTGGGTCCGGGAGACGCCACGCGACGTCCAGACCACCATCAAAGGTCGATAGACCTGCATCGACACCAACCCAATTCAGATGTGCAGTTGGTGTGTACTCAATCGCAGAAATTTCTTCGCCCGGAACCCACACGCGCTGAGCTGCAAACCCGACCTGGATACAGTTATCTGCAATCTGATCTGCTGTGGTGCTGGTGAACACTGTGCACGCTGGGAGGACAATCTGGTTGCTTGACGGGTTCCAGAGTCCCCACTGTGGATAAGGGAACTTCATGGGTGTTCCTTCAAAATCAAGCGTTACCGAATCCTGCACTATTGTACGGATCTCATATTCCTTTCCCTCGACCAGTGTGGGGTTGGTGATGCGAACAACCGGATATCCGTTGGTAGGCCCAAGTGAGTGAACTGTTGGCACGGTATCACCATACGCTGCACCGAATCGTTCACCCGGGGATGTGGATGCAGGGATTACTGTGACGATCCTGGGTGAAGATTCGAGCGCATGAAGGGTTGTCGGGGGAGTCGGGTTGTAGTTGTATGCGGTAACCGCGAAGTAGTACTTCGTCCCATTCACCATGGGAAGGTTGATGTTGAAGGGATCGCGCGAAACCTGGAAGTAGCGTTGAATTCCGCTGTCAGTTCCATACTGCCTCGCAACGTTCATTGAGTCTCCAGTAACTGGATCCCTTACCCGTTCCTTGATCATCGCTACGCCATCCACGATATCAAATGTAGCAAGTCTCTTTCCTTCCTGAAGGGAAGATGATCCAGAGGGGAACTGATAGACGTTGTATCCCTGAAACGTGAAGTCTTTGTAATTAGCAGTCTCTGTTGCCTCAACGGCCTGACCGTTCTCGTGCCACGAGAGGAGGACCTCTCCATCCAAGGCTGTTGCCGTAACAAGGGGGGCTGGAGGAGGTTCCGGCATGGCGAAGAACTCGTTATATGCATTCTGAGCCTCTTCGTCAAAAGCCTTCATAAGACTCACCGCAGGAAGGTACTCAATTCCTTCTTCGGCCCCTGCAACAACGACTGCCACCACCACCTCCTGCGTATCGCCGGGTTGCATGGTAAAGGGTCCTGAGTTGAGAACGAATCTCCGATCGCCGGCAGACCTATCCAGCCAACCCGTTTGAGTTTCCGGGTCACCCGGAAAAGGAAAGTTTGTGGTATCGCCTGTTTCCCGATTGATCCAGGGAAGTCCATCCCTCGTTAGACCCTTCATCAGATTGTAGGATTGCCACGCAGTCTCTGGATCTTCGTACGATGGGTCGGCACTAAAACGATTAAATGCTCCAAACGATGTCATTGGAAGATTGCGCCAGCCCTTGATCCACTCCCCCCTGAATATTGCGGAGTCAGACGGACCTGCCGGCACCACCGGCCCCTGGAGGAAATCGAATCCCACTGCAGGCGGAGGAAGTGGATCGTAGAAATTGTCTGTTGCATACCCGTTGTAGGCAAAGCCGAGACTGCGAACGGTGTCACATCCGACAAAGTCGTTATCGGAGTTCCCCAAATCCGGGTCCACCCACTGAGTGACATACATACTGTCAATGACCACTCCACTCTTGTTTATCAAGAGGTATCGCCGGAATGATGTGTACGCCAGCCCGTCCTGACGTGCGTATCCCCAGACCGTGACTTGAACCTCTGTGGAAAGCGGCAGAAAGGAAAGACCCTGCTCCGGTGCTCTCTGAGACAAATCGTTTGCGACGAACCAGATCGTCTGGTCGGCCCCCTTGACGCCCGGCACGTCAGCATTCGGGTCGTATCGCCCGTCCTTGTCTTTGTCGTCGTAAGGCGCGCCGTCTTCCCAGGGCCACTCGTTCCAATCCTTGTAATACTGGTTGAAGATCTGATCGGGCGAGCCTTCCCCGTCCAGTTGCTCAGCTGTAATATCTGCGGAGCGGCTTCCCGGCGGGATATCACGCCTGACTCTGTAAATCCGGTTATGCTGCAATCCCGGATTGTCATACATACCATCAGCCAGAATCTTTCCCGGCTGGAGGCCTGGATCGTACCCCGAACCACGGACCCGAATGTCGCCCCCGATGCCGAATCTCCCACCCCACATCAGCCCGGACATGAAGACGCAGCTCTTGCCGCTACCCCTTGGATAGATGAGGCCATATCTCCCTACGGATCTTTCCGAGATGTCCATTCTCCCGTATGCATCCACCGGGGTAGCCATTCGATTGATGTTAAAGTGGGTCAAACCCGGGAGTCCTGACGGCTTCGCGAGCTGATTTCCCCGGGATCTGCCAGCGCCATCATCAGAGGCGCCCGCTAAACAAACAGCGCCCGCAAGAGAAAGGGTTACAAGCACTGCATACATCTTCATGCGTGGGTCCTCCTCCTCACACCCTGCCAAAAAGGTAGTGATTCACCTGCGATCTAGTATTGGATTCGAATCCCCAGGCGTATCTGCCGTGGCGGCCCGTAGAAGTAAGGGTCTATGTTGAAGGCTCCCCCGAGCCGTCGATAATCCACACTGAGGGAGCGGTAGATCTCTGCGTAGATCGGGCCGAAGGTTTCGACATCTTTTCCGCCCGCCGACGGATTGCTCAGCCACCCATCATCATTGGCGCTTCCCGTTTTCGGCCAGACGTTCTCCACATTCTTTGCATCAAAAAGGTTGATGACATAGAGAAAAAGTGTCGCGCTCAGCCGGTTGGTGAATCTGAAAGTCTTATCGAATCTCAAGTCCGTCTGAAAAGCCCAGGGTGTGGTGGAGGAATTCAGAGGACCCGTTGGGGCCGCACTGTTGAGTTCTTGACGAGTGAACGGGTGACCGCTGTGGAACGTGAGAAGAAGCGAGAGGCCGAGCTCTTGCAGGATTGGCCCACCGTCGTCTCTGCCGAATCTGTAGTCCACGTTTACGTTCCCACGGACCGCATGATTGTAGTTCAGGGGAGTGATGTAATGCGGAATGAACAGGATGTTCGAACCCGAGAGGACGATTCCACGGTTTGAGTTCGGAAACGAGCCCGATCCGCGTGCGTCCTGGAATGATAGTGAAGCCCCCGCGAGCAACCTGTTAAGTCTCCGCATCCTGAACAGAAGTTCCATCCCCTTGATCGTTGCGAAGTCGCCGTTGGCATATACTGCGTATGGTCCAAACGGAGAACCCTGTGCAGGGGTGAGTTGCCTCATCGTGATCTCGTCCTTTGTGTCTTTGTAATATCCCGTGAGATCAAATGAGAGGTGCTCTCCCAGTTGCTGAGTAAACCCGATCTCAAACTGAACCGTTTGTGAGGGCCTCAAGTCCCAGCCGACAGGGTGACCATAACCTCCCCAACGGAGAGCGTCTGCCACGCTGTAGAGTCCCAGGTGAACGTTGCGAAGTCGGGACTGCTGAACGAGTTTGGCAAACTGCAGATGAAAAACCGTTCTGTCCGTCACCGGAAAAGCAATGCCGAGCCTTGGACTCAATCCATGAAACGGTGTGCTCTTGCCCAGACCTTCCGGATTAACAGCAACGGTGTTCTTGTCGAAAGCGAGTTCGGGCCGCGTGGGGTCTATCAGGGGAAAACTTCCGGTGTTTATGTAGTCATAGCGGAGACCAAGGTTGATAACGAGGTCACCATACTCCATTTTGTCCTGGAGATAGGCTGACGCAAATACGGGATGACGGGGGCCAAGGAAGTCGTCCGTGTTGATGATGTTCCCGAATACATCGTAGCCATAGTTGTTCACGACATTGGCGATGAAGATGTCCTCAAGTGTCTGCTTCTGAGGGCTAGCGTCAGGGAGGAGATTGTTCTCATGGATTGTACGAGCGAGGCGGAGCGACCCGATCTGATACGTCCGGATGGTGAAGCGCTGGTAGTCGCCCCCAGCCTTTAGAGAATGGTGCGAGCCTATCTGTGTTGCGAGAGCCGCGCCCAAGGTGATGTTACCTCTTTCGAGCTTGAGTAGACCTCCCGCGAGCGGATATCCCGGTGCGGTGAACGCGTACCCGTAGATGGACTTTGAGGCGGGACGCTCGAAACGACCTGTGGGATCCATTGGACCACGATTCCAGATGAAGGCATTTGCCGCATTGGCCACACTGTCTCCGTAGCTCACGAAATCCTCACCGAGGACAGGGTCAAATTCCTTGTAGTGATACTGGAAATAACCTCCGCTCAGCTCTATGAACGTCCTGGTCCCGAGAAAGTAGGTCGCTTTGAGCGATGCGAAACCGTCCTCGGTCCTTCCCTCAGGGACACGGTCCAGATTGAACATGTCCTGCGGGTAGGATCCGAGAAACGATTTCGTGTGCGCATAGGAACCGGAAAGTCTAAGCAGGACCGGTCTGAAGTCTGCTGTCAGCGTTGATGTTATCGTGTAGCGCTCGTCGGAGTTCTTCAGGATAGGACCGGCAGGGTAGACAAGATTGATGCTGTCGCCTGAGAACGGATCCTTCACAGGGCCGATCTCCACGCCAGGGTACGGCTGCGGATGCCTGTCACCGAGATAGAGGTAGTTGAACACCCCGAAGAACTTGAAGCGTTCGTCAAAAAGCGGGCCACCCAGCGCCCCGATAAACTCATTGTAGCCAAACCAGTATGCCCCGGCCCGCTTCGACCCCGAGTTTCGCTGGCCTTTCCCCGAGAATGTTATGTTGTCCGTGAGGAATTCGATTGAAGCTCTCCATGACGCACCCCCCGTCTTTAGCTGATGTTGGATGATCCCGGCGTTTGCCCGCCCGAACTCAGCTTCGTACCCCGCCGATTGTATTGAGACCTCTTCCAGGGCGTCCTGCACAAGCGTGAGTCCCCGGCCACCGTACTGCGCGTCTGTGATGTATGCGCCTTCGAGATAATAGCCCACCTCGTCATGACGACCCCCACGGATGTAGATGTTGCCATCCTGGGCTACGACGCCCGGCTGGAGTGCCAGGATTTGGTCCAGACCCCGAATAGGCACTGCATCTATTTCCTCGCTTGTGGTTATCCGAACGGCATTCGTAGAGCTCTTGTTGATCAACGGGCGTAGAGCGAAAATGACTACAGGCTCCAGGTCGATCTCTTCAGGCGTGAGCTCAAGAGTAACTTCTGTGGTGAGCTGGTAGTTTACGCGGACATTCTGCAGCGTGAACTGTGCGTATCCAATGTAGGTCGCCCGCAACGCATAGACCCCTACCGGCACATGCGAGAGGATAAATTCGCCTTCCGGAGAGCTGGCTGCACCAAGGGTGGTACCTTCAAGAACCACATTTGCACCGACAAGTGGCTCGGCGGTGACCTTGTCAACAACGATGCCCTTGATCTTCCCCTGGGCAAGAAGGAGGCAAGGGAAGAGAAACACCAGTATGTACAGCGCTCCAAACCGCCTCTTCATGGGATCATTCTCCCACTGAGGGTCTTGTGCTTGTGTGTGAGATGAGAGCGTGTGTGAAGGAGCTGTTGCAGGTCGTTATATCAATCCGGCGGGACGACCTGCTTCGCCATCGCATATGAAGGCAAAAACACCTTGGGGGATGGCCCGGAGCGGACCGTTGGGTCGTCGAAGGGAGGGACAACTGAAGGTTCGGCGGCTCAGCGACCCACTTTGCGAGCCACTGTGTGCTGTGTGTAGTCAAATATATCCGCTTCCTCCACCATTGTCAATGTTGGCAGGAAAACGTGTCAGATTGTACGAAACGACTTGGCCCAGTCGAGGGACTTCGTCAGGTGGGCGCGGAGGACGTCAAAGCCAAAATGCTCTTTCCCGACCTCGATGTTCTGGTCCGCAATTTCGCGGTATTCCTCCGCATTTGCGAGGATTTCCAGTATCTCGTAAACCGCACGCTTCAGAACCAGCGTGGGAAGCTCGACAAGTCCATCCGGCCGGGTTATGACCAGATCACCCAGCGAGACGACCTTTGGCTCCTTCGGCCCGATATCTTCCTTAAAGACCGGGTACTCGAAAACCGCGGTCGGCACACGGGAGGCAAATGCTTCCAGGAGCTGGTTCCCGAACCCTTCCCAGCCCGTGGGGTAGAGGACGAAATCGGCAACCAGGTGTATGTCGGGATAGAGCGCGTAGAGATCCTGTTCCTCCGACCGGAGGGGACGAACGTCGTCCCCAACATATTTCCAGTGAATCTTCAGACTGTTGAAATCCTCGGTGAGCTTGTTTCTGTAGTCCAGGAACGCCGCCTCCGGACGTCCGGCCAGCAAGAGAATGAACTTGCTCTTCCGTGTAAACGTGTTCCCGTTATAGAGCTTCGCCTCGAGGAGATCCTTGGCCATCTTCTGGAGAGTCGCGGTTATCTGTCCCGCTATCTCCGTCCGTTTGTTCGGAACGATGCGCGCGCCGACAAAAAGGACCACATCATTGGGCTGGATTCCGTACTTGGCGCGCAGCTTTGAACGAAGCCTCTTTCGTTCCGTGTCATCAAGAAGATTGTCGAAATCCATCGTGTCATGGATGACCTCCGCGATCACCCCCCTGATCGCTAGCGCCGCCTTGTTGCGGGAGTTGATCGTCCAGTGGCTCAGGTTGGGGAGCGTCGGAGGAAAGTGCGCATCCAGCATCGTGCGTGCGAATCCACATGTCGGATTGAACTTGTAGGCTCCTTCACTCAGGATATCGTGGTGGATCGCCGTGCAGGGGATTCCCGATTCCTGCAATACTTCAGAAAGCGCAACGGTGGCCGCGGGGTGTATCGGGAGACAGAGCACATTGTGGACGAAAATCGTGTCGGGTGAAGACTGGCGGATCACCTTTCCCAGGCTCTCCTTGAGCATGTCCGCAGAAAGACGGAATGCCCTCTCCAGATCCTCCTCGCTCGAATACGCGTCCATCTGTTCGAAGAGGTTTCGCATCATCGTCCGCGTCTCGTCCGAATCAAACTCCAGGGCCGGGAGCGGATATTCAGCCCAGTCATAGGCCGAACAGATGGCGACCTGGTGACCCATCTCCTCCAGAACAGCTCTCCGCTTCTTCATCTCCAGCGACACGCCATCGGTACCAGCGGAATCCAGTTCTCCTCCCTTCTCATGGTTGCGTGTGGGAATCTTCTCCTCTGTCGGTGCGGACCGAAAATGAATGATGAGAACCTTCATGGAGTAGCTCCGTTAGTTGCTGACGCTTTCTTTCGTGTGGTGTTCCGTCAAGGCCTTATCCAGTCGTCCGCTGAAGGCGCTCTCAATATCCTCCAGGTCCCTGAGGCCAAACATGAACGCTATGGCGATCGGGTCAACACGATAATCCGTGTGTCCCTCATAAAACCCGTACCGCATGACATAGTAGGGCTCCATCTCACCTGTGTGAATATGCGAAAGCTTATTGATGAATTCCTCCACCTGCTGGGCATCCAGGTGAGAGTAGTGTCTGCTAAGGAGCTCCTTCTCTTTCTGATCCAGCTCCCTGTGGATGTAGATGTGGAAGCCACCCTGGATCCCGTCAGTGAATATTGACTCCTGCCGGCCCTTTGTACTGCGTACGCGAAGGTAGACCTTCCTCCCATCATAGAGCAGATATTCGAGATTATCCCAGGGTCTGCCACGGTCCCCGTATGTCTCTGCCATCCTGAGGATGGCATTCCATACATGGAACAACGGTCTTGCCATCTCCGGGTGGGTCAGGCCCATTTTGCTGACCAGTCGATTATCCCCCTTCAGGACCGAGATGATATCCTCCTCTTCACTCATGAACCCTTCACTCGATGATCCCCCGGGCCGACCTGCCTCCGTAATCTCTGAAACCGGTTTGCCCGTGATCGTTTCTGTCTGATCCAGCTCCTCCTCCGAGTGAAGCCCCCTGCTGGCCAGTGTCGGGAAATCCTCGGCATCTATCTCGAGCTGTTTCCCCTTTCCGTATTCAGCATAGACGTATGGCTCGCCATTCTCCACGGTAACCTGGATGATAGCATACTGTCCGTCCGTTGTGTATGCGACAATGAGCTCCATACCCCCCTCCAGTCTGAGGGGAGACGGAACCCGGGGCAGTTCCTTGAGCGTCCGTGGATAGAGAGGGTATGAGTTCTCCTGATACGTAATCGTACCATCTTCAGGTTTCTGTGAATAGAGTGATGCGGGAATCGCCAGGGATGCGCAAAGCAGACTCGCAAATCCAGATCTGATCGTCATCGCCACCTTCCTTCACCTATGTGGACGTGACGTCCCCGGACGAATGCCGTGTGTGTGAGGCGGGATACGCCCGGGATTGCACACTCAGATTGATCATTGTAATTGGGAATGTCAAGCGATTTGTGGAAGGCAGCCGGGTGAGAGCACAACCAGACCGGCTATTGGAGCAGAACCATTCTCCTGGTTTCGACGAGGTCTCCAGCGGTCAACCGGTAGAAGTAGACACCACTTGGGAGACCACTCCCCTGAACATTTGCCTCACGGGGATTGAAGACGACAGATCCGTCCCCTGCCTCGTGAAACTCGTCCAGAAGCGTGGCAACCTCCTGTGCGAGGAGGTTGAACACCTTCAGTGTCACCCTCCCTGATTCCGGGACGGAAAACGGTATGGTTGTGCCGGGATTGAAAGGGTTCGGATAGTTCTGGCCCAGTTCAAACGTGGAAGGCACCTCAGACGGATCCTCATGGTTCAGGCCGAGGGTGCTCACCTCCCCGCCGCGCACACACCGGGCATAGTTGTAGATCCGGACCTCGTCCCCCTGTGGGCCATGCCCACCAGCCCAGTCTTGGGGGTCACCACTCTTGGGATCGCTCCGCTGGGCACCGGCTCCATGGACGTTCATGTAATTGGTGTTCCCAAATGGATCGGTCATGTAGCCATACGCCTGGCCAAAGCAGATATAGACCGCGAAATTGGGATTTGGAGCATCCAGGTGTGTCGTCCCTGTCCAGAACCAGGACTCGGGTTCTGTGAGCTGGAAGAAATCTGTATTGATTGCCGGGCCCCGCCGCGCGGGGTCGGTAGCATCAGGCGCCTTGCTGTAGTCCAGTAAGCTCTGGAGCTCCTTTGCATTCGGCAGACGCCAGTCGTCATACCCCCCGAGAGTCAGGCTCTCAGCATAGCCGAGCGCCTCCTCCCAGTTGCGTGCGACTCCGTCATCGGATTTCTGCCACTGAAGCCCAGTGGCGATATCTGTGATCGTTCCGTCGCCCAGGCCCAGGAAGTTGTTGACTCCGTAATCGGGGTTGCCCCTCACATACCGGACAAAATGAGTGGCGGGCAAACCGCCGGGCCCGATGTCTCTTGGGTAGCCTTTGATGCATCCGTCAGCAAAGTTGACCCCGAAGACCGTTGCGTCTCCGTTCATCGTGGTCCCCACGTACTCAGTACTTGACCAGTACTGAGCGTCTATGAGACGTTCGCCCGCACTCTCGTCACCAAACCTGAAATCAAAGTAGTCCGTGTCGATATAGGGAACGCGAGAGAAGCTGCTCCCCTTGAAATCAATGAGGGAGTAGAGCTCCTTGATCGTGGGAAGCCGCCAATCCGAATATCCGGCCAGACGGAGGGTACCGGCCCCGGGAAGGGCCACGTCAAATGTGGACTGGTTATCCAGATCCGGCGTCTTCTGCCACATGAGCCCGGTGTTGAGATCTGCAACGGTGCCGTCCCCATTGTCCTGAAAGGCCGGCTGAAGCCCCAGATACTCTGCGTCCTGCCCGTAGAAGGGGTTTCCAGCAGACGGTTGCACGATTTCCGTCGTGTTGCCAAAGAACCTCTCTTGGCCGGTGTCCACGATCGGATACTTCACCCCTGTCTCAGACAGCACAACCCCTGCAGAAAGGTAAAGTATCAAGATTGTTGTGATAGAAAGAACCCTCGTACGTGAGGCAAGTTTACGCGCTGGCATACTCCGCTCCCGATTATCTCATGTCCTTGTGCTGATTAGACACAAGAATCGGTATCAGGTTTAATCCGGTCAACGGACAATCAACAGGGCCGCAAAGGCGAAAAGGACTGCGAGGTGAAAGAGTATTCCATCCTTCGATCACGTGTACCGCTTTGTCACGGAAATGTCACACTTCTGCAAGAAGACCTCTGGAGGAGGGAACAACAGGAGTATCAGCGGCGACGCAGCACCAGAATTGCCATATCATCAAGCACCTGCGCACCGGATCGGAAGGCATTCAGATCGTCCACCACGACCTTCACGAGATCGGCGGGAGAAAGGCTGTTCGTCTTTTCGAGGAGGGAAAGGAGACGAGGCTCACCATACTCCTCTTCTGTAATGTTCCGCGCTTCGGTGAGACCGTCTGTGTAGAGAACCAGCGTGTCGCCCGGTGCCGTCGTCAGCCTGGTGGCAGTGTAGACACCGCGGCAGAACATGCCAATCGGTACACCTTCTGAAGGGACTGTCTGAACCCTGTTGCCCTGGACGAGTATGGGCGCTGGGTGACCGGCGTTCGAGATCTCCAGCCCCCCGGAGCTGGTCGCCTGCCCCACGACAATCGTGGCAAAATACCTGGATGTCGTCCCTTCGCAGAAGAGACGGTTGGCCTGCTCCAGGAGTGGGCCCACCGACTTGGTGGACTTCGCCAGACTGCGGAATATCGCATGAAGGTTGGACATCAGGATCGAGGCCGCCACCCCCTTTCCTGTGACATCCCCCACAACGAAGCAGAAACAACCATCATCCCCGTTCGATCCCAGGATGTCCACGTAATCCCCGCTGACCGCCCCGGCGGGCTTGTAGTAGTATGCGGTATCCCAGGCCTTTGTCCCAAAACCTCTTTTCGGCAGGAGCTTCGTCTGGACCTCCGCCGCGAGATCCCGGTCGTACCTGAGCATACGCTGCTCGGCTTCCGTCAGGTGGGGAAGGCAGTTCCGGCGGAGGGGATCGACCTCCAGGCGGTCCTCTTCGATCGGCTCATTACAGGCCTCGCAGAGGCCGTAGGTCCCCCCGTTGATCTTCTCCAGCGCCGCGTCGACCTCCTGCAGGAGGTGCACCAGCTGGTCGCTCTCACCGACACGGCTGATGGCATCTTCCAGACCCTGCCTGCGATCCACAAGCTGCCCGCGCAATATGTCCTGAGAGGGTAGTGCCATAACGCGATCCCGCCAGAATAGGTCAGTTTACTGAACCAGGTTCATTTCTATTTTACGAGGCCGGAGCCCGGAGGATTCGCGGCACGAGAGGAAAATCTACCACTGCGTCTTGAAGAAACTGGCATCGGCATAGTAGGAACCGGTCAGTTCCTCCAGCTCCTTCATCCCCTCCTCGCTGAGCGGCTTGAACGCCTCCGCAATGCGTATGTTCTCCTCCAGTTCTTCGAGCTGGGAGATCCCGACAATTACCGTACTGACCGGGAGCGTCAGCACATAATCCATCGCCTGCTTCATCGTGGTGATCCCACCCTTGCGGAAGATCTTGCCACGGGCCGGGATCTTCATTCCGACAATCGACATCTTCTTCTGGACAGCGGTGGGGATCAGGTTCTCGATAAACGATGCCTGGTGTCTGTCCGCGGCGTTGAGCGCCATCAGGATGGAGTCAAAAGGATACTGCTCTATTCCCTTCTTCAGAATGAACGGATCGCGGTGACCGGTGATCCCCAGATATCGGACCACCTTCTCATCCCGCGCCTTCTCCAGCGCCTTGATGGCGCCGTCAGAGGCAAAGATCTTGTCGAGGTCCTCCTGCGTCCGGACGTTGTGCAGCTGCCACAGGTCCAGGTGATCCGTCTGGAGCCTCTCCAGCGACTGCTCCAGGTTCCTCATCGAAAGGTCGTAGCTCCTGTCCCGCGTCTTTGTCGCAAGAAAGACCTCATCCCGGCGGTCCTTCATCACCCGGCCGATATAGGTCTCGCTGACTCCCCGACCGTAACGTTCAGCCGTGTCGATGTAGTTGACCCCCAGATCCAGCGCCCTGTTGATGATGGCCAGCGCTTCATCGGTCTTCCCCGGTGTCTCCAGCGTTGCCTGTCCTCCCAGACTGAAGAGCCGGACGTTGTGGCCCGTCTTTCCAAGGGGCCGGGTCGCCATCCCCTTTGTGCCGAGAGTGTTGGCAAGAGTTTCGAGCGGCTTCAGACCGCCGGCAACACCAACAGCAGCCGTTCCCGCCACCTTGCGAAGAAAGTCCCTTCTGGTTTGGTCATTCTCGCCCATTGAGTCCTCCGTTGTTTGACCGGCGTCGGCGGTTTGTGGAGCTATTCAGGGATTGTAGATGATATCAAGGCAGGGACTAAGTTGCAAGACACACGAAGGCCCGGGCTCATAACAAACCCCGGGCCTTCATGGGACGCAGCATCTGGCAGTAACTACGGCTTCGCCGTCTCCTCGCATGCGCAGAACTGCCAACCAAAATCCGGTGTATGCACACCTGTTCTGACTGATATTTGAATATGCCGCAAACACTGCGCCTGAGATCCGCCCGTTTGACCCTCCAAAGAGGCATACTTGTGTGTGCCATGTGCGGACTCCGGTTGCCCGCCTCATCCCTCCGCCTGAACCTCCCCGGCAACCGGAGGGCGGAACAGATCGGCGCTATCGGTGAAGTCCTGGGGTCTCCCCACGAGTATGAGCCGGTCGCCGGCCAGAAGCGTGAAGTCGCCCGCGGGGTTTCCGATGGTTCTGCCCTGGCGTCGGACAGCCAGGACGGTGAGGCCATGCTTCTTGCGCATCTCGAGATCTTTGAGTGTCTTCCCCACCGCGTGAGATCCTCCCCGCACACCCACAGCCCGCGTGTGAAGCCCATTCTCGTCCAGACCCTGCAAGACCATCAGATGCGCCTCCTGGATGCTTCCCTTTGCAATCCGGTAATCTTCCGCCCGAAGCAACCGGATTTCACGATCGATCTCTGCCGGAGATACCATGTAGGCACCCATGACATGGGCCACGATGCGCGCGGTCGTTTCCATCTCCTCAGCAACGATGATGTCCGCCCCGAGCGAGCGCAGTCGATCCATCCCGGCGGCATACCGTATCCGCGCAATCGTCTGAAGCGTCGGGTTCAGGAGGTTTGCCACCAGGACAATGCGGGGAATCACCGCCTCGTCGTTGATGACAACGACCAGGGCCTTCGCGTGTTCCACCCCGGCCATCTTGAGGATATGCGTCTTCCCCGCGTCTCCGTAGATCGCGGGAACCCCTTCACGGCGAATCTTGCGTGCCGAGGAGGGATCCATCTCTATCACCACAAAACCAATCTTCGCTTCCCTCAGGACATGGACGAGACGGCTCCCGGCAACGCCATAACCGACGATGATCACGTGGTCCGTGAGCTGGAAGCCCTCGGGATGGCCCACCATCCCGGCTGATCGAAGCTCCCTCTCCGGGACCCCTTCCACCATAGCTTTCCCGATCCGCCGCCCCGACTGATACATCAGCGGCGTGCCTATCATCATCAATACCGTCACCGCGAGAAACACCTGCCCGCCGGTCTCGCCCAGACCCGCCGGTGTCAGTCCCACCTCACTCCCCGCTCTCTCGAGGACAAAAGAGAACTCTCCCACCTGCGCCAGGGCCAGTCCAACAACCACCGCAATGCGACGGGGATACCCCAGGAGAAGAACACTTCCGGCACCGGTCCCGAATTTGATCAGGACGATCAGAACGGTCACGCTGAGTATGAGCCAGGGGTGCTCCAGGAGCGTCCGCACGTCCAGCAACATCCCCATCGAGACAAAGAAGACAGCACTGAAGATGGTCCTCAAGGGGAGCATCTCGCTGAGCGCATGTTCCTTGTAGTGGCTTTCACTGACGACGAGACCGGCAAGGAACGCGCCAAGAGAGAGACTCACGTCGGCCAGACTTGTGAGCGCAGTCGTGCCGAGACAGATCGCCACGACCGTCAGGAGAAACATCTCCTGGCTCCGGGTCTGGGCAACCTGTTCCAGGATCCAGGGGACAACCCTCCGGGCAAGAAAGAGGGTAGCGGCAATCAGGAGACCGGCTTTCCCGAGAGCGAAGAGGATCTCATAGGAAGACTCCCAGGCACCCGCGAGGAACGGGACCAGCAGCACCATGGCCACAACCGCAAGATCCTGAAAGATGAGAATGGAGAGCGAGATGCGCCCCGCGGGAGTGTCCGTATCCCCGCTCTGGGATATGAGCCCCATAACGATTGCCGTGCTGCTCAATGCTACGAGAAAACCGGTGAAGACCGCCTCGGGCAGGGAGGTTCCCAGGAGGGAGAGTATCACCACGACAAAGAAGATGCTGGCAAAGACCTGGAGCGTTCCCCCCAGGAGAATAGCACGGGCGATCCGGGCCAGCTTCTCCAGACTGAACTCCAGACCGATGGTGAAGAGAAGGAGGATCACACCGATCTCCGCCAGCGCGTTGACCAGATTCCGTTCGTAGACAAGCCCCAGGCCCCAGGGTCCAATCAGGACACCCGCAATAAGAAAACCCGCGATGGGCACCAACCTGATGCGGTGGCAGATATAGATCGCCGCCACGCTGACCAGGAACAGGGCGACCAGTTCGGTCAGAAACGGCAGGAGAACACCGATGAACTCCATGATCTTCCCTTCCCGCAAGAAACGTCAACCTGCAACGAACGACTTGATGATGATTCCCAGAATGCCAAGAGCGATGACAGCCGCAAGAACAACAAGCTGCCACGAAATATTTCCCTTCCCGGCCTCGCCGGGATCGCTGGACTCGATACGGTGAGAGCGTCGCATGGCTGTAGCCTCCGTTTGAATCTTCCTGAATCGACGAGTCTGACTGCTATCCAACGCTGATCAGACCGACGGAGGTGCCTTGTTGCAGAGGGTGGAGTAGTAGTGAGATGAGTAGAAGGGGTCGCGGACTACGGAGTGAACAACGATGAACGGACTGAGACGGCAATGAGTTCGCTGACGGAGGGGGAACAGGGGCGAAGGCGAGAGCTTCTTGACCAGACGCATGGAGCGCCCCTGCGTGTAGCTCCTCCTGGTTGCTTCTCTCGAGGCACCAAGGTTCTCCCGGTATTCCGCCTTCCCGGCGGGTTCATGCCGGGGGAGAGTCTCCAGAAGGCTCGATCCCATCCCCACCGATCCGGCAAACGAGACGAGTAAAATCAGGAGAGTATAGTTGATCAGCCGGCGCATCCCCTTTTCAATCGGGTTTCTACCCACAATATAGGGGACCTCAAAGAAATGTCAAATTTGCAGGTTCTCAAATTGCGTCGTATCATATGCACCAGTATATTCCCACTACCTTATCGGAATCGCCATGCTCCAGCCCGAACATCTTCGAACTGAATTTCGATCAAACCCCCTCGGCATCGACCACCCGAACCCCAGGCTCAGCTGGACACTCAAGGCTGACATCCGGGGAGAGCGCCAGACGGCGTACCGGATACTGGTTGCCTCCAGCCCTGAGTGGCTTGCCAGAGACCAGGGGGATTTGTGGGACACGGGCAAGACCCACGGGAGCGAGACCTCGCTCATTCGATACGAAGGAGAACCGCTCTCCTCCCACACGGAATGCTGCTGGAAGGTCATGGCATGGGACAAGGAGAACAGACCGGGGCCCTGGAGCGGACTGGCTGAATGGTCCATGGGGATGCTGGATCCCGATGACTGGCATGCCGATTGGATAGGGTACGACGTACCCCGGAAGGACGAAAAGAAGATCCCGGCCGTCACCGCGCAGTGGATCTGGCTTGCTGACGACCCGGTGACTGACGTCCCGGCCGGCAAGAGGTACTTCGCGCATGTTTTTGAGATACAGACAGGGAAGTCTATCCGGAGGGCCGACCTGATGCTGACGGCCGATGACAGCTACAGGCTTTTCATAAACGGAACCGAGGCGTCGGAGTCGCCCCCCGCGATCGACAGCTGGAAGACTCCGCAACTCCATGAGGTCTCCTCGATGCTCCCTCTCGGCAAGAACGTCCTCTATGTCGAGGCCGTGAACGAGGGAAAAGGGCCCGCAGGATTCATACTTTGGTTGAGCATACTCTTCACCGACGGCACACGACAAACCGTCGGGACAAACCCTGAATGGATATCCTCTGCCAAACAGTTCCCCCGATGGAAGACTGAAGGGCCCGGCAAGGGCGAAGGGAGCAGGTCCGGGTTCCGGGGTCATTTTGGTGTCGCCCCCTGGCTGCTCCTGGACGAGAGCATGCTTCTGTTGCCACCCCCCCGTTACCTGCAGTCAGATCTGAAGATCGACAAACCGATCGCGCGTGCCGTCCTCTACGCGTCAGCCCTGGGCCTCTGCGATCTCTACGTGAACGGCAGCCACGTGAGCGATGAGTACTTCACGCCCGGGTGGACCGACTACCCTCGACGGGTCTACTACAGAACATATGATGTGACGGACATGCTCCGGAGTGGAGAGAACACCTGGGGTGCCATACTTGCCGATGGGTGGTACAGCGGCTACCTGGGCTGGGCCGTACAGCGAGACCGTTATGGCTCGCGGACGAGGCTGAAGGCTCAGATTTACGTCGAGTATTCCGACGGATCCAGGGAGGTGATCGGGACCGGATCCGACTGGAGAGCGTTCAGAGGACCGCTGCAGGAGGCTGACTTCCTGATGGGGGAAACGTATGATGCCCGCGTGGAAGGACCCACTGGAAATGTGTCCGGAAAAGCAAAAGGAGATCTCGTCGACCTGGGCGCCGATATTGACCCCCTGCTACAGGCGCATCCCGGACCGCCCGTCCGGAAGTTTGCCGAGCTCCCTCCCCAGTCCATAACAGAGCCGGAGAAAGGGGCTTACGTTTTTGACATGGGCCGCAACTTCGCAGGTGTTGTGCGCTTGAAGACTCGGGGCGAACCGGGTCAGCGGATCAGGCTCCGGTTTGCCGAACGGCTCAACCCCGATGGAACCTTTTATGTCCAGAACCTCCGCGGGGCAAGGGCGGTTGACACATATGTCTGCCGGGGGAAGGGTGAGGAGGTCTGGGAACCCCGATTCACGTTCCACGGCTTCCAGTACGTTGAGGTCACCGGGTTGACCAGCCAGCCGAACATGAGGACGATCACCGGACTCGCCATTAGCAGCGATACCCCCGTGGTCGGCGACTTTCAGTGCTCCGAGGAGATGCTAAACCAGCTTTACTCCAATGTCCTCTGGACGCAGAGGGCAAACTTCATCGAGGTCCCCACCGACTGTCCCCAGCGTGACGAACGCCTCGGGTGGACCGGGGACGCGCAGGTCTTCATCCCGGCAGCCTGTCTCAACACAGACGTGCAGGCGTTCTTCCACAAATGGCTGGTGGACCTGACCGACTCGCAGAGGAAGGATGGACAGTTCCCGATGGTCGCCCCTTTGATTGTTGCCGACGATGACGGCGGTCCCGCATGGGCTGACGCCGGCGTGATATGCCCCTGGACGATCTACAAGGCCTATGGTGACACATCCATCCTGGGTGGACACTACGAGGCCATGAAACGATTCGTGGAGTTCTGCCGGGGAAGGTCAACCGAAGAGCTTCTTCCCCCGCCGGAATACCACTCATTTGGAGACTGGCTGCACATCCAGGCGGAGACTCCAACAGATGTCCTCTACATGGCCTACTTTGCCCGCTCCACACAGCTGCTCGCGCTGACGGCGGAGGTGCTTGGCAAGACGGAAGATGCAGCCCGTTACGGTGAGCTCTATCAGGAGATCCGGGCCGCTTTCAACAGCGCCTATGTCAGCGAAACCGGTTCAGTGCTGGGAGAAACGCAGACAGCATACGCCCTGGCCATCTCTTTCGGACTCCTTGACGATGAGGATACGTACCTCGCCGCCGAAAGGCTGGTGACCAATATCGAGAAACGCGACTGGTGTCTCTCGACCGGGTTCGTGGGAACGCTGGAGCTGATGCACGCCCTGGCGCGGATCGGCCGGTACGATGTGGCCTACCGGCTCCTGCTAAACGAGAAGTTCCCCTCATGGGGCCACACCATAAAGAACGGGGCGACGTCCATCTGGGAACGATGGGACGGGTGGACTCCGGAGAAGGGGTTTCAAAGCACGGAGATGAACTCCTTTGCCCATTACGCTTTCGGTGCGGTCTATCAGTGGATGGCGGAAAACATCGGGGGAATCAAGAGTGATGGAGCCGGCTATCGGAGGATCCTGATTGCGCCTGAGCCGGGTCCTACGCTCAGCTCGGCACGGGTTTCCTACCGCTCAGTGAGGGGGCTCATTCAGTCAGAGTGGAAGAAGGAACAGGGCAGGTTCTTCCTCAACGTTGATGTTCCGGCCAACACGGAGGCCACCGTACATCTCCCTGCCGTGGAGGGCTCGGTCACGGAATCCGGCAAACCTGTTGCTGAGCAGAAAGATGTTAACTACAGCGGCAGGTCAAAACGGAAGCGCGAGACATTCGTGGTGGGTGGAGGGCACTACGAGTTCGCGTGCGAATTCCGGGACAGCTAGTTGGCTTCCAGGTACTGCCGCACAAAATCCAGCATCAAACCCTGAAGCTCTTCTTCGATAGCCTGGCGGCTTTCCGCCCGTGTAAAGACTGTCAGGCGCCACTCACCGCTCCCCTCCGGCATAGGGCTTCCCGCCGAGCGGTAGTCGAGAACCCTGTGAAAAGCCAGGTTCAGCATCCATGTGCCGTCAGGCTCCATCTGGACCTCGACTCCGAGAGCTGACCCCGGCTTCTCCCTGAGAGGGAGAGTCACTATCCCCGCCCCGCGCAGCTTCCGGTAGCAGGTCTCCTGGACGGCGCGCTCGGCAAGTCCGAGCCGCCTGGCATCCCGATCCACCTTCACCAGCACACCAATTGCGATGCTGCTGTCGTGCTCCAGCCGGCTGGAAAGCCGTCCGAAAAGGGGACGATGCGACATGAATGTACTTCCGTTCAAGTGAGACCCGGGCTCCTTACCTGGCTGAGTCGGTTTGCGCACTCCTGTGACATACGCTCGAGAACGAGCACCTGCCGGTTGCAGATGGAGTTTACAAACCGACCCCCGTCCCGTTAGCCAGGTTGTGTCTATGATGCCTAACGCGTGATTGGAGGGCGTGAAGCAGCTTGTCCTCGCTCTTGTAGACCTTCCTTACCCCGTCGATGTAGAAGTAGCGGTGCTCTTTGGGCGGTATGAAGGTCCAGTCGTTCTTCACGACAACCTGCATCTGGACACCCAGACCATCATCGCGGTAGATCGCGCAACGCTTGTTGTGCACGTAGTAGTGTGAGCAGTAGTCCCACGAAGGTCTTCGCATGGCGCTCCCCCTTTCCCAATCCTATGCACTCTAATAACCAGGAGTTTCGCGCATGAATGCCCTATATAGATGCAATCTACGTGCCACTCCAAAAGGGGCAAATTCAGAAGGAATTGAAGGTGGGACAGGGGCCGGGTGTTCGAAACCGAACACCCCCCCTGTTCGAAAACGAGCAGTTGAGAGCCCCCCGGTCAATCGACCCCGGGCTCACGCACATGGACAATACGTTCACGGCCCAGCACGGTAAGCCCGATACCCCCGAGTATGGCGGCGGTGGCCATGAGCAACCGGACAGAAATCTCCTCGGAGAGAAACACCACCCCCCCGGCAGCCGCCAGCACCGGAACAGCGAGCTGCACAATAGCCGCCCGCGTCGATGTGAGACCACGCAATGCGGCGTACCAGACGACATAGCCCACTCCTGAAGTCACAGATCCGGAGACCGCAGCCAGCATCACCCCCTCTGCGGAGAGCTCCAAGCTGGAAAACGCAACCACGCTCACGAGGACCGCAAGGGGGACCGCACCGATAAAGTTCTTACCGGTCACCACAACCGGATCGGCACCGCGGCGACCACGGACCGAGTAGATGCCCCAGGCAATGCCCGAGACGATCATGAGGACCGAACCCAGAGGAGAGGGGGCTGTCAGCCCTGGAAACACGAGATAGACCAGCCCCGTGAGAGCC
>JBATTW010000070.1:0-3974 GCA_049670805.1 Bacteroidota bacterium
ATGGATTTACGATGAACAGGGATACCCGAGCGCGACGGCCGGGGGGCTGGTGTTGGAAAAGAAGCCGTCACTTGAAGCCCAGGGACTCATCCGCGTGGTGGATGCGGCAGGGAAGACTCGCTACGAGGTGGTCACACTCTATGAGGCGACCCATGCAACGGAAAACTTCTACAAGAAACTGCGCTACCCCAATATCCTTGACCCCGTTACCGCAGCGACGTTCCTCGAGGTAACACATGACCGCTACGCTCGCGCCCTTGAGCCGATCGATCAATACGTTGAGGCATTCTTCACCGATGAACCATCACTCATCTCCGTCTACATTCCGACGGGACGCGAGTATCCCAGAACACTTCCCTGGCATCCACGGGTACCGGAAGAGTTCCGGGCCAGAAAAGGGTATGACCTTCTTCCTCACCGTGAGAGCCTGTTCGTGGATGTGGGGGAGATGGATAGAAAGATACGTTGCGACTTCTATGAAGTGATTGCCGAGCTCTGTGCGGAGACCTATTTCGGAGGATTGCAGGAGTGGTGCCAGAACCACAATGTCGCTTCAAGCGGACATCTCCTGGGGGAGGAGACAATGGTGTGGCAGACGGGTTTCAACGGTGACCCGTTCACCTGCTACCGGAAGTTCGACATTCCCGGCATTGACATGATCATCTCGAACCCGGAGAAGATCATGGCAAAAGACTACTTCATGGTCCCGAAAGTTGCGGGTTCGGCCTCCCGCCTCCAGGGAGTACGGCAGGTGATGTGCGAGATAAGTGATTTCTTCGGACGGAGGGACAAAGACCCCGCGACTATTGACCAGATGAAATGCACGACAGGGCTGTTGTTTTCCTTCGGGGTGACCCAGCTTTGCTCTTACTACGGGCTCCTCCTCGAGCCGGTAGATGAAGTGAAACCGGGCCAGTTCTTCATGGAGGAATACCAAAAGTACACGGAATTCGCGGCCCGTGTAAGCTCAATGTTCACCACCGGGAAGATCAAGCCCCGTGTCGCAGTTCTCTATCCTATTCTCTCCCTCTGGGCCCACTTTACCCCTTCCAATCGGTCGATGTACGAGCCCCATCCCAATCCGGATGTCCGGTATCTGGACGGGGCCTTCACCGATCTGTGCCGGAGCCTCCTCCAGGAGCAGATCGATTATGACATCGTAGATGAGAGGAGTCTCACCGATGCAAGTATTGAGGGGAAGGAACTGGTCGTGGGCGAACAGCGGTATCAGGTCCTGGTTCTTCCCCCCGCTGATACTGTTCGGCTGCGGACGATGGAGACCATTCTCAGGTTTGTTGAAGCTGGGGGGTCAGTCCTCGCACACTCGTTGGTTCCAGAACACGCGGCGGACGGCCCGCAAGCGGATGTCCGGATCAATGAGATTGTCAAGAGAATCCGTGCGGCAGGTGCTCTCGGAGGATCAGAACCAGGCTCGTCGCCGATCGGTTATCTCATCAAATCCCGCATCCCTCCCGATTGCGACCTTGCCCCCTCCTCTCCGAACATTCTCTGCACGCTGATACAGAGGGAAGAGGGCCCGGCCTACTTCTTCGTGAACGTCTCCTCCAAAAGCTACACGGGTACCTGCACATTTCGAGCGGCAGGCGAGCCTCTTCTGTTTAATCCCTCCACCGGAGAGGATCATCCGCTTCATCGCAAGGAGGTAGACGGTTCGTTATCGCGAACTTCCCTGACCCTTCGTCCCTTCGAATCAATTTTTGTTCTATTCCGGTAGGCTTGTCAGCAAGAATTGTATGTCGTCCTTCGCGTGGGGACCCCGGCGCTAGCTCAGAATCGTGTCAGCAACCTCAACTCCACCCCCCTCAGCTCCGGCTCATACCTGCAGACCCCACCGATACAGATGTTCCCTGCCTGGCGGGAACCGACCAGAATGCTTCCGTCAGTGTGGTCCCCGATCCTGAAACCGACCCGGCCGAAGAGCCAGTACTTGCGCTCAGTCTTGCCAGCCTCCGGTTCCCGGGTTTCCATCTCTCCTACCAGCCCTAGCGAGAGATTGGGCGACTTCGTCAGTTCCAAAACCAGCACGTCAGTCAGATATTCTTCTTGCGTCGTCCGGTCAATCACCTGCTGGTGCTCCAGAATAACCCGCAACGCATGTCGCCGATCCAGATCAATCCTCGTCTCCAGAATCGGGGTAATGCTCTTTGTGTTGGTGACCCGCTCTTCCCTGTAACCAAACGCCAATCTGGTCAGTAGCGCATCACCCCATATATGCTCGGCCTGACCGTACGCATCACGAAAGAGCTCCAGGGACTCATTCTGAGACCCGACTATCCTCTGATAGTATGAATCACGCCCAAGGCTCTTTGTGTAGCTGTAACTCGCAACAAAACCTGTCGCATCCCCGATATTGTAGTTCGCCTCGATCTGATACCCCTCCTCGTTGTTTGGGTCCAGGGGCATCGGATGTCGATTGAGGAGAACGTAGGAGTAGTCTCGCTGCACGGCCGGGGGCATGTTGTAGAAAGAGGTCCTATCCGAAGTGAGAAACGCCATGTTGTCGTAGTACTTGTACTCTGCCGAGAGGGAGAAAGAGCCCAAGAAGAAATTGGCGTTCAGGTAGATACCCTGGCCTACGAAGCTCTCTTTTCCACCGAATACGCTCTGTTTGAGATCGCTGTTTTGCTTGACCGCAAACTCTCCATACAGATCAAAGTTCCATATGGAGGGTTGCAGCCTCAGTGCAGCCATCCTGGTCGGAGCAGCCGTCTTGTCTTCCGGCTGGTTCAACGCAAATGTCCCACCAGCCCTGAGCCATCGTGGCCCCTGATACTCCAGATCTACCGCATGGAGAAGATCGATCCGCTCGGCCTTCGAGTTCGCTCCCGATCCGCTCAGGGCTCTGAGATTGAAACCCGCGTAACGCCCACCGATCTTGAGGCCCAGGAGATTGTTGTCAACACGGAGTAGTCGGTCCTCCCAGAGGCGAACAACCATCCCGCGACCAAAGAGAATGTAGTAGTTTCCCACCATGAGATCTGCACCCTCATCGTGGGACCCAACCTCAGCCCCGATGTACTTGAAGGCGATATCAGCATACTTCTCCTTCCCCCGATTGATCGCCGGGTTGGGATCGTTGGGCTGGAACACCTCAAACCTTAGACCGGCCGAGAATATCTTGTGCCGGTAGTCCAGGTTCAGCCAGTTCTCCAGGATCTCTATCTTCTTCTCCCAGTCGTACGCATACTCCAGGTGGTTTGAGAAACCTAGACCCTCAGGAAGGAGTCGCTCGGGCTCGTCTTGCGCCTGCACCATCTGAATGCAGCAGGGGAGCATCAAGAGGGGGAGAGTTTTGAGGAGTTTACTGAGCATCCGCCGGTCGGAATAGAATGAAATGCTGTCAATCACCAAGCAACCCGTCAATCACCTCCTTGACCTCCAGCTCGTCGCCCTTCCTGTATCCCATATGGGTGTAGACGATCGAACCAGCCGAGTCGATGATGACAGTGTAGGGTATGTTCTGTGCGTAGTAGAGACGGGCAACGTCACTGTTCGTATCAAGGAGCACACGGAAGGTATATCCCTTGGACCTGACCAGGGGCTTCACCTTCGCAATGCTCCTCTCCGAATCGGTGGATATCGCCAGCATCATGAGCCCGCGGGGCTCATACTCTTCGAAGAGTATCTGCAACTCTCTCAGCTCCTCCAGACAGGGCCTGCACCATGTTGCCCAGAAACTGATCAAGACAGGCCCGTCACCTACCACATCCTGAAGCGAAACCCAATCCCCATCCAGATCCTCCAGAGTGAAATCGGGAGCTTCTCTACCTGACTGGGCGGGAGCAGTCTGAACCCCAAGCATCAATATGAGAGCTGCAAATACTACAAGGAATCTCCGCATTCTACTTCACCAGTGTCATTGTCCGTGATAGCACAAAGTTGCCGCTGACCAGCCTGTAGAGATATACCCCACTGGCCAGTCCACCCCCATCCAGGTCCACCGTATACTAGCC
>JBATTW010000071.1:0-5369 GCA_049670805.1 Bacteroidota bacterium
GTGTAACAGAAACATATATTTTCATCTTTCTCCTGGGTGTCGTCGCAGCCATCGCCTGGCTTCTCGCCAGCTAAAAATGCTCACGGGGAAAATAACCGTATGATAGTTGATGGGTGAAAGCAACATACTGACGGCAATACTGGCTCTCCCGCTCGTTGGAGCCCTCGTGATTCTGTTCCTCAGGAGGGGAGCCTCTTCGGCGATCAAACTGATCGGGATTATCTCCTCGACCATAGCGTTTCTCGTTTCGGTATGGTTGTTTCTGCTGTTCGATGAAACCATCCCGGGGATGCAGTTCGTCGAGATCTACCCATGGATACCGGCTCTCGATATCTCCTACCACATCGGCATCGACGGCATCTCACTCCTGCTCGTGGTCTTGACGACGTTTCTCACACCGATCGCTCTCCTTGCCTCATGGGACTCTATCCAGGAACGGTTGAAGGGTTACGTCATTCTCATGCTCCTGCTCGAGGTGGGTACGCTCGGCGTCTTCATGGCGCTGGACATGTTCCTGTTCTACGTCTTCTGGGAGTTTATGCTTATACCGATGTACTTTATCATTGGCATCTGGGGCGGGAAAGAGAGAATCTACGCAGCAGTAAAGTTTTTCCTCTACACGATAGTGGGTAGTCTTCTGATGCTCGTTGCCATCATCTGGTTGGGGTACTACGCTTCGACACAACCGGACGGACTCTTCACGACGAATCTGTTGAAGCTCTACGCGCTGGCACCGGCCATCCCGATGGGCATTCAGTCATGGATGTTCCTTGCGTTCACGCTCAGCTTCGCGATAAAGGTGCCCATCTTCCCGCTACATACGTGGCTTCCCGACGCCCATGTGCAGGCGCCCACGGCGGGGAGCGTGATCCTGGCCGGCGTCCTGCTGAAGATGGGGACGTACGGCTTCGTCCGGTTCTGCCTGCCGCTCTTTCCGAACGCGACGCTCGAATTCCTCCCGTACCTGGCCGGACTCGGCGTGATCGGGATAATCTACGGCGCATTGGTTTCCATGGTCCAGCCGGACCTAAAGAAGCTCGTCGCATACTCTTCGGTGAGCCATCTGGGGTTCGTGGTCCTCGGGATATTCGCCCTAAACGAGGAGGGATTGCAGGGTGCTGTCATCCAGATGGTCAATCACGGTCTCTCGACCGGGGCGCTCTTCCTTCTCGTGGGCATGCTCTACGATCGTCGTCATACGAGGATGATCGCCGACTTCGGGGGTATCGCAAAGGTGATGCCCGTCTTCGCCGCGTTTTTCATGGTCGTCATGCTCTCATCCGTCGGGCTTCCCGGTTTGAACGGATTCGTTGGGGAGTTCCTCATCCTGCTGGGTGCCTTCAAATCAAGCTTCCTGGGAAGCAGGGTCTTCTCCGTTGTGGCCGCCACGGGCGTTATTCTTGCTGCCGTTTACCTGCTCTGGAGCTACCAGCGGGTCTTCTTTGGTAAGGTCGAGAACCCGGAAAACGCGTCACTCCGCGATTTGAATCTCCGGGAATGGGCCGTTCTTGTTCCGATAGTGATCTTCATCGTCTGGATAGGGATTTACCCGCAGACCTTCCTGGAGAAATCCGCTCTCTCCTCAAAACAGATCATTCAGCAATTCGAGAATGCACGTCGCGGCGTGGCGCATGCGCCGTTCCATGTCACGGCGTCGCCCCACGATCCAGAATAGGTCAGTAGCGAAGTGTCCGGCCCACGAGTTCGGGAGTGGAGGGCTCGCCGAATTGCTCGGTGTACGCCCTGTAGTAGATGAGCTCCTCTTTGCTGCGTAGGGGAAGGGAGGCCGCGGCCTTCGCCGCGGTATACTCTTCATCCGGTATTTGCGCATCGGCTACCACCGCCAGGAAGTCCACAGATCCCGCACCCTCCGAGAACTTCTGCTTTCTGCGCCATACGATATGCTCCGGCAGGTCTGACTCAAAGGCCTTGCGGAGGAGCCACTTCTCCATCCGCCCGTCCTCGGCGCGGATCGTGTCCATCGGCAGTGTAGAAACGAAGTCAATGAAGCCGGCATCCAGGAACGGCACGCGGGCCTCGATTCCATGGGCCATTGACATGCGGTCGGTACGCTGGAGGTTCGTGTTATGCAGCCGGGAAGTGATCTCATAGAGCTCCCGGCTCAGCTCCTCCGGATCATCGAATTTCTTCAGGTGGTGATACCCGCTGAAGAGCTCGTCTGAACCTTCCCCCGTGAGAATCACTTTTACAAAGCCTCGTGCGAGACGGGAAACGAAATATCCGGGGATGGCACTCCGGACGAGGGGCATGTCAAAAGATTCCAGGAAGTAGATGACCCTGGGCAGAATCTCCTTCATCTCCTCTTCGTCGTAGATGTACTCGTGATGGCGTGTACCCAGATGCGCCGCAACCTCCCTGGAGGCAAGGATATCTGGAGAGTCCTCGACACCCACGGAGAAAGAGTGGAGGTCCGGGATGTGGGACTTCATAACAGCGGCGATAACGCTGCTGTCCAGCCCTCCGCTCAGGAACACTCCCACCGGGACGTCCGCCACCAGCCGCTTTCTGACCGCTTCGCTGACCTTCTCACGTAGCAAACGGAGGATCTCATCTGTAGATCGGTCCATAGGATTGCGCCGGGGCAAGCGGTAGTAGGGGACAAAGCCGTCCGCCGCAGTGTAGAAGTGGCCGGGCGGAAACTCTCGAATGTTCTGACATTCGGTCAGGGCCTTGGTTTCAGAGGCGAACGCAAGCTGTCCTTCATCGAGCTCCCCGTAGTACAGGGGCTTGATGCCGAGCCGGTCCCGGGCGAGGAAGAGCTCCCCTCCATCGTAGATCGCAAAGGCAAACATCCCGTCAAGGTGATGGATGAACTCCCGTCCCAGCTCCTCATAGAGATGCAAGAGTACCTCGGTGTCGGTGCTGGAAGAGAACCTGTACTTGCCTTCCAGGGTCTTTCGCAGCTCCTGGAAGTTGTAGACTTCCCCGTTGTAGACGATGCACCGATCCCCGGACGCACCGTAAATGGGTTGTCTTCCCGTTTTTACATCGATGATAGATAGACGAACATGTCCGAGGGACACGCCATCAGCAAGGAACGTTCCGCTGTCATCGGGACCGCGGTGTCGTATCGTCTCCATCATTCGCCGGAGCATCTGTTCGTCTTCCCTTCCCGATATGACCGCGATACCACACATTGAAACACTCCCTATTTTCTTGAATGCATCTTTCCTTCACGTGCCAGGATGCTCTGGGTTCGTGTCTTTTCCCCCAGAACGTTGCCCGCCTCGTCCACGGCATACCATGCCCCGTCGATGAGGCGCGTCGTTATCTCGCCGCAGAGGTGAGGATGTCCTCTAAAGTGTGGTGTGTCGAGAAGCCCCTGCTTGATCGCCGCCGCGAGCACATGCGGGTCGCTCCACGGATCCTCGCTCCGGTCAGCCCCGAATCTCTGGATTGCCTCGAGCAGGACAGTTGCCTCCTCGGTCAATTCGATCTTTCGACGCTGGACTGCCTCTGTCGCAACCATGTCAGGGAGACCCCGAAGACAGTTGTGCAGGACCCCGTGGACTATGTTACAGCTGTGAATCAGCTCTTCCGGATGCGTGGCATGGTCGCCCTCGCTGAAACCGACGACATGCAGTATGTGGGGCTTGATGGCAAGGCTTATCGTCACCGAAGACGCAAGCTGTCCCTGCGCCACCGTCGGGATGGGGGAGAAGTGCGCGATTCCCGGCCTTACCTCCCGAAAAGAGGTAAATGTATCGTCGTGCAACCTCTCAATGAGCTCGATCTTGGCCGTCATTTTTGCTAGATCCATCGCCGGCCATGTACCGGGAGGCGTATTGAACATGAACTGAGCGACGTAGTGACTCACGCCCTGTTTCTTGGCGTTGTACGCAGCCAGAAACGAGGCCACCACAGCAAGTGAATCATGGGCGTCCCGGAGACTCCACTGGTGCGATTCGTTGACCTCCACGGGGATACCCCTGGCGGCGTACCATTTCATGGCCGACTGTTTTTCCTGGATGGCGTCCACCAGAGGCAGCTGCGATCGGCCGTCCATGATGCTGTACCACGTCAACGGGATCGCTGCCCAGGCGTTGTGTATGGTCTCAACGCTCATCTCAGCCCATCGGAGAAGATCCCGTGTGCCGCTGTAGGCGCGCACGAGGGGATAGTTGCCTCGCCGACTTGCCGCATATATCGCACTCAAGTCTTCGGGTGTGCGGACCGGAACACCACCGGCGCCATGCTGAGAGGGGTCCATTTCTTCCGGCGAGAAGAAGTGCTCTTGAGCGTTCTGGTCTGTACCGAGGGACAACACATCCAGCACTCCGGCTTCCGCGATGCTTTTGACACCCTCGATAGTCTCGGCCACGCTCGGACGCCCGAAGTGATGACGCAACAGGGGATAGGGGTACTTCTGCTGTATCCTCCCTCGAAGATCGTGGGTAAAGCTCGCCTCTGTGGTGCCTGCGGTTCCTCCGCGGAGGTACGCCTTGATCTCCTCGACAGGCTCCATGCCGCTGAACGCACGCTCAAAGAGACCGGCGGCGCGTGCCACCTCGGCGACGGGGGGTGTTCCGCCAAAGACGAACCGACCCTCTGAAAGGCCGCGCTCGGTGAGGCGGAGTCGCAGTTCGTTGAAAAGCTCTGAGGCGTTCTCCGGTGTCAACCGATAGCTGATCGCCACGAGATCCGGACGATGGGTCCGGATTCCCTCGATGAGCCGGTCGATCGGAACGGCGGGGCCAAGCGAAAACGTCCGGTACCCCTCCGCCTCAGCAAGTTTGAGGAAATGATGGAGACCACCGACGTGGACGCATGTTCCGAGGGCCGCGCCGAGGATCATTTGAGGCATTCCTGCTTCTCCAGGCTTAGGTTTGTTGAGGTTTGCGCCCCGTTGTCGCTTCGCTTGATTCGCCTATGGCCAGCAATCGAAGCTCACGAAGACTCATCTTGTCAATTCCGAGACGTTCCACCGTCCTCCCCACCGCCCAGTAGTCGGTCTGGTTGAGGGTGGAGGCAAGAAGGATAAGCGCGTCGATCGTCGGCGTCTTGACGCCGAACATCTTTCCCACCGATGCGATCGGCACCAGGCTTGAGGGAACGTCTTCCTGAATGTAGCGCATCCGGAGCGTGGGGGGGGCCATGATGCCCCTGTATCCAGGGTTCGCCATCATTGCCTCGTAGAGGTCAGACCCCGCCGAGCTATACGCCAGGTAGAGCCATTCCCGTGCGGTGAGTGCCCGGATTCCCAGTGCCTCCGCAACATGAACCCGCTCGGCATCGACATTCTCGAGCACCTTGGCCACCGATGGGCTGACACCCTCCGCATAGAATTGAAAATCGGCGTCATCCTCGATCCATCCAGCGTTCAGAGTACAGAGCGTTGGATGAAAGAC
>JBATTW010000072.1:0-16336 GCA_049670805.1 Bacteroidota bacterium
GTTTCTGGATGGTACCACATAAAAATCGGGATCCGGTCAACCGGCTCCCGACGCAACGCTGCGTGTACTCGCTCTTTTGCCGTCATACTAATATTGTCCTATTGGTCACTGAACCGATCCAGAAACTCCCGTTCGGCAGGCGTCAGGCTTGCCACACCCTGCAGCTTTGTCTTCTCCAAGATTCGATCCAGTTCAGCCCGATTCACTTCATGAAGCCTTTCCCTGTCGATGTTCAACCACCGCTCAATGCTCGCAGCACTCACGGATGGAGGTTTCATTTTTCCCCTGAATGCTGCCCCCCGGGTGTTCCGATCGCGAAGTAGCAGAAAGAGATATCCACCGGCAAACCCACCCAGGTGAGCGAAATGGGCAATACCGTCTCCCCCCCCTCCAAAACCTCCCAGCAAAGACAGCCCGGTGACAATCACCACCAGCCAGCGGGCTTCGAGGGGAAGAATCATCCAGATATAGATTCGCTCGCGAGGCCAGTACCTCGCAAAGCCAATGAGCACTCCGAAGACGGCACCCGACGCTCCAATGGTTGCGGAGTACGGAGTCAGGAAGGAAAAGAGCGCCCCCACAACGCCGCTGACAAAATAGAGCAGGAGAAAATCTCGTCCACCGAGCTCCAGCTCCAGTCTGGGCCCGAAAAAATATAGCCCCAGCATATTGAACAAGAGATGCCAGAGGCTACCGTGGAGAAACATATACGTGACCAGGGTCCAGGGGCGGCTGAGAATCAACGCAGGAACGAGCATGAGCGAGTTGACGATTGCAGGAGCTGCGAACGAAATCACGTACATCAGCACGTTTGCTATCAGAAGACGTGTTACCCAGGGTGTCATCTCACGCTCGTTTTCTCAAACTGTCGATCTCTTTCCGGCTGCCCGGGATTTCCTCCGGGTCTTCTCCCGGAGAGCCCGTGAAAGCTCTAGCGGCCACCGATACTCCCTGCCCAGAATCCAGAGGCCAGCGAGTAACAACAGAAGCCCCGGGCCCGGCAGAAACAGAAGGAATATACCCAGGACGATCACGACAACACCGACGGCAACCAGCAGGAGCCTCTGGATGCGTCCTCCCGACCTCAGCTTCACTTGCAGTTCTTACCTCTTGAGTTCCTGTAGTGCGTGCTCGGTTGCAGTCAGCAGCGCTTCGGGGCCCACCGGGGCACCGGTAGCTTCATTCATCCAGAGGTCAGGCGCAACGTTGCCAATTCGTGCAATGCGGTCAAACTCCGGGCCGATGCTTCCGGCATTCTTCATCTTCTCCTCGATCTGATGTCCGATCAGATGACCGATCGGATAATCCGGCAGATAGAGGAACGAGTGGATCATGTGGGAATAGACAGCAAGGAGCACAACATCGTCGGTTTTGAGAACCGGAGCGTAGTATTTGTTCCAGATATCGCGCGCGATACCCAGCACGGCTTCTTTCAGTTGCGCGGGGGTGGCATCGGGATGGTCATACATCCAGTGCCATACGTCCATATCGATCAGTGATACGCCGGCAATCTCAAACGTACCCCAGAAATCGTCGAGTACCTTCAGCGCTTCACCCTTCGCATCAGGTTCGGCAAGTCCCAGAAGCTTCATGTCCTGTGCCTGGAAGACAAACGCCAGGGCCTCTGTAAACGCCGTATTTGGAACACCCTGCAGGAGTGTGAAATCCACGTCATGCAGGGAGATAACCTGCTCAACGTTGTGCCCGAGCTCGTGTACCGCGATGTTGAAGCCCTTGTAGTCCATCCCGTTTCCACCGATCCGCGTTCGCAACCGGGCCGGTGCGGACCGCATCGCAGAACCCCAGGCATGCCCCGACCCACGAGCGGGATCGACCATAATGTTATCGGCCAGCCATGCCGCGCGTGACCGTGAGAACCCAAGCCCCACAAGCAGGTTGGGAATGTTCCTGTGAAATGCCTCCGCATCCGGATACCGGGAAGCAACCATCGCGTCGAGTTCCGCTTCGGAATACGGGCCACGCTGCCTAAAGCCGTTGTACCATATGTCAAAAGGTTCCAGAGACCGGCCGAGGCGCTCTTCGATGAGTGTCGCTACCTCCGCGGCAAGGGGAGACGACACAACCTGTTCCAGCATTGCCTTCACCCGCTCTTCTGGAATCTCACGGTTCTCATCGAATTGCCTGGCAATGAGCGTCGGAGTGGTTGGCGAATACGGATCCACCATTCTGGACACCTTATATGTCTCCAACCACATGGCATACCGCGTGTCCGGTTCGGGAGAATTGTCTGGTTCCAGATCAGGCGGGGGAGGGGCGTCGACGTCACTCAGCCCAGCGGGCGTAACGGTATTCGCGTAGGGATTCCAGTCGACGTGAGGGTTGTTCACGACGACACCGGGGATCGTCTGCGTAACAATCCGTTCCATGACCTTCTGAATCATCCGCTGCTTCGCAATGCCGTTCTCGAGATCGCCGTAATTCGCTTTGATCTCATCGCGGAGGTTCCAGTGTGAGAGCAACCGCAATTTGGGAGGAAACAGACGGGTTCCCTTGTCGTCGATCAGGTGATGCATCCAGATGTTGTATTCCGCGATATACTGGTCCACCTCGGCTCCCGTTTCTCCGAGCGCAAGACTCACGTCCGCCGGGATCCTCTTGGAGAACTTCTGCGCAAGTCTGGCTTCCGCCCACTGACGCCTCGTCCACGATCTGCCTGCTTCCAGGCGCTCCTCCAGAGTGGTGAGCGGAAAGTTCAAAAGGATGACAAAAGCGAGCTTGTTCTTGAAGAAGTCATCCAGGACATGGGCCGATGGATCATATCCCGCAAAGAGTTCGTCCAATGGCAGGATGGGTCCTAGATCCAGATCAGCCTGCGTGCGAAACTGACGGGAGATCTCCACCATATGACCATCCAGCTGTTCCAGGAGCCATTCCAGCCTGGTGAACATCGTATCGAGAGTTGACTTATCGGCGGGAAAATTCGCCCTCACAAAATCGCGAAATGCCTGTTCATCCCCGTCACTCGCGCGCCAGAATTTCGCCATCTGCTCGAGACCCCGGTGTAATCGGGGACGCACCGATTCACCGTGCTCCGCGACGAGTTCGCTCTCAAGCGATGTCCCGGCAGTCTGCAGCCAGTCAGGTGCTTTTCCGCCAGTCGGTTCAGCCACGTCGCATGACAGGATGATCATACTCATGCCCAGCATGAGGATGGGTGCGACTGCTTTCGGAATGGTCGTGCTCATCATCTCTCCTTTGATCAGATATGTCACAATGACGGTGTCGATGTGACGTATTTCGCGGAGACATCTTCATTTTGCCTGCGGCAACTCCACGATGAACGTCGCTCCCTTCTCCTCCCCGCTCTCAGCCCACACTTCACCATTCATCATTCCCACATAGTTCTTCACGATGTAGAGTCCCAGACCCGTGGAATGCTCACCCCCCGTTGGCTCCGCACCAAGCTTGACAAACCGCCCGAACAACTTCGGCATATCCTCCACACGAATACCCGGCCCATTGTCTCCAACCTCCAGCCGGATGCGATCATCACGCTTCCCGACACGGACGTGAACTTTCCCGCCCCTCGGAGAATACTTGATTGCGTTCGACACGAGATTGTCGATCACAACCAGGACGGAATTCCTGTCAGCACAGGCGTCAGGTGTCTTCGAGGATGCAGTCAGCTTGAGAGAAACATCCTTCGCACGCGCCATGTCACGGTAGAACCGAAAAACCGTCCTCACCATGAACGCAATGCTGATTGACTCCAGGTGGAGATCGGCGGCATCCGAGTCGACCCGCCGCGCTTCCAGGAGATCAATAATGATATCACGCATGTGACGCGTGACCGTGTGAAGTTGCTTGATGTATCGCTTCTGCTCTCCTGCCGGCATTTTCCCGACCTTCTGGTGCAGGATCTCCAGCGAGAGCAGGATACTCGTGAGGGGGCTCTTCAAATCGTGAGCGGCCACGTAAAGCAACTCATTCAGACGCTGGTTCACCTCGTTGAGCGTCCGGTTCGCCTGCACGAGATCATCGTTGAGTTTCCAGAGACCTTCCTCAGCATACTTCCTCTCTGTAACATCGCGTTGAATACCAATATAGTGGGCGATTTCACCATTTGCGCCATAAATCGGCGAGAGATGCAATTCGTTGTAGAAAAGCGATCCATCCCTCCGGAAGTTTCTGAGCACTACCGTGCAGGAGGACCCTTCCTGCAGACATGCACGCACCTTCACGAGTCCGGGTTGGTCGCGCTCCTCCCGATGCAGAAACCGACAGTTCCGGCCAATGACCTCGTCCGCCGGATACCCTGTGAGTACCTCAAACGATTTGTTGACATAGACGAGCGGCATGTCCGGAAGCGAGCAATCAGCAACGGTGATACCCTCGTTGAGGTTCTCAAATATCGCTTCGGCAAGCCGCCTTGGTTTCTGTTCTGCAGGTCTGTTCTCGTCGGCCATGGGACTCACATCCTCTGCCAGAAGACTCTATCACCGACCTGTATTTCATGTTCCCGCGCAAACCCCGCGTTCACCTCAACGACGTACTGTGCCGGTTCGGTCGATGCGTACGAGGTTTCCGCGAAGGGGACCGTGCTCTGATGGATTGTCACGATCCTCATCTGCGCACTAACAAAGATGATATCAAGCGGGATCGCCGTGTTCTTCATCCAGAACGCGCGGAACTCCTCGAGGGGAAACAGGAAAAGCATTCCGTGTGTATCAGCAAGCTCGGTACGAACCATGAGCCCGATCTCACGATCCGCCGGCGTGTCGGCGATTTCAATATCAATCTTGCTCCGTATCGCGCGCTGCGGAGACATAAACACCAGCTCCCCCTCCTTTTCGAAGCCCGGCCCCCCACCGTGACCCGCAACCATCCCGGAGTCCTGAAGAGCCACTTCCGCACCTCCTCCTTCAACCGTCAGACAAGCGGTTCCGCACACGCCGATGCATACGAGCACCCACCTAACGATGTCCCTCCTCATACTCACGTTGCTGGTTGGGAGCACTTCGATCCCCGTCGGACCCGAATGACCCTCCTGTATGGGACGTGGTAGATCATATGCTCCAGGAGGTATGAACACGGGTGAAGACAATGAAGGAAGAATAACGAAGAAGCTCAGCTGCCGGTGAAGCTGTGAATATCGCCACCCTCAAAGTGCAGATTCAGATCTGGACCGTGGTATCCCAGTAGGGCTGCAGAGTAAATTCGTTTGTTGGCTACATCAATGACCAGTGATGCGAGATCCCCAATATTCGTTTCGTGCCAGACAACGTGATAGAGATCTTCCCTGACAAGTCGTGATTGATACGGTATGTCAGCGTTGCTATCGGAAACGTTTTCTCCGCTTTCGCCGAGAAAATCATAGGCAGCCAAGCCTTCATAGAAACGAACCCTGAATCTCCACCCCCCATCATAAGTATAGTCGATGGTCCTTCCGTCCAACAGATGCATCGACTCTTTCCTATTCATGGTCCCGGTCCCTGGCTCATTTGGCCAGACCACATGACACATCAGTATACGAAAACACCGCGAAAAACGGAATACTTCCGCACCGCGGTTGAGATTTATGTCAATTAGTGTAAAATTGCTCGTGCTGCAGCAATATACCACGGAGAGAATAATGGCGTACAAATTGATCGACAAGTCGGAATTCGACAGAGTGAGGTCCTCCGGCGGCGAATGGGCGACCACAATGCAGCTCTTCGCCGACATGTGCCGTTACAACACCCTCGTCGCTGTCAAAAAAGCAGGTTCAGGACACCTCGGTTCCAGCCTGAGCGCCATGGACGTGGCCACCTATCTCTACCTGAATCGCTTGAATGTGCTCGACGTCGGACTCGATTCACCGGACAGGGACATCTACTTCTCTTCCAAAGGACATGATGTTCCAGGACTCTATTCGTTGTTCTACGCGCTGGGAATCCTGCCCGCAGAGAGACTGCTAATGCTCAGACGATTGCACGGCCTCGACGGTCATCCGGAAGTAAGGATCCCCGGCATCGAAGCAAGCACCGGATCCCTCGGAATGGGGATCTCAAAGGGGAAAGGGATGGCATGGGCCAAACGATATACTCACCGCAAGGGAGACGTCTTTGTTCTGACCGGAGACGGTGAGTTTCAGGAAGGGCAGATCTACGAGTCCATTCAGGCCGCAGCCCATCAGCGGGTAGGAAACCTCACAGCCATTATGGACCACAACAAGTACCAGACCGACATGCTCGTACGTGATGTCAACAACATCGAAGACGTGGTCACCAAGGTTGCCGCGTTCGGGTGGCATGTCGTCAGAATTGACGGACACGATTTCGCGGCACTGAAGAAGACATTCACTGATCTAGCAACCCTCACCGATCGCCCAAAAATGATCGTCGCCGACACGATCAAGGGAAAAGGTGTCTCGTTCATGGAACGACCCGAAATGGAATCGGGTTCGGGCAAGACGTACTACAAATGGCATTCAGGTGCGCCGGACGACACCAACTACCAGAAGGGATTGGCGGAACTAAAGGAGAGAGTAGGTTCTCTTGCGGGCACGCTCGGCATCACGCCGATCGCCATCCCAGACAATGCAGCGGGAGAAAAAGTCTCCTCAAAGGCGGTCAAGGAATTCGTGACGGAGGCATACGGCGACACCCTCTGCGAGATAGCTGAGCACAACGACAAGGTTGTCGTGCTGGATGGAGATCTGTCCGCCGACTGCAAACTGAGGAAGTTTGAACAGGCGTACCCCGAAAGGTTCATCGAGAACGGCATCGCCGAGCAGGACATGGTCTCGATGGCCGGCGGTCTTGCCCGAATGGGGTTGATCCCGGTTGTGAACACGTTTGCAAGCTTCCTCGCCGCCAGAGCGAACGAGCAAATCTACAACAACGCGGGGGAGAAATCGAAAATAATCTACACCTGTCATTTCTCGGGAGTGATTCCAGCGGGGCCGGGAAAATCCCACCAGAGCGTGCGCGACATTTCGCTCTTTGCGGCGTTGCCGAACGTAACGATCGTGCAACCATGCAATGCGGAAGAGACAAAGCAGGTCGTTAGGTACTGTGTCAACACGGCGAAGGAGAACTGTGTTATCAGGCTGGTGATAGGCCCATCACCCGAACGGATCCACCTTCCGGAAGGTTATCAGCTGACCGTCGGAGAGGGCACTCCTCTCACCGAAGGGAAGGATGCTATTCTGTTCGGTTACGGGCCCGTCTTACTTCATGAGGCGCTCGTAGCAGCGGAGATCCTGAAGAAGAGAGATTTCGGACTGAGGGTGGTCAACATGCCCTGGCTGAACAGAATAAGCGGGGAGTGGCTCTCCGGCATCGTACAGGAACACAGCGAGATCTTCGTCCTCGAAGACCATTCCGTGATAGCAGGCCTGGGAGACCGGATTCTTGAATCACTCGTGGAATCACGAACGCTGGATGGAAAAGAGTTCTGGAAACTGGGGTTGTATGACTATCCGGAATGCGGGACTCCCCTGGAGGTTCTGGAATACCATGCTCTGGATGGCAAGTCTCTGGCGAGGAGGATTTCTGGCGTGGAGGACATCGAAGTCGATGATCAGAATGTGCAACAGAAGTACACGGAGGAAGCGCCGCAGTAGCTAGTTGCCATGCCAATGAGCAACGCGAGCGTCCCCCTCATGGTGCTTCGGAAGCGGAGGCCTCCTGACAAATAGGATCCGAGTCCGCACCTACCCCAGCTCCTTCCGAACAAGCTGGATGTTTTCGGGATCTGCAGTTCCAAGGCCCAGTTTTTCAGCGATTCGAACGTGCCGAGCGCGATGACCGAGCTGCTCCATCTCCTCCGAAAGGCGTTTCTCGTCCAGTATCTCGAGCAGCACAGAATCAACAGCCACGGGATCAGTTCCGACAATCACTCCACCGTACGGCCAGACGTACGGCCGCCCCCATCGTGGACCACCGTTGTACACACCCAGAAGAGCGTCACACACGATCAGACGCTCCTTCTCCCGGATTACCGGTATGGCATTGATCTCAGGGACCCCCGGCCCTGTGCAACCATTATCATGGAACTCTCGTGGGTTGTCAATGGAACCGTAATGGTTCTTCAGAGATCCGGTCATGCCAGCAACCCCGTGGTCTTTCAAGACCGGAATGTTGACCATCGTCGTACAGATTTCAGTGAGAATCCTGCTGATGTGTGTGGATTCGTCACCGACGGGAAACGATTCCTTGCTGAAGCCGATCCCACCCGGTTCCCGACGACGCCTGTTCGTTCCCAGCACCCGAAGCCTCCCGGGATCATTCTGGACCGCGAAACCGGCACTGCTCAGTTCCTCCTCGCTACGCTCCCAGATGACGAACCGGCTCTCTTCGATGCCTGCCCTTCGACACCCTGAGAGGATAGCCGAAGTCACGGCAGGGTAGTGGGCATTCAATTCCGTACCTTGCAGCATTCTCGCGCTGTTTGCGTTGACTTTCAGCCCGATCACATCTTCAGGCGAGAAGAACACCCTCCAGGCATCTGCAATGCTCCCCTTTCCGGTGAAGCTGGTCAAAGCTTCATCCAGCATCTCCTGCAACAGCGGTTGCTGGATCCTGCCCTCGTTATCCACCACCTCGCTGTGCCGGACCAGAACCACCTTGCTCCCCGCAACACCGTTTCTCCCCTCTGCAGCAGCCAGGGAAGTCAGCCTGCTGGCAAGCGACAGCCCTAACACCCCGAGTCCCGACTTCCCCAGAAAATCTCGTCGTGACAGCAATGTGACCACCTCCTATCCCTGGAGTGCTCAACCGTGTCGTGACACTCCACCTGCACAGCGCCAGGCTCGTCTCGAGTGTGGACATGCTTCATTCTTCCTTATCGGCCTTGTTTGCAGGCACCTCTGCCTCGGTGATGTCGGGCAGGAGCGCAATCTCGATACGGCGGTTCTGGCTCCTTCCCTTACGTGTCTTGTTTGACGCCACGGGGTGAAATTCCGACATTCCAACAGCTTGCAGCCTGTTGCCCTCGATACCGACCTTGTCCTGAAGGAAACGCACAACGTTCGTTGCCCGTGTTGTGGAGAGCTCCCAATTCGTCGGGAACTTTTCCACCAGATTGGTGCTGATGGGTATGTTGTCCGTGTGACCTTCCACGCGAATCACCTTCCCCGAGGTGGTTTTGAGCGTTTTCCCCACCTGCCTCAACACCTTTACACCTCCCGACGTGAGGTTCGCCTGACCCGAAGGAAAGAGGATTTTGTCCACCAGGGTAACCGAAAGACGGTCGGCGAGCTGTGTGATCTTAACCTGCCCATCTTCGATTTCCTTTTGCAGGTCGGTTACCAACGTATCATACATACTGCGGACATGGTCGATCTCCTCCTCCTTCGCGTCGGATACCTCTGCAACCTGCTCCTCGAGTTTGCGCGACATATTCGCCTTGTCACGTTCAAGGTTACTGACCTTCACAAGCAGATCGTCCTTTGTGTCCCGCAGCTCCGCCATCTCAGCCTGCGCCGTTGTCATCGAATCGTACAGGAGATAGCTTGTGATCGCAAGACCGATGGCCAGAATTATGCTGATGATCGTTGCGGTTTTCATGACATCCTCCAGTAGTTGTGAACATTCCGTGAACCTACGGTCCTATCGGAGACGCCCTTCGTACGATCTCGGCGCGGACGCCTCCAGCAGAATCTCCGCGATGTCCTTCACCTCGACTTTCTCCGAGGCTTCCTTTTCTTTCACTCCGTCGACCAGCATTGTCATGCAGAAAGGACATCCGGTGCCGATAACGTCCGGGCTGGTCCTGAGCGCTTCTTCGGTCCGTTCAATATTGACCCTCTTCCCCTCGGTCTCCTCCATCCACATTCGGCCACCACCCGCCCCGCAACAGAAGCTCCGGTCCCGCGTTCTCTCCATTTCCAGTCGACGCGTTCCGCTTACCCTCTCGAGCAACGCACGAGGGGCGTCGTACTCATCGCTGTAGCGTCCCAGGTAGCACGGATCGTGGAAGACTATCCTGGACTTCACCTCGGCCGGGAGAGGAATCCGTCCTTCATCAACCAGCTCCTTCAGGAATGTCGAATGGTGCACGACCGCGTATGATCCCCCGAACTGGCGGTACTCTTTCCCGAGCGATTGCAGACAGTGAGGACAGGTCACCACGACCCGGTTGAATTGATACTTCTCCAGCACCGCAACGTTTTCCGTGATGAGCGATTGCGCCAGATATTCATTCCCCATCCTTCTTGCGGGGTCACCGTTGCACTTCTCCTCCGTTCCGAGAACAGCAAAGTCAACACCCGCCGTCTTCAGGAGACGAACAACCGCACGGGAGACCTTCTTATACCGCGCATCGTATGCTCCCGCACAACCGACCCAGAATAGAACATCCGCCCGTTGAACATCCGCCATCAGCGGCACATCCAGCCCCTCTGCCCAATCCGCCCTGCTCGCATGAGCAAACGCCCACGGGGTGAAGTTGCGTTCCAGATTTGAAAAGGTTGTCTTGAGTTCTTCGGGAAACCGGGACTCGTTCAGAACCAGGCCCCGGCGCAGGTCGACAATGGTGTCAAGATGTTCGATCATGACCGGGCATTCCTGCACGCACGCCATGCAGGTTGTGCACGCCCAGAGCTCCTGCTCCGAAATGTAGTTATGGACCAACTCATTGTTCAGTACTTTCTTGCGATCTCCGTCCTCCCCTGACCCTTCGCCTCGCGTAAGGAGCGGTGCCTTTTCCATTGTCCTGGCACGGAGCTGAACCATGATCTGCTTCGGGCTCAGAAGTTTTCCAGTGGTGTTCGCCGGACAGGCTGCCGTACAACGTCCGCATTCCGTACAGGTGTAACCGTCAAGCAGTTGCTTCCAGCTGAAATCCTCCATGTCCGTCGCGCCGTACTTGGGAAGTGACTCATCCATGAGGTCGATCGGCCTGAGTGCCCCTTTTGGCCCGAGACTGGACAGATACACGTTCGGAACAGATGTGATGACATGAAAATGCTTGGAGTAGGGTAGATAGTTGAGGAACCCCAGAACGGCAAGCATGTGTGCCCAGAAGAAAATGTGATACCAGGTGGTCACCATTTCCCCGACTAGCGTAAGACCCCGGCCCTCGAGGAAACCAGACCCGGTCCCGGACAACATTCGAGCACCCACAGCCGAGACAAATCGGTACTCGTTCGCCGTTCCGTACCCCGCAAGCATCCGCGTTGCGTTCTGGCCGAACATCGTCACCATCACAACGAGAATGAGGAAGAGAATAAACACCGCATCCCACTTGGCGTGGCCGGAAACGTCAAGCCGTTTCGGGGGTAGAAACAAACGGCGATAGAGTGAAACCAGGACGGCTACGAGTACCAGCAGGCCAAAGAGGTCCTGGAGAAACAGGATGGGGCCATAGAGAGGGCCCAGAAACGAGAACGAGAACCCGGGGAAAATCCCTTCGCCGATCGACTCCAGAACGGCGGCCAGGAGGATGACGAACCCCCAGAATATGAGGAAATGGAGAGATCCGGCAAGGGGTTCGCGAAGGAGCTTTGTCTGGCCGAAGGCAATGCGGAGGACTCGAGCAATTCTCTTCCCGGGTTCGTCAAACCGGTTCTCCTCTCGCCCGAGTTTCAGATAGCGGACAAATGTGCGGATATTCCAGGCGAAGAAAGCGAGAGCGCAGAGGATAACGAGGAGAAAGGCGGTAGATCCAATTGTCATGGGTACACCCAGGAAGTGAGGAGACGTAAAGAAGTGCATTGACCGTGCAATATAGCTGGCAGGCTTCAAAAGAACAACCTGGCCAGCTTCCCTATCCTATCACCATCTTGCCTTCGAGGATCGTCACGGCCCGGCCGCCGATCCTGACAGACGTCAGGTGGGAACCGTTTGCCGTAAGCTTGACGGTCACACGGCCCTTCCGCCCGAGAACGTCACCCTGTTCGCCGACTACCGTCGCTTCTGTTCCCGGCACATCCAGCAACCCGCGTTCGAAGAGATAAACACCAAGAGGTCCGTTGGCCGAACCCGTGACCGGGTCCTCGTCGATCCCCAGATGGGGGGCGAAGAAACGCGAATGTACAGCGGACTCACGGTCTACTGTTTCCGTCGTGAAGACGCATAGACCGCCATACTTCTTGTTCCGCAAGTATTGAGAGAGAGTGAAGAAGTTGGGTTTCATGGCAAAGATGATGTGCAACCGCCGGATGGGTACATAGAGGTAGTCCGCCACCACGAGAGGCATACGGCTCTCGAAATCCTCCATCTGAATGTTCAACACCCGCATGAGGTCCAGTTTGATCTGGCCGGCGCGGACAAACTCAGGAAGGGGAAGCCCCAGGAATACTTGGATGAAGTCCGGTGATTTTTCTACCGTGACCGGGAGGATGCCAGATCTGGTTTCAAGCCTGAACGTATACGATCCCTGCCCACTCATGCCATAAAGTCCGTCCTCTGCCAATGCATGGAAACTGGCAATGGTTGCATGACCGCAGAGATCTACCTCGACGGTCGGCGTGAACCAGCGGATACGAAGATCCGCTGCAGGTGTGGCGGGAGGCAGAATGAAGGCGGTTTCCGACAGGGCCATCTCTCGTGCGATAGCCTGCATTTGTTCGTCGGTGAGATGCCGTCCTTCGACAACGACACCGGCGGGGTTTCCCGTAAGCGGGGTATCGGTGAAGGCATCAACCTGCTTGATGTCGATTGTCATCGTACGTTCTCCGGCGGATCCCGCTACCCGGCCCTATCTCCCGTCAGACGTGGAACCGGCGTCACGCAGTGTATCAGGTGTCAGTGGTCCCCAGGGTGACTGCAGACAGGGTCTTGTGACCTTTGACATAGTACAGCACGTTCTGAATCACAAACACAGTTTCCTCCACTGGCCAGCGTGCATCCGAGATCAGCGTCTCCGCGAAAAGGACAGCGCCGCTCCCGCGATCGATCACCTCCAGGACACAATCACGAGAGGGCATATCGCCCGGCTTTGCCGTGCGTCTCACGAAAGTGGTGATGACGGGAGTAACCGGGTGATCGATATAGCCGATCATCTCCGCACCGGCCCGTTCCTCTGCAAACCCTGCAATCCTTCCATTACCTGCCTCAGCTTCCGGAAGAGGGCCGGGAACCAAAGCTTCCTCAAAAAACCCGTGGCCAGGGTTCCTGATGGTGTACAGGAGCCGGTCATCGGCCCTGCTCGTGTTTCTGACTTCGCCCGAACGGGGATCCAGCTCGGACACCTGATTCCCCGTGATTCCCCCCCGTACCGCATGGAGTCTGTCGCGAGACGCTGCAAGAAACACGATCCCCTCGTCGGCCCAGAGTACGTCGCCCGTCCGCACCTCCACGGCAGTGATCCCGCGGTGACCCGGCAACTCGGGTGTCGCAAATCCATGAAGGTAGAGTACTCCTCCAACGCAGGTTTCGATCCCGGTCCACCAATCCTCGCCAAACCCTCGGTCGCTCCAGCGTACCTTGCCTTTCCCGCACTCCAGACAGAAATAGGAAGCTCTCTTGTTCTGCACATCCCGCTCTTCCCCGATGATATGGTGGGCACCATCCGTCGCAATGCGCCAGATACTTCCTCTGGTCGTGAACTGCCACAAAGGCTTCAGCGTACCACCCCCGAGATCTGAATTCGTCTGATGAAAAAAGTACCAAGAGGGCCAGGGAATTGCAACACGCCAGCATCGGGTCTATGCAAGCAGTGCGGGGAGGATTCTCCTCAACTCTGCAATGGCGCGCGCGCGGTGACTCACGGCATTCTTCTCATCCGGCACCATCTCACCGAATGTGACTCTCTGCCCGACCGGCAGAAAGACCGGGTCGTATCCAAATCCATTTTCGCCCCTCCGTACTTCCGTTATGACTCCCCTGCAGACACCTTCGACCAAACGGAACTGTTCCTCTTCTTTTACAAAGGCAATAGCACACCTGAACCGGGCGCCTCTCCGTCGGGGGGGAACTCCGTGCATGTCTCTCAGCAGTTTTTCGCAATTATCACCATACGTCGCTCGGGGCCCCGCGTAGCGCGCCGAATAGACACCGGGCGCCCCATTGAGGTATCCCACCTCCAGGCCGGTATCGTCGGCAATCGACGGAACTCCGGTAGCGCGATAGGCTTCACGGGCCTTCTTCAGTGCGTTCCCTTCGAGCGAGTCGGTATCTTCATGTATCTCTCCAACCTGCTGAAAATCCTCGAGTGTCTTAATCGTGACGCTCAGATCGCCAAGCATTTCCTGAAACTCTCGTGTCTTGTCTCGATTCCGTGTGGCAAGGAGTAGCGTTGTCATGAGCGCTAGAGATGGAGTCTGTTCAACAGATGGCCGAGTTCCGTTCCAGCCCTCTCGTACACCGCCCTTTCACTCAGCCGCAGATGATTCCCTTCGCGATACAGCCATTCCCCGTCCACGAGTACCGAATGGACGTTTTCCGGCGTGCCGGAGTAGACGATGGCGGAGCAGATATCATCGTATGATTTTCCGTGGCACGGATTCCATACTCTGTTCAGGTCCAGAAACGTGATGTCCGCTTTTTTACCTGGTTCAATGCTTCCGATTTCATCGGAGAGACCAAGCGCGGCGGCACCGCCGAGTGTTGCCATCTCCAGCACGGTGTGAGCACTCATTGCAGATGGTCCACGAGGAGGCTTCTGGACGAGTGAGGCAAGACGCATCTCCTGAAACGCGTCCAGCGTGTTGTTACATGGAGCCCCGTCCGCACCGAGTGAAACGGTGATGCCGCAACGGAGGAATTCCGGGATCTTCGCAACACCCGAGCCAAGCTTGAGATTCGAGGATGGGCAGTGAAGGACTTTTGCCTGGCGGGTGCGCAGCAGATCAACTTCGGCGGGGTTCACCCATATGCAGTGCGCTAGGCAGGTATTCGGCTGGAGAATCCCGAGTGATTCAAAATGCTCGATGTTGTCCTTTCCGCAACGCGCCCGGATTACGTCCATTTCCCGGGAGCTTTCGGCGGCGTGCGTATGAAAGAGCATTCCGGGAAATGATGCCGTCAGAGAATAAGCCTCCTTCAGAAGATCATCGGTACACGACAGGACGAACCTCGGCGCGACCGCATAGCGAATTCTCCCGCCGGATCGTCCGTGCCACCGCTCGGCCTGCCGCGCGCTAGAGTCGATTGCATCGCGCGTCTGTTCCCGGAACGGCGGGTAGATCTCATTGAGGTCGATCATCGACTTGCCGACAAAAGCACGCAACCCCGTCTCGTCGATCGCCCGAACGATGTCCTCTTCGAAGTTGACGCTCCCCATATCCATGATCGTGGTCGTCCCGGACCGAATGAGCTCGGCGAGCCCGAGTAGACAGGAAGCGCGCATCGAAGACGATGAATGTGCGGCTTCATATGGAAAAATCCTCAATCGCAGCCAATCCAGCAGATCCAGATCGTCCGCAAGCCCACGAAAGAGTGTCTGGCAGAGGTGGACATGGGTTTGCACGAATCCGGGAACTGCGGTGAGCCCGTTTGCGTTGACGACCTCACCATCAAAATCCCTCAGGAGGGCAGCCTCCTCACGAGAGAGCACCTGTTCAATGACAGCATCAGCAACCAGGATTCCTCCTCCCTCCAGCACACGCCTTTCGGCGTCCAGCGTCACAATCTCCTGAGCCTTGATCAGCTGTCTTCCCATCACCCGGCACCCATAACTACCTTGAATGCCTGCTCGACTGTCTCCACCTCAACGATTTCGACCCCAGCAGCGAGGGACAGCGTCGAAAGATTCTGAGACGGGACAACGATGTGCTTGAACCCCAGCTTTGTCGCCTCGGCCACGCGTCTTTCCAATTGATGGATTCTACGGATCTCACCACCGAGACCCACCTCCCCGATGACCACAGCCTGCGAGTCTGCCGGTACATCTCTCAAACTCGAAACGATCGCCACGGCCATGCCCAGATCGGCTGCCGGCTCGTCGATCCGGACACCTCCTGCAACGTTCACGAATACGTCGTACTGGCCCATGTGGAGACCGATGCGCTTCTCGAGAACGGCAAGCACCATCTGCAGCCTGCGCGTATCGAAGCCCGTGGCCGTGCGCTGTGGCACCCCGTAGCTCGTCGGAGCCACCAGCGCTTGAACTTCCAGGAGGAGTGGTCGCGTCCCCTCCATCGCGGCCACAACCGTCGAGCCGGACACACCATAGCTCCGTTCCGAGAGAAAAACCTCAGACGGATTCTGGACTTCCCGCAATCCTCCGTCGTGCATCTCGAAGATGCCGATTTCGTTTGTTGATCCAAACCGGTTTTTCATCGCCCGCAGTATACGGTACGCATAATGACGTTCACCCTCGAACTGCAGGACGGTGTCGACCATGTGCTCGACAACCTTTGGTCCCGCGATGGCCCCTTCCTTGGTTACGTGACCGACGAGGAACGCCGGAATTGCATTTTGTTTTGCAACCCGCATGAAACCCGAAG
>JBATTW010000073.1:0-3069 GCA_049670805.1 Bacteroidota bacterium
GGAGAACGGGGATAGCCCGGTTCGCCGAAGCAATGACCATCTTCGCCGTTCTGTGTGCGGGTATGTTTCCGCTCCTCCACACGGGGCGCCCCTGGTTGCCACTCTACCTTACTCCGTATGCCAGCCAGCACGGCCTCTGGGTTAACTTCACGTCGCCTCTGCTGTGGGACGTATTTGCCGTGTCGACCTACCTCATAGTATCGGCCGTCTTCTGGTATCTGGGGCTGATCCCGGATCTGGCCACACTCCGGGACCGCACGCAGAATGCTGTGAAGAAGATCATCTACTCTGTGCTCAGCCTGGGATGGCGTCACTCGAACCGCCACTGGCAACACTACGAGCGGGCATATCTCATTCTGGCCGGGTTTGCGACCCCGCTGGTCCTGTCTGTGCACACTATTGTGAGTTTCGATTTCGCCGTCTCGGTAATCCCGGGATGGCATACGACTATTTTCCCCCCCTACTTTGTAGCGGGCGCGGTCTTCTCCGGCTTCGCGATGGTGCAGAACGTCCTCATCTTCGTCCGGCAGGCTTTCAAGCTGAAGCACATCATCACGCTTGACCATCTCGAAAAGATGAACAAGGTGATGATACTCACGGGGAGCATGGTAGGATATGCCTATGCGATGGAATTCTTCATCGCCTGGTACAGCGGCAATCAGTTCGAAACGTTTGTTTTCCTGAACCGCGCACTCGGACCGTACGCCTGGGCATACTGGATCATGGTGACCTGTAATGTGGTGTTCCCGCAGCTCTTCTGGTTCCGGAAAGTACGCAGGTCGATCCCTCTTATGTTTGTCATTGGGATCTTTGTCAACGTCGGGATGTGGTTCGAGCGGTTCGTCATCGTCGTGACATCCCTTCACAGGGACTTTCTCCCCTCCAGCTGGGGCTACTACATACCATCGCTCTACGACGTCGGGATCTTGATCGGCAGCTTTGGCCTCTTTTTCACGTTGATTCTCATATTTGTACGGGTGCTCCCCGTGGTCTCCATCTCGGAGGTGAAAGCCATGCTCCCCGGCGGGCAACCGAGTCGTCACTAAGCGGAAGAGTTTATGAAGAGGCAAGATACACTCTACGGAATTACGGCGCTGTTTGAGAGCCCTGATGACATCGTCCAGGCCGCAGAAGAGGTGTTCAATGAGGGTTACACGCGATTCGACGTGAACACGCCGTATCCCGTCCATGGAATGGACGGGGCCATGAAACTCAAGCCCTCGCGGGTCGGCTTCTTTGCCCTCGCCTTTGGTCTTCTGGGAGCAATCTCCTCAGTGGGGTTCATGACCTGGGTGACTCTCGTGGACTACCCTCTCGTTATCGGGGGAAAGCCTTTCTGGTCATGGCCAGCTTTCGTTCCCGTGGCATTCGAGGTCACGGTGCTCCTGGCCTCCGTGCTCTCCGTGGTCTCGATGATAGTGGTCTACTTCAGATTCCCCAACCTCAGCCATCCCCTTCACGACACCCCCTACATGAAACGTGTTTCCTCCGACAGATTTGGGATCTGTATACAGGCAGATGACTCCCTGTTCAACGAGACAAAGGTGCGAGAGCTCCTGAAAAAAGTAGGGGGCGCTGAGATCACACCTGTCTATTTTGAAGAGGACGAGCCGGGGAGCGAACCGAAACTGTTCGACCCGAAGTTTCTGGGCGTTCTTCTGATGACCGCCGTTGCCACAGGCGGATTCACCTATTTCGCATTCAATATTGCCCTCTACTGGGAACCCTTCAACTGGATGAGCGAGCAGGATAGACTGAGCGCCCAGGAACCGAGTGCACTCTTCGCAGACCGCGTGGGGATGCGGCCGCCAGTCGAGGGGACCATCGCCCGGGGTTTCCTCCCATACGCATTTGCAGGAAACCCGGATGAGGCCGGCAAGTACCTCCGCAACCCGCTTCTCCCCACGGAGGAGGTATTGCGGCGGGGAAGAGAGAGCTATCTGTCGTTCTGCAGTCCTTGCCACGGCAATTTCGGCCGTGGGAACAGCCGGTTGCAGGGTCAGTTTCCCAACCCCCCAACGCTTCACTCCGATAAGGCAAGGGACTGGCCGGACGGGAACCTCTACCACGTTATCGCAGAGGGACAGAACGTGATGCCCGGCTACGCTCCACAGATCAGCCGCGAAGACCGCTGGGCGATCGTCCATCACGTACGCGTTCTCCAGAGGGCGCACAATGCAAAAGAATCGGATCTGAAATGAGCGCACCAGGACTAACAACGATCCAGCCACTGAAGAAGGAGCTTCCCAGATCGGTGAGGCGGCTTGCCTGGATTTTTCTGGCTCTCGGGATTCTCGTCATGGGTGTGGCCTACACCGTTGATTCCACGCGAAGCGCATTTAACAACATCATCCTGTTCCTCTTCCTGGTAAGCATCGGTGGGGGCTCGATCTTCCTCATCGCTCTCGAGTACATCGCGGGAGCGGTCTGGAGCGTTCCCATGAGACGGGTGACCGAGTTTCTCGCCGGTATTACTCTGGTCGTTCCACTGGTCGCTGTTCCGCTCCTGATGAACCTCCACGATCTCTTTCACTGGACACATCCGGAAGCTGTTCAGGCCGATCCTTTGCTCGCGGGGAAGAGCTCGTACCTCAACGTCCCGTTCTTTGTTTTTCGCTTCCTGGCGATCTTTGCTCTCTGGAGTCTCTTCTATCTCTTGTTCTTTCGAAACTCCACCCGGCAGGATCTCTCCCGAAGTCAGGGTTTGACCAGAAGGAACATACGGCTTTCGGCGGTCTTCCTGCCCGTCTTCGCTGTGACCCTGACACTCACAGCGGTTGACTGGGCAATGAGCCTCGAACCTCATTGGTATTCCACCATCTTTGGTGTCTACTACTTCTCCGGAACCGTCCTTGCCGCCGTTGCGGCCACGACCTTTGTCGTCGTGAAGTTTCAGGAGAAGGGGTTCCTTCCGAAGCTGAAGCGTGATCACCTTTACAGCCTCGGGGCGCTTCTCTTCGCGTTTGTCAACTTCTGGGCCTACATCGCCTTTAGCCAGTTTCTGCTGATCTGGTACGCGAACCTTCCGGAGGAGACCTACTGGTTCATGACACGCTGGCAGGGGGGGTG
>JBATTW010000074.1:0-3136 GCA_049670805.1 Bacteroidota bacterium
CATCCATGGTTATGCGCGCATCCTCCGGCCGACCTGGTCCCGGTGAAATCACCACCCGTTCCGGTTTGAGCTTCTTGAGCTCCTCCACACTTGCCTGGTCGTTCCGAAACACACGCACCTCGCTCCCCAACTTCCCGAGAAGCTGGACGAGGTTGAATGTGAATGAGTCGTAGTTGTCGATTACGAGTGTCACTCTTTTACGCCTCCGAGTCGAGCCAGCAGCTGATCTACGGGGATCTCGCCCGATGCGAATGAAACCGCTTCCAGCAGTGCCCTGGACTTGTTGACGGTCTCCTGGTACTCGGTCTCCGGAACTGAATCAGCCACGATCCCAGCACCAGCCTGTATCTTGAGGCGGTCACCCTGCGCAACGAGTGTGCGGATCGTAATGCAGGTATCCACGCTGCCGTCAAACCCGATGTAGCCCACAGCCCCGGCATACGCGCCGCGGGGAGCCTGCTCGAGTTCATGGATGATCTCCATTGCTCTCACCTTGGGCGCCCCGGAGACCGTTCCTGCCGGGAAACATGCTGCAAGGACATCCACCGGAGAAGTATCTTCTTTCAGTCGTCCGCGCACCTCCGAGACGATATGCATCACATGGGAGTACCTCTGTACCCTTTTCAGGACGGGCACCTCGACCGTACCATATTTGCAGATCCGTCCCAGATCGTTTCTGCCGAGATCAACCAGCATGACATGCTCGGCCAGCTCCTTCTCATCCTGCAGAAGTTCCTTCTCCAGGGTGACGTCTTCCTCCTCGTCTGCTCCACGCTTCCGGGTCCCCGCGATGGGAAGAACCTCCACGATCCCCTTCCGCGATCGGACCAGAATCTCCGGTGAGGACCCAACCAGTTTTGTGTCGCCAAAGTCGATGTAGTAGAGATACGGGGAAGGATTGATAAGTCTGAGCGCCCGGTAGACCGGGAAGAGGTCTCCCGTATACTTTCGTTCGATCTTTCGGGAGAGGACGACCTGGAAGATGTCCCCTTCGTAGATATGCTCTTTTGCACGGGCAACAGCAGAGCAGTAGTGTTCTTTGTCCAGAGTGTCGGCAGGGCCGTTGACCTCACACCGGAAGTTTGCGGAGCTGACTGTCGGCTGGCGTAGCCTCAGCTCGAGTGCTTCGATATCTTTCCTCCCCTGTTCATACTGGGGTCGAAGCGGCCAGGCAGGATCCACCATGACGTTTCGGATGATGGTGATGATGTGTGCCAGGTGATCGAACCGAATGATTGTGGGGAAAAGGCCAAAGACAGCGTCGTCCTCGTCCTCCTCCGCCGGTGCCGGGATCGGGATCTTTTCCAGATGTCTGACACTGTTGTAGCCCATATACCCGACAAATCCTCCCGAAAGACCTGTCCCGACGCCCGAAGGGGCCTGATTGAACTGCGACGAGAGATCGCGCAGAACCTCCAGGACGTTTCGATCCGTCCCGGTCCTGGATCCGTGGCTCGCGATGGACACCTCCTGGCCACGTGCACGGACCATCATGGAAGGCGAGAGTCCCACAAACGAGTATCTCCCCAGCTTCTCATTGGTCTCCGCGCTCTCCAGGAGGAACGACGGGCTTCCCTCCTGGCGAAGCGTCAGATAGATCGAGACAGGCGTGTGCGTATCGGCCAGCAACGGTCTGGTCAGCGGGATCACGTTGTGAGAACGCGCCAGCTTCTCGAATTCTTCAAAGGATAGCATTTTGTCCTCGGGGACATGAAAAAACCCTTCCCGGGTTCCAGGAAGGGTTCGTTTGACTGATAGGGCTCTGTAGTCTAGTTATCCATTCGCTGGTCTCCCGGGGCCTTGCGGCTCGTACCACCAGAACCAGCGGATATCAAGGTCAATCTTGTAGGGAGTGGTAATCATGAGCGTGTAAATCAATATACAAGTCTGGGGGTATCTTGTCAAGCTCTTATTCCCGCTCATCCAGAGGGAACCCGCCGTGTCACCTGTGTCCCTGAATCGTCAACAGTTGCATTCAATCCCTCCGACCGATTCCGATCAAAGCGGAAGGCTTCAGGTTCTTCTACCGGGTTTTTGAGAACAGCCTAGCCAGCTGTATCCGATGAGTAGAATGCCTTGTGGAAGCGGTTGTAGAGCCAAGCAACCAGCGCTCCCGCGATGAGCCCATCCACAAAGCCCCAGACGAATCCGATGAATGCACCAAGATAGGTAACATTATAGCCCGGGTAGGCAACGGACAGCGCCCCGATGGTAAATCCCTGGCCGAACCAGATGGAGAAGATTGTAGCGATGAACACAACCAACCCCGACACGATCCCCACTGCCATTCCAAACGCTCTGATGCGCAATCTCATGGCATCCTCCTGATATGTGGATAGGTGTGATTCTTTGCGGCCTCTATTTCGTGGTCGCCCGTACAAAGAGGAGACGCGGTCGGCTGCAACCGCCCTGGAGGCGTGGAGAAAGGTGGGGCAGCCTTCGGGACCAAACCGGCTCACCGCCCCTGAGATCCAGCGTCAGACTCACCACTTGAAACAAACTTCGCTACAAGGAACTCATAGCAGAAAACGAGATAGTACGCAAACCAGCTTACGATGCCAAGGAGTTTCGAACCGTCTTCAACCAGATAGTAGAAGCCTGGCAGGAGATACTCGGGCAAGCGATCGACAAGAACCGATACGCCGAAGAACCCCGAAGCCAGGAGAAGGAGAAGATAGTGGCTATCCAGGACTCTCTTCCGGAAGCTCCACAAGTATACAAGGAACAATAGTCCGTAACTCAGGACGACAATCCCCTGCTTCCAGTGAAAATACCTGGGGAATACGAATTCATGCAACATGAAGAGGTCATCCAGGCAGAGAAGTGTTGTTAGGAGCCCACCAAAGAGCAGGAAACTCCGGGTTTTGCTTGCTTCTTCTGATTTCCCGATCAAGGCGGCTGTAAAGAAGCAGATTGTTGCCGTCGCGCACCAGAGGAGAATCCCCAGATTGGATATCGAGCCCACATAGAAATCACCACCCATGACCGCCAGCGGATCACGTGTGATCTCTCCCACCGGAATCCCTGTTAGAGAGCTTAGACCGAGCACAAGGAGGATGAGGATGGCCGAAGGAACGTAGGCCCAGAGCACGACGGGCTTCAGATCGCTGATCTGCCTCTTGATTGTGTGCATGGT
>JBATTW010000075.1:0-2657 GCA_049670805.1 Bacteroidota bacterium
GGTCAAACCCCCACCGAATGATAGACCCTCTTCTGTGTCGATCCCAACAACAGACTTGTACCCCCCCCGGAGGAAAAGCCCGTAGTAGTGGGTCCCGGCGCTGCTCCTCCACCCCACCTCGCCACCGAGATTTACGAAGCTGTCATTGTCGTTCGGCCTGATAGCATCTGCCGCCAGTGTGAGGAGGAGAGACTCGGTCTTCACCACATCCATCGCAAGACCCACGCGAAACGCGAGCGGCAGCGCCCATGGGTCAGTCTTCATGTTGGCGACAAGTGCCTTGTTCGACCCAGCGTTCTGCGGATCGACATCGACACGCTTTGTGAGGTCGCTCCCGTCCATCCTCAGGTCGCCTCCAAAGTTTGTCATCGAAACCCCGAGCCGCATATCGTTGAAGCCGGTCACGAACAAGAGACCCAGGTCGAACGCGAATGTTGTCGCGCTTTCGTTCCATATGCGTTGTTCAATGTACTTGACCGTGGCGCCCATAGAGAATCGGTCGGTGAGCCGCCTGGAGTACGAGATGCCCAGAGAGAGATCCTTCGCCGCCCATCGCTCGCTCGTTCCCTCCGGGAGCTCCACCGTCGTGACCTGTTCCTCCCCGTAATCCAGCTGCGTAAGGCTCACGCCGATGGCATTTTCATCGCCCAGGTGGAGCATGAAACCGACCCACTGAAACTTGGTATCCACCAGCCAGTCCGTGTGGGAGAAAAGGAGTTCCGATTTCTCTGCCTGCTGGAAGGCGCCAACGTTCCAGTAGAGTGAAGTCACGTCCCTGTTGGACGCGACATACGCCCCCCCCATCGCAATGGCGCGAGGACCAACCCCGATCTTCAGGAACTGGGCTGCCGTGGTTCCAATTTTTGTCTGTGCCACCACGACTCCGGGTAGTGCCATTAAAAGAGCAGCAAAGGCACAGAAGCGCAAACCGAATGGAATGGTATTCCGGTTCATGATCAATGCTCACTTGATGATGGCGATCTTTCCTGTCTTGTTTCCGACCGGGGACTCCACGACGTAGAAATAGACACCATAGGAGATGTCCAGGTTTTCCCGGGTCTTGAGATTCCATGAAATCGTCCCGTCTTCGATGTTTGTCGAGCCGGTCAGGGTCACAACATATTCGCCGGTCGAGGTAAAGATCTTGATCGTCGAGCCGGCAGGGACGTGTATGAAATCGACCCTCCGTTCCCCCCGCCCGCTGGTGATACCCGGTGGGAGCGGGAGCTCGAAGGCGGCGGCCGCAACGTAGGGGTTCGGAACAACCCGAATCCTGTCGAGCGAGGATGCTGCGAGTTCGGTGTTCACCTGGGGGAGCTCAGTCTGAAACCCAAAGACATCCCCCGACCTGTAGGGTTTTGTCGTGCGGAGTATCAGTCCGTCACCCTCGCCCAGATCATACAGGGTGTCAACCGGCTCACCCGGCTTGTTGATGAAAAAGACGTCCCACGTCTCGCTCTTCTGTCCTCTCGGATCATCCTCGAGGAGCACAATCTCCGAGAGTGACGAAATGGTGTTACCGGCCGCCGGATTCGGTCCCGGAATAAAGTAGAAATCGAGCTGCCGCGCCTCCGTCATATTTATTACCCGGAAGTTCACCGGAATCGCCTGATCAAGGGGGAACGGACCCACGGTTGACGTGTCCACGATCGTATCCGAGAACCGAATCTCGTAGTCGGCTGGCTTCTTGTACCCCAGCAGAGGTGGAGAGAGGAGAGACAGATCAACCGCGGAGAGATTGTAGACGTACGGATTCTGCCCAACCCATTCCGAGAGGGTGTCCTTGATGTACCAGTAGTTGTTGAATTCTATGGTCGCCCCGTCGAAGATGTCAGATTCCCCATTCTCCACAAGGAAAGGAGAGCCCTGAATGTTCGGACTGTCAAAGACCGGGTAGTACTGATAGAGGATGGAGTAGTTTCCATGCGGTAGTGTCCCTGCTGCACTCCCCCGGATCGTCCCCCTGCTTGCGTTCAGCGTGTAGCGTGAGGGGTCAACCGTGCCTCCCCCCTCATCACGAACGACCACAGTTGAGGAATCAAGGTTTTCGTTCATCAGCGTCACGACCGCCGTGTCCAGACCAACAAACTTTTCGGTTATGACCTCTGTGTCGAACACGAAATACGATGAGGTCGTCCGCTCCCACTCGGTGGAATCTGCCGCATCGATGAGACCGTTACCATTGTTGTCGATCCCGTCGACCTGCGTATCGAGAAAGCTTACGACGTATCGATGACCGGTCAGTGCGGTCTGGTCGACAATGGTATAGTAGGCCGTTCCGGTTGCGGGGCCGGCGTTGTGAAGCAACTCGATTCCGTCAGTCGGCGGAACATACCCCGCCGACGGTGCATTGGGAACGACGACGGCCGTATTGATGTCCGTAACAATCTCTCCCGTGGAGAGCACGGTAATCTGCCTGGTGTTTTCCCCTGGGTAAACGCCTGTGATATCGTCGCCTCTATCGTAGGCAACGAGGGCATAGAAGTAACGGCGGCCGTTGTCCACCTCGGTGTCCACAAACTTGTGCTGAAGCCCGGTATCCTCACCCAGATAGTAGGAGAAACCCTGCGCAGCTTCGAAGAGCTCCGGCCCCGGTCTGAAATAGCCCTTGATCCCGTTGTTCACATCAAACTGCGCAAGCGGGAGGTACCCTCGGG
>JBATTW010000076.1:0-2221 GCA_049670805.1 Bacteroidota bacterium
CCAGTCGTACATCACATCCTTCCCGTGGTAATTCATGTAGCCGCTGTTCTTGTCACCGTACGGATCGTTGAAAACAAACGTATGCGGCTCCGGCCCGATGCCGTGCGCCAGGACAAGATGCCCGGCACTGGTGAGCATCACACACATGCTAAATGGATATCCGGCGGAAACCTCAGCCAACGCAATGCTGTGCGGCGTTGACTCCGTCTGTGTTGCCTCCAGGCCATGTTTGCGAAAATAGTCGGCCATCCTGCTGTGCGGACTGGAGGATCCTGTCCACATGTAGCCATACCCTCCCCTCGCCGCCTGGTCACTCGGGTCAAACGCGTAGTACCAGTAGTCGATCTCCCGGAACGTGTACCGCTCGGCTACATACCTCCCCCAGTAACTGAGGTGTCCCGGTGAGGGGGTAGAACACCAGGTCTGCCAGGGGGGCAAAACGTCATAGAAGGCAAGAAGCATCATCGCCTGGGTCGGGGCGCAAGCCCAGTGTCCGTTGAACCAATCCGGCGTGTCATACACCTGGTGAACGTAGGGGACATCAAGCGCCGCCACTGCTCGCGCGGGCTGGTCCATCCGGTGACGGGGAGCGGGCATCTTCTCCACCAGATCCAACACAGATTCGGGGGACAGGCCAGGCGTTCTGAGCCAGCCCGTCGAATCTCCCGCAGAGATCCTGAGGATCTCTTGCCTGTCGTATGTATGACAGATCACGCTCCGGCTACCCTCTTCAAAGGAAGGGTCCATTTCAGAGGTATCCGGCGTCTCTGTCAGCCGCTGAACGAGTTTCTTCCTCAGGTCAAAAAGATAGAGATCACTATCCAGGAGTTCTCCCATCGCGATCTCCTTTCTATAGAAGACCACCGCGCGCGAATCCCCGGACCAGGAGGGAGAGTACCCCTCCCCGACGAAAAAGCTCTCACCGGAAGGGATGTCGTAGACCGAGAGAGAGCCGTCCAGACTGGAATAGAGGACCATTCGGCTGTCAGGTGACCAGATCGGTTCGAAAAACCCCCGGCCATTGTTCGTAATGCGGACGCGTTGATCGGTAGCGAGATTCAGCAGCCAGATCTGGTCATCGCCATCGTTGTAGGCGATGTACCTCCCATCGGGAGAGATCGGGGCGATGTTCGCGTAGACCCCCAGATCGTAGGAGACCGATTCCGTTCCATCGAGCAGAATCACCTCTTCGCCAACTGTAAAGGCGACCTTTCCTCCCTGCGCGAAGCTCACCTGACCTGATCGCCGCACAGGAGCGTGAAGTGGGGTCACCTCCCCTGTCCTCAGATCCAGAACCGATGGAATCTGATCTCCCCCCGGTGTGACCTGCTTGAACCCGACAGAGGTCCGGTCAAGAGACAGAGAGTAGTAGTTGCCACACCCCGGGGCGGAGAAGAGCCGGACGAGCTCGCCCCCAACCGCCAGATAGAGCGACGACGCATAGCTGTCGCTCAAGACGATCCCCAGAGGCGTTGAACGGGGACGAGAGAGATGCCCCGATGATTCGGCAAGCTCTTCGGCGGCCGGTTGCGTCGCGAGCAGTGTCGCAGCCGCACAGAGAATCGCGGCCCGCCTCAGAAACCGGTTTTTCATCCTTGCTGGACCTTCCATGCTGAGAAAAGTAGGGATATTCCGGTTCTTCTCCAACCCGTGGTCTTGTCCGGGGTCTCGAAAACCGGGGAAGAATGAACAAAGAGAGGCCCACCTGCTTCCATTTCGAAAAAAAAATGAATATCTTCGGGAAATTCGAATTCCAGAAGGGTTCCTGCCAGGATGACACCCCGAGAGCGGTGGCTCGCACTTTTTGCCGGTGAGAAACCGGACCGTATCCCCACTGACTACTGGGCCACTGACGAGGTTACCGAGAGGCTCCTTCGCGAGCTTCGTTGCAACAACGTCGAGGAGCTCTACACCAGCCTGCATATTGACGGTCTCGTAAGCATCAGTCCCCCACGAACGTTTGAGCATCATCCGGATGACCCCGAAGCCGACATCTGGGGAGTAAGAACCTCGGAGGTCGATTACGGTACAGGGGTCTACAAAGAGTTTGCGAACCATCCCCTTGCCGGCGTGAAGACGGTCGAAGAAATGCACGCGTTCAAGTGGCCCAGTGCAGAGGATCATGACTACGAACATTACAGGAGGGCCATTGCTGAGGCTCCGCATCACCGGATTGTTCGTTCAGGCGAATTCGAGCCGTTTCTGATCTATTGTGCCATGC
>JBATTW010000077.1:0-1837 GCA_049670805.1 Bacteroidota bacterium
CCCATGGCTGCGCTCCCATACCCGCAGGCCGATTGCGCGGCACCCGAATAGAGGACGAGCGTCGGCTCGCTGTAGACCCTCCCGCTCTGACGAAAAAGCTCTCGCCAGACGTCTTCGGTCTCCCCCAGCACGGCGGTGGCGAAGTCGGCCAGGACGTCTTCTTCGGGTGATCGTGTGGTCTGGCCGGTCTGGACCATCGTGGTCTCCCCCGCCCCGCCGACAAGCTGGAGTATGGCTCCCGGATCGGCCCCCAACAAGAGCGCAATTACAACAATGACAAGAACTACTCCACCCCCGGCAACCGCCGGGCGCCGAACCGCACGCATTCCGCGTCGGTCTTCGACATTCTGGCTTCTACGGCTGGTGCGCCAGCGCATCGGGCCTCCTAAGAGTTCAATGAGAGATTACTTGGTTCGTTCTTCTTCGTAGAGATAGAGCCCCTCTCCCGCCAGAAGATACACAGGCGCGTCACTTATCCAGATATCCGGCGCAAACCGCCGTTCCCGAATCAGGTCCCACCTCGCCTTGTCGCTGACCGTCCAGCAGACCAGCTTGTACCCGTACTCATGGCAGACAGAGTTGAACTCTTCCAGCGCATCCAGCCTGAACTCCCCGGAAGCTCCTGTCCTCAACCACCATCCCGCCCCGAATGAAACGGCGTCGTGCGCGTCCCGCGGCCGTTCTGCCAGCTCCGGGATGAACCGCTCAGGCTCCTTGACAGGTTCCAGCCCAATTGAGCCTTCGAGGGCGATGCTCGAGTGTGGCACCAGCTCCCGCAGTACCCGGGCTGTCTCCTCTGTCCGGACAAGAAAGGTGATCTTCCGCTGGTGCTCCTCACTCATCCCGGAGAAGTCAGGCCTTGCCGCGGCGCGTATCCGCTCCTCCGAGTCGGGCTTGACATCCACCAGAATCATCCTGAGCCGGGAATCGGGCAAGAACCTCTTCAGAACCTCTTCCATCGACGTAAGAGGGGCCACCACGGGCGCATCGATAGCTGAGGAGGCGATCTCCGGGATCGTCGTGCTGGCCACGATCGTGCACTGACGTGCTTCCGCCAGGGTCTTTTCCTTCACCAACCCAGAAGACAATGTTGTTACACCCAGGTCTTCATCGTGACTGATCACCCACCTCAGGTCCTTTGTCACCCTGACATCCAGCTCAAAACCATCATACCCCGAACGGAGTGCAGCTTCGAATGCGGGGAGTGTGTTGGCCGGGTAGATGCCTCCTACGTAGTGAGGGGGCTGGTACGCGGTGCCCCGGTGAGCTATGAACATCACGCGGGGGGTGTCTACCCCCCTCGCCTGCCGGCAAACTTCAGCAGGAGTGTATCGGACTCCCCATTGTCCCGGCGAACACCCACACCCCACAACCCGTCCCCTTCCCTCGTGAAGTCCAGCTCGGCCCAGTAGTCCCCATCAGGATCGGGCATGCCGACGATCCAGGGCTTTCCGTCTTTCCATTGAGTCCATATCATCCCCTCCGGGAAATAGACCCCCCGTATCCCCATAAACCGTACCCCCTCTTCCAGGAACTCATCCCTGTAGAGGTAGAGGGCCCCTACCTCCCGTTCTTCACTCATTCCTTCGCCCGGTCCCCCGTAGGCCTTGTAGTAGCCGGTCTCGATCTGCGGGACCTCATCCCGGAGGGAGGCTTACTCCAGGAGGGTTTGCCTGGTCGAACAACCCGCAAGGAGTACCAGAAGAGGCAGTAGGTATAGTCTCATGGTCATGATCCTGAATGAGAGGGGTACCTGATTACCGAGACGCTGGAAAAGCGAAGTGTCAAAAGAGGCCAAAAAGAACGTAGCACAGGGAGAGACAAGAGTCAAGCGGCC
>JBATTW010000078.1:0-3987 GCA_049670805.1 Bacteroidota bacterium
GTTCTGGCCAAGATAAGCAGTACGACAGAGACACGCCCCGAAATAATGCAGATCGCGGAGATCTTCCGTGCAAAGGTCGTAGACATCAGTCCGCGAACACTGACCCTGGAGGCGACAGGGAGCCAGCAGAAAGTGGATGCCATCATCAAAATGTTGAAGCCATACACGATCCGCGAGCTCGCGCGAACAGGCCGCGTTGCATTGAAAAGAGAATTCCAGGGTGAAGTATGAGTCTGAATGAAGGACGAGAAACTTAACAGGGGAATCAGGGTCATGGAGAATCGAGTATTTATTTTCGACACCACGTTGCGGGACGGCGAACAATCACCCGGTTGCAGCATGAACAAGGACGAGAAGATCAGGATGGCCAGGCAACTGGAGCGGATGCGCGTCGAAGTCATAGAGGCAGGGTTTCCGATTGCCTCCACGGGTGACTTTGAAGGGGTACGCGCGATCGCCGGCGCCGTGCGTGGATCCACGGTCGCGGGACTGGCCAGGGCCACCAAGGCTGATATCGACTGCGCCTGGAACGCCGTCCGCGAGGCGGAGCGGCCTCGCATCCATACGTTTATCGCGACCTCAGATATCCACCTCGCACATAAGCTTCGGAAGACACGAGATCAGGTGCTGGAGGACGCGGTTGTGGCTGTCCGATACGCCCGCTCGCTTTGCGACGACGTGGAGTTTTCCTGTGAGGACGCTTCCCGGACCGACATTGACTACCTCTGTAAGATCGTGGAGGCGGCAATTCAGGCAGGGGCGACTGTCATCAATCTCCCCGACACCGTGGGCTATGCCATCCCCGAGGAGTACGGTGCGATTTTCAAAGCGATACGCGAGCGGGTCCCCAATATCGGTCGGGCTGTGCTGAGTGCGCACTGCCACAACGATCTGGGGCTTGCGGTGGCGAACTCTCTTGCCGCCGTCGAAAACGGCGCGAGGCAGGTCGAGTGCACGGTAAACGGCATCGGTGAACGGGCCGGTAATGCCGCGCTCGAGGAGATCGTCATGGCCGTCAATACCCGCCGGGAACGCCTTGGCCTTGTCACCGGTGTGGATACCGAGGAGATTTTCCGGTCCAGCAAACTCTTGAGCAGCCTGACCGGCATGCAGGTCCAGCGCAACAAAGCGATAGTCGGTGCCAATGCCTTCGCGCACGAAGCGGGTATCCACCAGGACGGGGTCCTCAAGAGTGCGATCACCTACGAGATCATGACGCCACAGTCGGTTGGAATCAAGCATACGACACTCGTCCTGGGGAAACACTCGGGGCGTCACGCGCTCAAGAAGCGGTACGAAGAGCTGGGATATGAGCTGAATTCCGAGGAGCTCCAGCGGGTCTACAAAGATTTCTGTGTTGTTGCAGATCAGAAGAAGGAGGTCTATGACGAGGAGCTGATTGCCATCCTGGAGGACCGTGCCTACGCGACCGCGGAGGACTATCACCTGGATGGGCTCCATGTCAGCACAGGGACTTCGGTAAAACCGACCGCGACAGTCGAACTGCGGCAGGGAGACAGGCAATTCGTTGATTCTGCGACAGGGGACGGTCCTGTGGATGCCGCATACAAAGCGATTGAGCGGATCACTGGCGTGATCGGCAAACTGATGGAGTATTCCATCAAGTCCGTCAGTCTTGGCCATGATACGATCGGAGAAGCATTCGTGCAGGTGAGTTTCGACGGGGTCCTGTTCAACGGCAGAGCTGCCAGCACTGACGTTGTGACCGGGAGCGTCCTCGCGTATCTTGGCGCACTGAACAGGGCACGTGCCTCTCGAAGGGCCAAGAACAACAACGGAAAGAGCTCTCCCGCGGCTCAGGCCGCAGGGGTGGGAGCGGAGGCCTAACGTGGCGCTCCCTGAGACAACCGGTTCGGAGGGCACATCAGGCCCGAGAACCCTTTTCGAGAAGGTGTGGGGAAATCACGTGGTGGTTCAGGAGAAAGACACCCCGGCCTTGCTCTACATCGACCTGCACCTGATTCACGAAGTGACATCGCCCCAGGCGTTCGCTGAGCTCCGCCAGCGGGGCATTGCCGTCCGGCGACCTGACAGGACGCTGGGGACCGTCGACCACAGCATACCAACGGTTCCCGACTACGGTGACTCCATAGATCCGATGGCCGCCCAACAGATCCGTGTTCTGCAAGAGAACGCTCGCGCTTCGGGTATTCGCCTGTTTGGTCCCGGGGACAATCGTCGGGGCATCGTCCATGTCATGCCGCCGGAACTCGGTCTGACGCAACCGGGGATGACAATTGTCTGCGGAGACAGTCACACAGCCACACACGGGGCGTTTGGTGCTCTTGCCTTCGGGATCGGGTCCACGGAGGTGGGTCATGTTCTCGCGACACAGTGCCTCCTCCAGCGCAAACCCAAAACGTATGAGGTGCGGGTTGAAGGCCAGCTTCAGGAGGGTGTCACCGCAAAGGACGTGATTCTTGCACTCCTTGCCCGGATAGGGGTGTCGGGTGGGACCGGATACGTTTTTGAATACACCGGCCCGGCTATCAGGTCTCTCTCGATGGATGAGCGGATGACTATATGTAATATGTCGATCGAAGGGGGAGCTCGCGCGGGGATGATCTCGCCGGATGATACCACATTCTCATACCTCTCCGGACGGGAGTTCGCGCCGAAGGGAGCCGAGTTTGACCGGGCTGTCGAGCGCTGGCGGAAGCTGGCGACTGAGGAGGGAGCTTGCCATGATGCCTCGATTACGCTCCGGGCCGAGGAGATTGAACCGATGATCACCTACGGAACGAACCCGGGTATGGGCCTACCCGTGACGGCGCTGATTCCGGATCCGGAGGTGCTCCCCGATCTGTCGCACCGGCAGTCGTTCTCAAAGGCCCTCCAGTATATGGACCTTCAGCCCGGTACTTCTTTGATCGGAAAACCGATTGACGTAGTCTTCATCGGTAGCTGCACAAACTCGCGGCTCTCAGATCTGCGCCTCGTGGCCTCAATCTTGAAGGGAAGGAAAGTTGCTGAGGGAGTCCGGACTGTTGTCGTTCCCGGGTCTCAGATGGTGAAGAAACAGGCTGAGGTCGAGGGTCTAGACACCATATTCATAGAGTCCGGCGCCGAGTGGAGGGAGTCCGGCTGTTCGATGTGTATCGCGATGAATGGCGATTCGCTCCTTCCGGGAGAGTACGCGGTCAGCACGTCTAACAGAAATTTCGAGGGTAGGCAGGGCAAAGGATCCCGAACGTTTCTGGCCTCGCCGCTTACCGCAGCGGCTGCGGCAGTCACCGGGGTTATCACGGACGTCCGAACCCTTCTGAATGGAGGCTCCCATGCCTCGAATTGAGGCGTTTGCAGCAAGGGCGGTTCCGCTGCCAATCAACGACATTGACACCGATCAGATAATCCCTGCCCGGTTTCTGAAAGGGACGGAGAGGTCGGGCCTGGGGGGTTACCTCTTTGCCGATCTTCGTCTTGATGCGGCAGGCTCGCCAGTCCCGACGTTTGCGTTGAACCGGCCCGAACATCAGGGTGCGGAGATTCTTCTTGCGGGGGCAAACTTCGGGTGTGGCTCCTCACGCGAACATGCGGCGTGGGCGCTGGCCGATCATGGGTTCAGGGCTGTGGTGAGCAGCTCTTTTGCTGACATCTTCTACAGCAATGCGCTCAAGAACGGCATCCTGCCCGTGGCGGTCGACAAAGAGACACAGAGCGCACTCTTCAAGATGGTTGAAATGCACCCTCAGCAGGACATCACAGTTGACCTTCCCCGGCAAGAGATCCGCTGGCCCGGGGGATCGTGCTCCTTTCAGATTGATGCTTTTACCAAGACCTGTCTGTTGAACGGCGTGGACGAAATGGGCTACATCATGGGATTCTCGGAGGCTATCGACAGGTACGAGGTGCAGGATGAAGAGGCGAGAGGTTGATGAAAGCCAAGATTGTACTTCTTCCCGGTGACGGGGTCGGTCCCGAAGTGACAGGCGCGGCGGAACGCGCGCTGAGGGAATCAGCCGACAT
>JBATTW010000079.1:0-7250 GCA_049670805.1 Bacteroidota bacterium
GCATGGCAATCTCTGGCTGAGCACCAACAGAGGCCTCTCTCGATTCAATCCCCAGGCCCGTGAATTCCGTAATTATGATATCAGTGATGGCTTACAGGGGAACGAATTCAATCAGGGTTCGTTCCATTTGAGTCGGGGTGGTGAGATGTTCGTCGGCGGGATAAACGGCTTCAACGCCTTCTTCCCCGATAGTATTCGGGACAATCCTGATATTCCGCCCGTATATTTGACGGAATTCAGGGTGTTCGACAAACCTGTTCCGCTGGAGTACGCGATATCGGCGACGCATGAACTCGAGCTCTCGTACGCTCAGAATTTTTTCTCGTTTGAATTTGTCGCGCTGAATTACAGCTCACCAGAGAAGAATGAGTACGCGTACAAGCTTGACGGGCTTGACAAGGACTGGATCCATGCAGGGACGCGTCGTTATGCGAGTTACACCAACCTGGATCCCGGCGCGTACGTCTTCCGTGTCAAGGCTTCCAATAACGACGGCCTTTGGAACGAGGATGGGATACGGATTGCCGTATCGATTACTCCGCCCTACTGGAGGACGTGGTGGTTTGCGCTCATTGTTACTGCATCAATAATGGCTGTGGCCATTCTTCTCTACCGACTGAGGGTCAAGAAGCTGCTGGAGATCGAGCGAATTCGCGCATCCATTGCTACAGACCTCCATGACGACATCGGCTCCACTCTGACAGAAGTAGCGTTGTTCAGTGATGTAGGGCTCCGGGAATTGAGGAGTCATTCCGGAGATGGTAGAATCAACGAGACAGATGTCATCAAGGTGTCCGCGCTTCTGAAGGAAATCGGGACAACGTCTCGTAGCGTGATCGACGCGATGAACGATATCGTCTGGGCTATTGATCCGAAGAACGATTCCTTCGAGTTCCTTCTGCTCAGGATGAAGAACCACGCGGGGCGTGTGCTGGAGGCGAAAGACATCAACTACGAGATTACCATTCCAGATGAAATCTCGCACCTGCGGTTGCCCTTGGCGTTCCGCAGGCGAATCTTTCTCATCTTCAAGGAAGCGATCAACAATATATTGAGGCATGCTCAGCCGAAGACCGTCACGCTGACCATAAATAAGGAGAGACGCCAACTCCTCATGACGATCACAGATGACGGGGCCGGGTTTGATCCTGCCCAGCGACACCAGGGGAACGGGCTGCGCAACATGAAGGAGCGGGCTGCTTCAATGAATGGGGAACTGGCCATCGTATCGGCACCGGCCTCCGGCACCACAGTGAATCTGCGGGCACCCATCCCATAGGAAGACCATGGTGAAACAACAGACATCCGAGACTCCGGATCAAACCCCAATGCTGACTGTCGCGGTAGTAGAAGACAGGAAGCGGATTCGGGAGGCAATTGTCGACATCATAGACCAGAGCGAAGGTCTCCGATGTATCGGCTCGTATCCATCGTGCGAGGACCTGATGGAGGTTCTTGCCGATAACGTTCCGGAAGTCATCCTGATGGACATTGTCCTTCCCGGCATGTCGGGGATAGAAGGTGTCAAGCTGATCAAAGCGAAGCATCCTTCGATCGACGTACTTATGCACACCGTCTATGACGACGATGACAGAATCTTTCAGTCCATCTGTGCCGGCGCGTCTGGCTATGTTCTGAAGAACTCTGAGAGCTCGGAGTTGATCGACGCAATTCGGGAAATCCGGGTTGGAGCACCGATGAGTGCGTCGATCGCCAGGCGGATGCTGGAGATGATGAGGGGGAGGGCAAGGAAGCCCGACCCCGAAATGAACCTGACGCCGCGGGAACTCGATATTCTGCAGTGGCTTGTGGAGGGGCTGAGCTACAAGAGTATTGCGGAGAAGCTCTTTATTAGTCCGCTGACGGTCCAATCGCACATCAAGAAGGTCTACGAAAAACTCCACGTCCACTCCAAGTCCGCCGCAGTCTCAAAGGCCCTAAAAAACCGCCTTTTGGGCTAAGTGAGGGGCTCAGAATCAACGAATTACCATATTTATGGTATTGTGCCTCAGAGGGGCAAACGGTACCATTTCTTAGCAAGGTTGCAAGCCTTTTTCCCCGAATTGCAACCAACCCTTTACACTAGCCACTAATGAGTATCTCACGGGAGGATATGATGAGAAGAGGAGCACTACTAGCAGTTCTTGGATTTGTGTTCACAGTCGGCGTGCTTGCGCAGGAGAAGGGGGTCATCAAAGGGACTGTGACCGATGAAGCAAGCGGGCAGCCGATCACCCTGCCCCACACCTGGGGGATGGTGATCCAGATCTACCCTTCGCCCATTGAGCAGCCGACTGAATGGATACAGGTCCCGGTGGACGGAGAGGGGAAGTACGAGGCGAAGGTGGAGGCGGGCACGTACGTGCTGCGCATTCAGCCCCCTTACAGTAGTGTCCGTCAGTATCTGCCGGAATGGTACAACGACACAGACAGCGCTAATGCTACTCCGATCCCGGTATCAGCTGGAGAAATCTTTTCTGCGAACATAGCGTTGGGGACAACACTTCCGGGGGGACCCACAGGAAAGATCATTGGTGTTGTCATAGATGAGGTCACCAAGGAGCCGATCGAGAACGTGCCGATCATCTTCTACGGCGCTGACAGCATGAAGTGTATCCCTCACGTGGCATTCACCGGTTCGGACGGCAAGTATGAAGCCGTACTCGCAACAGGGACCTATCTCGTGAAGGCTCATCCGATTTCGTGGCCGCTGTGGGAATCCGGGTATCTGCCAGAGTGGTATGACGGTGTTCAGGATGTGGAAGACGCGACTCCGGTAGATGTGGGGGAAGGATCTGAAGTTGCGGCCGATTTCGAGTTGGGGAAGAAAGAGCCCCCGACACCGGCGTATATCACCGGTACCGTTACGGACGAGGGCGGGAGCCCGATCGACAGTGCCGTGGTCGTCATCACGAAGACCATCCAGGAGATGAATCACATCGATGCTGAGAGTGGCCCTATCCCAGGACCGCTTGACAATGGTCTGCATGTGGAAGGTCTGGGCCATGTGCAAGGAGGTGTGTGGAAAGGGATGACGGATGCTGAGGGCAAGTACAAGGCCGAGGTCGCTGACGGCAATGCGTACCTCGCGATGGCCTACAAGAAGGGTTATGCCGTGGAGTTTTACGACAACCAGACAAACCCCCTTCTTGCCGAAGTGATTGAAGTGAATGGGGACGTCGGCGGAATAGACTTCTCTCTGGAGCTGTACACGGCCCCGTCGAACAGCATTAGCGGTCTGGTACGTGACGAATCGGCTGTCGGCGTGAAGTCACGAATCGTGCTGATCCCCACGGATTACGGAATCATGCATCACTCCGTCCGTTTCGGCTACACTGATGACAAAGGTGCCTATTCCATCGAGAACGTGAACGAAGCCAAGTATCTTGTCCTTGCAATACCATTCAGCGATTATGCTCCGGCGTTCTACAAAGAAGGCGAATACGGCGTCATTCACTGGAAGGACGCTGACATCGTTACTGTCTCTGGCAATGTTAATGGTATCGACATCGGGGTCGTTCCGTTGGGATCCATGGGTGTTGTGAGCGTCACGGGACGGGTTGTGGATGGCCAGGGTTCGCCTCTGGAAGGTGTCAACGTCTTTGCGATGTCAAGCGCCGAAGAGGTTCTGGGGTATGGCCTCACGTCTGCAAATGGTGATTATGCCATAGAGGGGCTCCCTGTGGGTACGTTTGCCCTTGTGGCCGACAGGGAGGGGTATGATCCTGCCCAGACTTCTGTCACTGTTCCCTCGGGCACGTACTCTGTGGGAAACGTCGGGATGACGATGAAGTCGTCCGGGCCGGTAACAGGCACCGAGACAGAATCCGTGCCGACATCGTACCGGTTGGATCAGAACTACCCCAACCCATTCAATCCGGCCACAACGATCAGCTTTGAAATGCCCGCAACGGGAGCTGCACGTCTGACCGTGTTCAATCTCCTTGGTGAAGAGGTGGCAACGCTGGTGGATGGTCTTCTTCAGGCCGGGCGTCACTCAGCGGTCTGGGGAGGGACGGACTTTGCGGGACGTCCGGTTTCCAGCGGATTGTACTTTTATCAGCTGACGGTCGCGAATGAATCCGGACAGCCGGAATTCTCTCGCATACTGAAAATGATGTTACTCAAATAGTGGTGGCACTCTCGCCGGCATGCTTCTGGGAAAGCAGAGGGAGCGCCCCGCTTCCTTTGCTTTCCCACGGCGGAGGGCTTGCTTCGCACATCGAAGAGCGATATATTGTGATGCCGGGTAGTGGCGTGTTCTCACCTTGGGCACATGTTCATGTGCTGACCTGGTCCCCCTCCATCTGGCTCGTTTGACATCTACCCTCGGCAGGAGGTAAGAAATGTTTTCCCGAGTGATGTTCATGTTGGTGCTTGTCATCGCCTCCGGATTGATCCCGGCCCAGGCGGGCGACCCTCCTGTACCGACAAATCTTGCGGCTCAGGTCGTGTCCGGCACGCTCCCCCGCGTGGAGTTGTCATGGTCCGTCTCTCCCGGGCCGTATCTTTTTCGAGTTTACAGGTCTGTTGGTGATTCGAGCAATCCCGAGTTGGTAGGGTTTACGGGGGTCCAGCAATTTGAAGATCTGGATATCACCTCACCGAATACGTACTACTATTCGGTTTCCTCGGTTGATTCTGCCTTCATTGAGGGTGCGCGAAGCGGGTCGGTCGAGGTGACGGTCAACCTGGGACCGCCCGGCCCCCGGGGGATTATTGCCGGTCTCGTGAAAGATGATTCGACCGGAGCTCCGCTGGCTTCAGTGCAGGTTCGGCTCTTTCGGCAAGGTGACTCGACGTCGTTCGTCTATTCGCTGATCACAGACTCGCTCGGTCAGTTTTGGGCGAAGGTGGACACGGGGGTATATCGGGTCTATGCGGAGCGTCTCTGGTGGTTTTCGTCGGGAGCTCAATACAGGCCGGAGTGGTATGACGACGCGGAGAGACCGGGTGACGCAACTCCTATCGAGCTGGCGGCTGACGATTCTGCGTGGATTCCCGTCGGGCTAGAGAGGGAATCGGCCGGTTTGACCGCCCACATCAGCGGGACCGTGCGTGATGGCCAGGGGTCACCCCTATCCCTGGCTCTGGTTGCCATCATCCGGACGATTCAGGATATCCACCAGCACAGCGCCGTTTCTGGCATTCCCGCCGGGTTGGGGGGTGAGGAGTTCGATTTCGCCGGTTTTGGCTATCTTCGCGGAGTAATGGGGTTCGGCCTTACCGACTCGCTCGGTCAGTACGATGTTGAAGTTCCTGATAGTGCAGGCTACCTGGCGATTGCGTGGAGGTTGGGGTACCTGCCGGAGTTTGCCGGCGACAAGCATGATCCCGCTGAGGCTGACATCATATATGTTACGGGAGATACAAGCGGAGTCGATTTCTCCCTCACCGAGGTCGGAGGATCGGCATCGACTGTCAAAGGGTCGGTACGCTCTGAAGGTGGTGGGGTAGTAGCTGGTCGGGTCATGCTGTTCCCCCGGCCAAACGGTGGTCCCACGAAGACAGGACAGTTTGTGTTCACCGATGACCAGGGGGACTTCGAGATTCAGAATGTGGAGGCAGGGACGTACTACGTGCAGGCTGTCCCGTACAGCGGCTACGGACCGGCCTACTACAAATCGGGAGCGCACGGCATCGATCGCTGGGAGGATGCGGATACGATCCATGTGAATGGAAGCGTGACCACGCTGACCGTTGGCGTTGTGCCGGTACAGAGTACCGGGCTGTCTACGGTGACCGGAACGGTGACTGAAACTGGTGGAGCCCCCCGTAGCGGCGTGCATATCCTTGCGAGAAGTCAAGGTGGCAGGACGGTGGGATACGGGCTGACGGATTCGGAAGGCGACTATTCGATTGTTGCCCTTACGTCAGGGCCGTTGACGCTGTCTGTGGGTCGGTTTGGATACGAGTCGAAGGAAGAGCCCCTGGATGTACCGGCCGGGGCGTCCGAGGTCGTGGATGTAGATTTTGCCCTCGCGAAGTCTGGAACTGTTGTCAGCGTGCGTGGAGAGGGTCTGCCGGTGGAGTCCGCGCTGGATCAGAATTATCCCAATCCATTCAACCCGACGACCAGGATTGACTACTCGGTGAGTGGAGCCACGCAGGTTGTTCTCAAAGTGTACGATCTGCTTGGTAGGGAGGTGATGACGCTGGTAGATGAGAGACAGATTTCAGGCTCCTACTCTGTGAATCTTGACGCGAAGGGCCTGTCGTCTGGCGTCTACCTTTACCGGCTGGAGGTGGGTGACTTCATACAGACGAAGAAGATGGTGCTCATGCGTTGATCGCGACGCCGAGTATCCTGATCAGCATCCACACAAGGAGCGCACGATGTGCGCTCTTTTTTTTGTTCCATCTGTCACCCATGTCTGAGAATCACGAGCAGATCCATCGCGGACTTTTACATTAACTCGGCTGTCACCTATGTGTGAGTATCAGTAACCTATGTGTGGTAACACATTACCCATGTCTGATAACAAATCATCTGAGGGACTACGCAGTAGTTGCCTACATATTCGCAGACAACTGTTGGCTGAGTGCAGGCTCACGTGAGCGATATCACATCAACATCTCCCAGGTGAACCCCTTGCATCACATCCCTCATCTTTTACTCTCAACAAAGTGGGTTTTCTTTCAATAAATCAATGAAATAGATTGACAAGAGTTTTCCGAACACGTATCTTATGATCACCTGTTCTTCATATTATAGCTCAGAGCATTGTGTAGTTCCTGGCTTCGCGTGGTGGTCTGGATTGCCGATTGGAGTCCAAAAACCGCAAAAACCTTTCTCCCCGAAGGCTCGGTTGTGCACAACATTTTTCTGAGTACACGATGGGATCCATCAACGATGATGCTCTGGGAACGTAGCTTGAAGAATCCTTCAAGTTCGAGATGCGTACGGACATGACTGCCAACTGGCCACTCTCGTATTTGCACTATCCCCCCGGCACGCAAGTGGTGACGCATCTTGGTGCTCCCTTTTTCACGACGTGCTCTTACCTCCCCAGACAGCCAGACGTTTTTCCGTCTCCTCACGAATCCCTGAACAGACAAATCTACGAGAAACCTATGCACTGATGCCGGAGAGTGCCACCACACTCCCCTTGCGGTAAATCATACAGACTTTCTCTCTACCCGTCGTGCGGCGTCGTTCCAACTTTGCGCTGCCTCTGTCAGCCTGAGTGTCGTTGACCTTCACTCATCTGCTGATCGAGCGCAATGGCTGGAGTGAAGCTGTACCCGGA
>JBATTW010000080.1:0-1803 GCA_049670805.1 Bacteroidota bacterium
CATAATGCCCCCGTGGATTTGCAGGGGGCGGCGCTCTACCATTGTGGTCCGGTTGCCTTGAAGAAGGGGGATACCTGGACGATGAACGCAGCCGGCCCGACGACAAGCAGCAGGGAGGAGCCATATCAGGCGGAGGTGATCCGTAAATTCGGGCTCCGGGCGGTTATCGGAAAAGGGGGGATGGGGCCAAAAACGCTTGCGGCGCTTCAAGAGTACGGCGCAGTCTACCTCAACGCCATCGGCGGTGCGGCTCAGTACTATGCGAAATGCATAACAAAGGTGGAAGGGGTTGATCTGTTTGAGTTTGGCATTCCCGAGGCGATGTGGCACCTTCGTGTGAAGGATTTTCCTGCGATTGTCACGATGGATGCCAAAGGGAACAGCCTGCACGCGGAGATCGATAAACTTTCCGCTGACCGTCTCTCAGAATTCGCGGAGTCCAAGATATCCTAGCCGGAGGAGCTGGCTCTTGCCATCGGGCGGGGAGTACCCCTCGGGGCAAATGTCCGGACATGCGTGCGTCCCCCCGTCTGATAAACCCTCTGAGGTCGGGGTGTTTCCTCGATGCCCGTGGCGTGGGATTTGAAGCGTTACTCTCTCAGGAGGACGATCTCTCTGTATGACGATGCCTGATCCAAAACAACTACCATTTCTCATCAGACTCCTCGAAGACGATACGCCGACAATCCGGAAGACAGTTCTGCAGGAGTTGTCAGCGTTCGGTTCTTCGTTGGAAGACGAACTTGCCGGGATGGGGCTAATGCTCTCACCCGAAGGTGCCGACCTTCTGAAGGCCTTCGCGTCCGAGAAAAACCAGATGTGGCTCAAAGAGGTCTGGCCAGCCTGGTTTTGTCTGGGGGACGAGAAGGAGAAGCTGGAGGCGGCCCTTGGGACGATCGCAGAGTATCTGGAAAACAGGTTGCGGCCGGGGAAGTTGAGGGTTCTTCTGGACGATCTGGCGACGGAATACAGGACGCGTCACAAGACAAGTGATGTCCGGGACCTGTCCCGATTCCTCTTCAGCACCAAGAATCTCGTGGGGGACCGGCACGACTACTACAACCCACAAAACAGCAATCTCCTCTACGTCATCGAGCAGGGGAAAGGCATACCGATCAGCCTCGTTTCTATCTTCATTCTGGTGGGACGCAGACTGGGGATTCCCATCGAGGGGTGCAACTTCCCCGGGCATTTCCTGGCTATCACATCCGAGCTGGACAAACCCCTCGTGATTGATTGCTTCAACGGCGGGATTATCGTGGACGATCTTTTGCTGGCCCGCTACCTCGATCCTGTCTCTGTGACAGTTCAGGATCTCACGCTCCTGCAGTGTGACACACTCACTCTCGTATCGCGCGTGCTGCGGAACCTCGTGAACGCTTACCGATCCAGCAAACAACCGGGGGAGGAGCGTCTGATGAGAGAGCTTCTTGACTCCATGTCAGGGGAGAGCCAGAACTAGCGCGCTTCCTCGAGTACGCTGCGCCGTGCAGGATTCAGCTTGACGGCCAGACGCGCAAGCGCATAGTAGATTGGGCGAGGGAAGATCCGTACTGCCTGAACGGCAAACTTGTTCTGGAGCCCCGGTACACATATCACCTTCCTTCTCTTCAATCCTCTCAATGAAACGTCTACCACCTTCTCCGAAGACATGAAGTGGCGGAAGGTCCGTCCTGAGGTGTCCACTCCCAGCCGACTGTGAAAATCCGTTGTCGTGAAGCCAGGGCAGAGCGCCTGAACACGAATTCCGTAATCTCTCAGCTCCAGATGCAGGGATTCCGAGAAACTCACGAGGTAGCTCTT
>JBATTW010000081.1:0-7774 GCA_049670805.1 Bacteroidota bacterium
GGGGGACACGACTTCGCGTTCGCAGAACATCCTGTGGGTGGTGCCGGTCTGGATCAGATGGGTGTCCCCCTTCCGGAGGAAACACTTGCGGCCTGCAAGGAAGCCGACGCGGTCTTCCTGGGAGCGGTGGGGGGGCCGAAGTGGGACAAGAGTCCGCCTCACCTCCGGCCGGAGCGGGGTCTCCTGGCCCTTCGAAAAGAGCTGGGTGTGTTTGCCAATCTCCGCCCGGTGAAGCCCTATCCTGCGCTTTCTGAGTACTCTCCCGTAAAGAATGATCGACTAGGCGGTACCGACATCATGGTCGTGCGCGAGCTGACCGGCGGCGTCTACTTCGGCGAGCCGAGGCGGCGTGACCGGGAGGGGGGGGTGACAAAGGCCATCGATACGGTTGTGTACACCGACCACGAGATCGAGCGTGTGGTTGCACTGGCCTTTCGACTGGCTTCCGGCCGGAAGAAACGAGTCACATCGGTGGATAAAGCAAACGTTCTGGAGACCTCCAGGCTCTGGCGCGAGATCGCCACCTCTGTCGGAGATCGGTACCCCGACGTCAGCCTCGATCACATGCTGGTGGATGCGGCTTCAATGCGGCTCATCTCATCGCCGTCTCTGTTTGACGTCCTTGTCACGGAAAACATGTTTGGCGACATTCTGACCGACGAGGCGGGTGTGCTGGTGGGATCGCTCGGGATGCTCCCCTCGGCGTCGCTCGGAGAGAGCCGGCCCGGTCTGTTCGAGCCTGTCCACGGCTCAGCGCCGGATATCGCCGGAACGGGTAAGGCAAACCCCGTCGGCGCGATCCTGAGCGCGGCAATGCTGCTCAGGCACGGGCTTGAACTACACACCGAAGCGGCTGCACTGGAGCGGGCTGTGGAACGGACACTTGCCTCCGGAGCCCGGACAGTCGATATCGGCGGGGACCAGTCAACAGACGAGATGACGGACAAGATCATTGCAATGCTCCGCGAAACAGAACGTGCAGGTACATGACAACAAAAGACAGCAAGGAGTAAACCACAATGGCGTCAATTGATTTCGGGGGTGTTACTGAAGAAGTCGTCACGCGTGAGGAGGTTTCACTCGAGAACGCCCGTGCAACACTGAAAGATGAGGTCGTCGGGATAATCGGATACGGGCCGCAGGGGCACGGGCAGTCGCTCAATCTCCGCGATAACGGGATCAAGGTTCTCGTTGGCCAGCGACGCGGCGGCCGCGGCTGGGACGAAGCCGTACGTGATGGATGGGTTGAAGGGGAGACCCTGTTGGATGACATAGAAGAAGTTGTCCGCCGCTCCACGATTGTCGAGTATCTGCTCTCAGACGCCGGACAACGGGATCAGTGGCCTGTGATTCGGAAGAACCTGCAAAAGGGGCAGGCGCTCAGTTTCTCGCACGGGTTTTCGGTGGTCTTCAGAGACCAGACAGGTGTCGTTCCTCCGGCCGGCGTGGACGTCATACTGGTCGCTCCGAAGGGGGCGGGGCGGACGCTGCGTTCGAACTTTTTGGCGGGGAGCGGAATAAACTCGAGTTTTGCGATACATCAGGACGCAACGGGCCGCGCCCGTGAGCGGGTGGTCGCTCTCGGTATTGCGATCGGATCTGGCTATCTGTTTCAGACCACATTCGAGAACGAGGTCTACAGCGATCTCACAGGCGAACGGGGTGTTTTGCTTGGTGCAATCGCGGGATTGATGAAGGCACAATACGATACGCTCCGGACCATGGGGCATTCTCCGAGCGAGGCGTTCAACGAGACCGTTGAAGAGGCGACACAGAGCCTCTATCCTCTGATGGGTGCAAATGGTGTAGACTGGATGATCGCGTCTTGCAGCACCACCGCGCAACGTGGGGCGCTGGACTGGTCGAAGCGATTTGAATCTGCCGTGAAGCCGCTCTTCGAGACCCTGTACAAGGATGTAAAGGCGGGGACGGAAACCAGGCGTGTCCTGGAAACCTGCGGCGCTTCCGACTACCGCGATCGTCTGGAGGGCGAGCTGGATGAGTGGCGAAACTCCGAAATGTGGCAGGCGGGAAGGGCGGTCCGGGCACTGCGGCCTGAGAACTGGAAGAAGGACTGAAGGAGCCTGGAGCCAACAGAATACGCATTTGACAACGGGTAGAGATTTGCTATATTTGAATTAACATCTTGATTTCATCCAGAGTGGCGGAGGGACAGGCCCTTCGATGCCACAGCAACCGGGGAAGTAATCCCGTCAGGTGCTAACTCCTGTCACGCATAATGCGTGAGAAGATGAGACCAAGGGCAACGAGATTCTCGGAACCTCTTTGGATCATCCCAAAGAGGTTTTTTTGTATGTAAGCGTTTGTTCTTTCACATTCATCAATCACCAACAGCAGAGAGGTCCTCTATGGCAGAGCGAACCGACGCACCTCAGTACCGATTCGAAACCCTGCAGCTTCACGCCGGACATGAACCGGATAGTGCCTCAAAAGCGCGAGCGGTCCCGATTTACCAGACCACCTCGTACACTTTTGATGATGCCGACCATGCTGCCGCGCTCTTCAACCTGGAGCAGTTCGGCAACATTTACACCCGGATCATGAACCCGACCACGGCGGTGTTTGAAGAGCGGATGGCCGCACTCGAAGGTGGTGCGGCGGCACTGGCCACGGCTTCGGGACAGGCCGCCCAGCTGGTGGCACTGACCACGTTCGTCATGGCAGGCGAGAACATCGTCTCGACGAGCAATCTCTATGGAGGCACCTACAACCAGTTCAAGGTGACGTTCCCGCGTCTCGGCATCGGTGTGAAGTTTGTCTCGGGAGATGACCCGGAGGAGTTCCGAAAAGCCATCGATGAAAAGACGAAAGCGCTCTACATCGAGACGATCGGGAACCCGCGCCTGAACGTTCCCGATTTCGAGGCTATTGCAAAGGTCGCCCACGATCACGGGATACCGCTTGTCGTCGACAACACATTCGGGGCCGGAGGGTATCTCTGCAGGCCATTTGAGTTTGGAGCGGACGTCATCGTCCATTCCGCGACCAAATGGATTGGTGGTCATGGCACTTCTATCGGCGGTGTTATTGTCGATTCCGGCAAATTCAACTGGGGGAACGGCAACTTTCCGGTCTTCACCGAGCCAAGTCCCGGCTACCATGGACTGAAGTTCTGGGATGTGTTCGGGGAAGGAAGCGCCCTGGGCAACATTGCGTTCATCATACGGGCACGGGTAGAAGGGCTCAGGGACCTCGGGCCGTGCGTCAGCCCCTTCAACTCATTTCTCTTTCTGCAGGGGCTCGAGACGCTCTCGCTGCGGGTTGAGCGGCACTGCCAGAATGGACTGGCGGTCGCGAAATGGCTCCAGCAGCATTCCGGGGTTACATGGGTATCGTACCCGGGACTCACGGACCATCCCCATCACAAACAGGCGGTGAAGTATCTCCGAAAGGGGATGTTCGGATCGATCCTCGTTTTCGGGATAAAGGGGGGGATCGAAGCGGGGAAGAAGTTCATCAATAACACGAAGCTTGCGAGCCTTCTGGCAAACGTGGGCGACGCCAAGACTCTGGTGATCCATCCCGCCTCGACAACACATCAGCAACTTTCAGCTGAGGAGCAGGCGGAATCGGGTGTCACGCCCGAGATGGTCAGAATCTCGGTCGGACTCGAGCATATCGACGATATCCTCGAAGATTTCGACCAGGCGCTGCACGCGGCCGGAAAGGGCTGATGAGAGACGAATCAAACCGATCTTCAATGAGGGATTCAACATCAATAGTGACAACCCGGTCGTGGCAACTTAGTGCCGCCGACGATCCGTTTCTGCTCGATTGCGGACGTTCGCTTTCGCCGATTACGGTTGCGTACGAGACCTACGGCGAGTTGAACGCGGCGGGGGACAACGCCATTGTTGTCTGCCACGCACTGACGGGGAACGCACACGCGGCAGGACTCTCGTCGCAGGACCCGAAGAGCGCCGGGTGGTGGGATCCCATGATCGGACCGGGGAGGGGGCTTGACACGCGGGAGTACTACGTTGTCTGCTCCAACATCCTGGGAAGCTGCTATGGTACTACGGGGCCCCCCTCAGTCAATCCGGAAACCGGGTCCCCGTACGCCATGGCGTTTCCCCAGATGACCGTTCGGGACATGGTGCGTGTGCAGCACGTGCTGGCGAAACACCTTGGTATCAGGAGGGTGCGAGCGGTGATCGGGGGATCTCTCGGAGGGATGCAGGTTCTGGAATGGGCGCTGATGTATCCGGAGATAGTCCGGTCGATCATGCCGATCGGTACGGCCGCCGGCCATTCTCCATGGTGTATCGGACTGAATGAAATAGCGCGGGAGGCAATCACCAATGATCCGGACTGGCGGGGGGGTGACTACTATGGTAAGGGGCAGCCCGAGCGGGGGCTGTCTCTCGCCCGCCAGGTCGCCATGATGTCGTACCGGAGCGATGTCTCCTTTCTCTCCCGTTTTGGGCGTGACAGGAGACGGCCCGAGGAGAAGAGAACGGAAGAGCGTTTTGACTCTGCAAACCTCTTCCAGGTGGAGAGTTATCTCCACTACCAGGGGATGAAGCTCGTCCAGAGGTTTGACGCAAACAGCTATCTCTATATCTCGCGAGCCATGGATCTCCACGATGTGGCGTTTGGCCGCGGAGAAATGCCGGGCGTTCTCTCCTCGATTCGCTGTCCGGCTCTCTGCATCGGAATCTCCAGTGATATACTGTATCCTGTCCATGAGCAACGGGAGCTGGCGAAAGGATTGGGGGCGGCCACCTACGCGGAGATTGACTCGCCGCACGGGCACGACGCGTTTCTCATCGAGTACGACCAGCTCACACGGATAGTAAAAGGATTCATGAAGGACCATGGACTCTAAGAGAGTGATGCTGTTATGATTGTGATGAAATTCGGCGGCACATCCGTCGAGAGTGCGGATGCGATGAGAAACGTCGCGATGATCGTGAGGCGGGAGATCTCGCGTAAACCCGTTGTTGTGGTCAGCGCCTGTTCGGGTGTCACCGATGCGCTTGTGGACGTTGCCGCGGCGGCGGCGGATCGGAAGACCGTCAAAGCTCTCGGGCTGGTTCGCAGCATTCGATCGCGGCACCTGGAGATCGTCAACGCGCTGTTTCCCCGCCGGCAGAACCGTGCGGTTGAGCGTCTGCGTGATACTCTCAAGAGGTACGCGGATGAGCTCTCTACACTTGTGAATGGAGTTGCCGTCCTGGGGGAGCTCACACCGAGATCCATGGATGCGTTTCTGGCGTACGGCGAACGTATGTCCTCACTGATTCTCCACCAGTGGTTTGTCGCACGCGGGATCCGGTCAAGCCTGGTGGATGCCCGCTCGTTTATGATCACGGATGAGCAGTTTACGAGAGCGCAACCCGATTCTCGCCGGGTCGCGCGTATACTGAGGAGTGAAGTCGTTCCGCGGCTCCGGAAGCATGATCTGGTACTGACGCAAGGTTTCATCGGTGCAACGCCGACGGGGGTTACCACGACGGTCGGGCGGGGTGGGTCGGATTTCTCCGCCTCTTTCATCGGTGCGCTTCTCGGGGCACGCGAGATCCAGATATGGACCGATGTCGATGGCATTCTCACGGCTGACCCTACTGTGGTCAAAGGGGCACGCAACATCCGTGCGCTCTCGTTCCGGGAGGCCGCTGAGCTGGCATATTTCGGTGCTCGGGTGCTCCACCCGGAAACGATTCTCCCCGCGGTAAAGCGCAGCATCCCCGTCTGCGTCTTGAACTCGAAACGGCCGCACTGGGGCGGGACTGTGATTACGGCAAAGGCACCGAAGAACGGCGGCGGCGTGGTCAAATCCATCGCGTACAAAGAAGGGATCACCCTGCTGAACATTGTTTCGTCACGGATGTTTCTTGCGCACGGGTTTCTGGAGAATGTCTTTGATGTCTTTCACAAATACCACACGGTCGTGCACACCGTGGCAACATCCGAGGTAAGTATCTCGGTGACGATTGACAACGTGCGCCATGTCAAAGAGATCGTGAAGGAGCTGCGTGGGTTTGCGACCGTCAGCGTGGCGCGGAAGAAAGCCATCGTGTGTGTCGTCGGGGAGAGACTGAAAAAGACCCCTGGTGTGGCCGCGAGGGTAATGGCGGCTATCGGCAACGTCGAGATCAATATGATCTCCCAGGGCGCTTCGGAGATCAACATCTCAGTGGTCGTGGACGAGTCAGCAATCGCGACGACTGTTCGCCGGCTTCATCGGGAGTTTTATCCGGATCTTCCAGGAGGAGCGGGGTCATGACAGCAAAAGTGAAACCGGTAGATGTAGCAGTGGTTGGTGCCACGGGCCTGGTGGGGAGGACCATGATTCGAGTGCTGGAAGAGAGATCGTTTCCCGTGAGACGCCTCCACGCATTTGCCTCCTCCCGTTCGCAGGGTTCCGAAGTCACGTTTCGCGGGGAGCCGGTGGCTGTGGAAACCCTCACACAGGAATCCCTCAAGGCCAGCGGGGCGTCCATCGCGTTGTTCTCCGCCGGTGGAAACACCAGCCGTGAGTTTGCTCCCGGTGCGGCTTCCAACGGTATCGTGGTTATCGACAACAGCAGCGCCTTCCGGATGGACCCCGAAGTGCCGCTTGTCGTGCCGGAAGTCAACCCCGACGCCATAGCTTCTCACCATGGGATCATAGCCAACCCGAATTGCTCAACGATTCAGCTCGTGGTGCCGCTCAAACCGCTGCACGACCGCTACCGGGTCAGGCGGATAGTGGTTGCAACGTACCAGTCGGTGACCGGCGCAGGCCTGCGGGCCTATAATCAGCTCATGGACGAGGTGCGCGGAGCGGAGGTTCGAGAGAGGAAGTTCAAGCACCCGATAGCCTTCAACTGCATACCTCAGATCGATGAGTTCGAGGAAGATGGCTACACGCGCGAAGAACACAAGATGGTAAATGAGACCAAGAAGATTTTGGCCGACGCATCGATCAAAGTGAATGCAACATGTGTGCGTGTACCCGTCGTAGGAGGCCACAGTGAGGCCGCGACGGTGGAGTTTGCACAGAGTATCACTCCCGACGAAGCCCGAACGGTACTGTCAGATGCCCCGGGCGTAGTACTGATGGACGACCCGGCCGCAGGAATCTACCCGATGCCGATCTTTTCGCAGGACAGAGACGAGGTGTTTGTGGGGAGGCTGCGCGAGGATACGACCGCTCCCAACAGCATCACGATGTGGATCGTTGCTGACAACATCAGGAAGGGTGCGGCGACAAACGCCGTGCAGATCGCAGAACGATTGGTCTCCTAGAAGACCTCGGCATGCAGATGTTCAAGGATCTGACGTGATAGGACGGTTGCGGCCTTCGATAGATCGTCTCTCCCGGTGAATGCTTGCTCCGCGGTATGGAGTGCCCGGGTGGAGAAGGGTTCGATGAGCGCCGATCGGAGTAGATACCCTTCTTCGCTGTGATAGATCCCTCCGTCCACAATGTAGTAGACTTCAAACCGGTTGATCACGTCGAACAGTGCCTTTCCCCGCCGCGGGTTCGGGTGTCCGAGTTTTTGCTCGATTTCCTTGTTGATCCTCCCCGGGTCAACGACAACGAGCCGTTGGTCGCCTGAAAGCATCCGGGCAATTGTCTTCTGTGTCAGCGCAGTCCAATCCTCCGGGGCCTTGCCGAACGTCATATCCTGAAAGGGGAGGACGGCCATTTTGATGTTCCCAGGGGCCAGGAGATTTCTGGGAGCGTACCTGGACCAGAGAACAAACCCTACCAGGCAGACCAGCAGTACGACCAGCACGGAAAAGACCGTGCGCTGGAATACCG
>JBATTW010000082.1:0-2016 GCA_049670805.1 Bacteroidota bacterium
CTGGGGGGTGGGATTCGCGCTGGATCTCTTCTGAAATCAGTCCAGCCCCAGCTCCTTCGCTGACGCCTGCATCGCACTCACCACGCAACCGATGTGTTCGCTCAGGTCCAGTTCCGCCTGCTCGGCACCCGAGTTGATCTCTTCCCTGCTCACCGCACGGGCAAACGCCTTGTCCTTCAGCTTCTTCTTTACCGAAGAGACCTTCAGATCGGCGATCTTGTTGGGTCGGATAAGCGCGCAGGCCGTGATGAAACCGCTCAGCTCATCACACGCAAAAAGCGTCTTCGCCAGACGGGTATCACGCGGTATGTTCATCGCCGGCACGTGAGAGAGAATTGCTCTCCTGAGCTCTTCAGGGAACCCCTTTTGAGCCAGTATCTCCGACCCTTTGGTCGGGTGTTCGGGGAACTGGGGATACTTTTCATAGTCAAAGTCGTGCAACAGACCGACAACTCCCCATACCTCCTCGTCCTCCCCGTACTTTCGCGCGTAGGCCCGCATCGCGGCCTCCACACCCAGCGCGTGCTTTCGAAGACTATCGCTCTTTGTATACTCGTGCAACAGTCCGAGGGCTTCGTCTCTGTTCAAGGGTGACCTCGCCAGTTAGTGTGACTTCGTCTCGAGAGGGAATTCCGCTTCGATCAACAGGAGAAGATCGGGGACACTTCTCAACACGGAATCTGAGAGGCCCACTCCCTGCTCAAAGGTCTTCGCTTCGATCCCAAAGAGTATCACCTTCGAGGGGAGTTCTCCCAGCGTCCTGGCTGTCTCGATCGCCTCGGGGACGCCGAAGGCGTGGCTGGACCGGAGTGTGAAGGCTCTGGGAACCTTCCTGTGCGTAACGTCGAGCCTGTGGACTGTTCCGGCCGGTCTTCCGGATTTGATGGCATCCACGAGGTATACCTCCGACCCGCCTTCCCACGCGTGCATGAGTGAAGCTCCCTCACCCGAGTTCTCCAGGATCCTTACCCTGCCGGGTGATCGCCTTTTCAGCTCGCGCGCCACCAGCACTCCCAGGGCATCATCCGTCCGGTATTCGTTCCCGACACCGATCACAATGACCCCGGAGAGCTGCCAGCTGCCGCCAGCCGCGGTCCCATGTTCACTCTGTTGCGTCATAGAGGGGGGCGCCTCCTCAGCGTCCCGCTACGATATATCCAGCTTGACAAAGTGGGTTGCGCAGGAGATGCAGGGATCGTAGTTCCGCACCGCCTGTTCACACTTCCACGTGAGCTCTTCACGGTCCAGAGAAAGATGCGACGAGACAAACGCCCGGAGATCATGCTCGATCACGGCCAGGTTCTGCGATGTGGGCGGGATGATCTGGGCGTCGAGTATGAGGCCGTCGTCCCCGATCTTGTAGCGGTGATAGAGCGTTCCGCGTGGAGCTTCACTCGCTCCGAATCCGATACCGGGGGTGATGGTCACAGGTACAGAAGGCTTTTCAGGAGGGGTGTAGTTCTGGATAATGCGAATTGCTTCGTCAAAGGCATACACGGTCTCGATGCTTCTCACAACGATGCTCTTGAACGGGTTGTTGACCGGAGGCGTCAACCCGACTTCCCGCGCGGTCTCCTGCGCAAGGGGCGAGAGCTTGTCGAAGTTGAGGTTGAACCGGGCCATCGGTCCGACGTGATACGCCCCGTGTCCCTTTTCGACGGAGTGGAGAGCGTTTGAGTGCTCCACATGTCGCTCTTCGAAGTGGAACTCGTACTCCCGCACAGCGATGTCCAGACCGCTCGATGAGACAATCCGCCCCTGATTGAAGGGGTACTCATCCGGGTGCCGGAGCGAGACGAATTCGTATTCCCGGTTCAGCTCGGGGAACTCGAACGTGCTGGTCAACCGTGCGGTCTCCACGGCCTTGTTCCGCCCCCACTCGAGCTTCTCCATCATGGAATCCAGCTCTCCCCTGGTCGGGGTCCTGTAGAAACCACCCACCTTGACGTTGATCGGGTGAATCTCACGCCCTCCCAGCAGGCTCACCAGCTCGTTTCCGATCTTCTTCATCTGAAG
>JBATTW010000083.1:0-2466 GCA_049670805.1 Bacteroidota bacterium
GACCCCATGATGCAAACGGAGACCGAGGCTGCTTGCCACGGTATCAGCCAACTTCAGGAGGCGCTCTGAGTACAATGATCCTCTCCGTGCTCCCTGGATTCCCGCCGCAAATGATGGTATCCCTGTCAGATTGAGCTGATCGGTGATGGTCATGAGATCACCGGGGAGGAGGTTTCGATCTACTCCTCCCGCAGCGTTTGTCAGAACAATGATCCGGGCACCCAGTTCGTGCGCAACCCGTATCGGGTATACCGCCTGCCCGGCATCTCCGCTCTCGTAGATGTGGGAACGCCCCTGAAAGGCCAGAACGGGCACCCCGTCGGGGCACGAAAAGATAAGTCTTCCCTTGTGACCTACGACCCCTGCACGTGGGAAGTGGGGAATATCTCTTGTTTCGATTACCTTTGGCTCCGGAAGTGAATCGGCGAACCCGCCCAGACCGGAACCGAGCACTACGGCCAGACGGATCCGCGTAGGGACCGTCTTCCTGATGTGATCGATCGATTCACCCAATTTGCGGGACTGTTCCTTCATGCGAACAACATTCCTGCAACTGTGGCGGCAGACAGGTTTGCCAGGGTCCCACCCAGAACAGCTCTTAGCCCCAGAGAAGCAAGATCCTTCCGCCGCTCGGGCGCAAGCGGGCTGATCCCGCCGATCTGGATTGCGATGGAGGAGAAGTTCGCAAAACCGCAGAGGGCAAACGTGGCCATAGTAATTGCCTTATCTGAAACGAGTTTTCCCTGTTCAATCATTGAGGATAGATCGAGATACCCGACAAATTCATTCAGGACAATTTTTGTCCCTATGAGCGAGCCGACCTGCATCGCATCAGACCAGGGAACTCCGATGCCAAAGGCAAGGAATTGTAAGACGAGGCCCAGAACGAGCTGGAGGGAAAGCGGCTCGCCAAAGGCCTCACGGAGAGGCTCGTTCAGCCCGGTCAGGTCTCCCAGCCCCGTGAGAATGAAATTCACAAGTGCGATGAGAGCAATAAAGGCGAGGAGCATCGCGCCTACGTTCAGGGCAAGCTTCAGTCCGTCGGATGCTCCCACCGCAATCGCTTCAATGATGTTCGATGCCTGTTTCTCGATCTTGAGCCTCACCGTACCCTTTGTCTCTGGGTCTGAAGTTTCCGGGAAGAGGACTTTTGAAATCGCCAGACCAGCCGGTGCCGCCATGACACTTGCCCCCAGCAGATGTGCCGCGAATCTTGCCTGGCCCTCTTCCAGGGAAAGGCCATGGAATTCGGCATAGGCGTAGCCCAGCATCTGGACGTACGCTGCCATCACGCTGCCGGCGATCGTGCACATGCCACCAACCATGATCGTCAGCATCTCTGACCGGGTCATCCCTTTGATGAAGGGGCGAATGATCAGCGGGGCTTCCGTCTGGCCCACGAAGATGTTCGCGGTGCTAGAGAGCGACTCAGCCCCGCTCGTCCCCATCACCCGGGCCATCACCCAGGCCATTGCCTGGACGATCCGCTGCATGATCCCGAGGTAGTACAAGATCGACATGAGAGAAGCAAAGAACACGATAGTCGGTAGCACCTGGAATGCAAAAAAATAGCCGAGACTGCCATCACCCCCCGGTCCGATGGCGAGATCCCCAAAGACGAATTTCGCCCCGTCGGTGGTGAATCCGAGGAGTTTCACAAAACCGTAGCTCATCCAGCGAAAGACGGTCTTGGGCCATCCGAGGGGCGAGAAGAAGGTTGAGAGCTCCTCCCCCCTGAGGATCAAAACCCCAAACAAGAACTGCAGACCAAAACCGGCACCCACGAGTCGCCAGTTGACCTTTCTCCTGTTGTTGGAGAAAAGCAGGGCAATCCCGACCAGCAGGGCGATCCCAAAGAGGCCATGGAGGATAGCCACTACAGCACCTTATTCGAAGGGGGATGTATCATGAGACCGGGGGCTCAAAACAGCGCCTGCATCGGGCCTCGTAGACCTCGGAGGCTCCTACAAGCACCCGTTCAGCACCGGCTGTTTTTCTCTGTGTCCGATCGGCCGGATTTCCACAGACAACGCAGATGGCAAGGGTTTTCGTGATGTACTCTGCAATGGCAAGAAGATGCGGCATCGGTTCAAATGGCTGGCCCCTGAAGTCCTGGTCCAGGCCTGCGACGATGACCCTTTTCCCCTCGGCTGCCAGTTGTTCGGCCACATGTACCAGCCCTGTATCGAAAAACTGACCTTCGTCCACACCAACCACCTGCGCATCCGCAGAGAGCCGGATGACTTCCGAGGCATCTTCCACGACTGTGGCATGAAATCGTGCATCGCTGTGGGAAACGATCTGGTCCGGGCTGAAGCGAATGTCAATCTTGGGTTTGAAGATCGCAACTCGCTGTTTTGCGATCTCCGCCCGCCGGATGCGCCGGATCAACTCTTCGGTCTTCCCGCTAAACATGCATCCCACGATAACCTCGATCCAGCCGACACCTTTGGGTGAGTCGTGGAT
>JBATTW010000084.1:0-10127 GCA_049670805.1 Bacteroidota bacterium
ATAAAGAAGTCATAGATCTGCATGTTGTCTTCATAGAGCCCGTGGACAAACAGAATCTCACCCGTAGGCTCTTTCGCGGGAAAAACCCTGCACCGGACCTGGTTGCTCTCTTCATATTTTGACGAAAGAGAAGAGCGAAATGAAAGCTCGGTGAAGGAGTCCCGTTTGGATTCACGCACGCCGTTTGGGGGGTTCGCGGACGTGGCAAAGTCTTCAAAGCCTGTGTCATAAGAGCTCCCTGACTCGCCCGGGGAGTGATGGACTCGTGTCAGCTTCTCTTTCAGGAGCTTCTGTATCGCGATCTGGTCGACGTACTTCGAGCTGGCTTCATTCATGGGTTGTGGGGCTCAGGCGGCCAGCACGTTTAGTGACATCGCAAGTGAGATGCAGTATCCATCGCGTTCTGCGGAGAGAAGTCGAATAGTCTCCCGGGACATCTTGACCGCTACCTCATCATCCAGCACCTTCAGGTCCTTGAAATCCAGGTTCCCCCCGAGCTGCAGAAACTTGGAGACTGCCTCCTTCCGGGACCAGATGTGCGTGATCATCCCGTCTCTGGCCCCAGAATCCTCTTCTCGCGCCGCCGCCAGATTCTGCTCTTCCTCTGAAAAGAAGTAGTGCGTCAGGGCCAGAGGCCGCTCTTCGATCTTCTCCAGATCAATGCCGATATCAAAAGGGGCAACCACCGCCACGGCATACCCGTGCGAATGGGTGATCGAAAGGTGGACCTCCGGATGACCCGGGAAATAGGGAACGTGCGCCTCGTTGTTCAGAACAGAGACAGGAAGCCTGGGGAGGGCGTTCCCCGCGTGCGCCGAATAGCGTCCGAATGCAGCCTTCACCGCGATCCGCCCGGCCAGCCATTCCACCTTCCTCTTCCAGCCTCTGAATTGGCGGAACTGCCCGTACTCCTCCCCGGTGAGGAGAGAGGAGGCATATGTGTCACCCCCCGCATCGTAGAGCTCCGCGACATCCGGGATACTCTGTATCCCGTACTGGAAACCGAACAGTGCGGACTCTTTCGCCAGAAACTCTTCTATCCCCGTCGCCATATCTCTCAAAGGTTTATCTTTCGGAAGTATGCGTTCCGCGCAAAGTAGCAGACGTCTCCCTCTCCGTCCACCATCACCACGTGAAACGCAACCAGCTCGTCCGTATCCTCCACAACCTTTGTGTAGCTCCTGTAAAGACCCGGCTCCCGTGGCGGCTTCACAATACCCAACTCCTTCACCTCCCAGGGGAGATAGACCCGCTTCTTGTTCACCAGGAGATGTGCCGCGCAGGCCTGATAGACGGAATCCAGGAAGCAGGGATTGATCAACGACTCTTCCAGAGGGTACTTCTGGTTCGAGAGCTGCTCCCGGGGGAAATAGGTCGGGTAGATGGTGCTCGTCGGATATATGAGTACGGGCTCCTTGGATCCCGGATCCCGTACCGTATCGTTGTAGAGCGGTCCCAGTATGATCCGCTGCTCAGGCCCCTTCTCCTCTATCAGCATCAACGACTCCTCGGCCGAGAGAGTGATGAGATCCTCAGCAGCAGGTTTTTCCCACTTCGTGGGATCCATATCGGTGTAGTCGGGCAACTCGGAAGAGACAGTGGACCGGGAATGAAGCACTGTTTGCACCTGATTCGACTTGGGGAGACGGAAATCGGACTTGATCTGAATCTCCCAGACGTTCTTTCCGTACCCCGGCTTCCCTTCGATGAAGAGCTCCCGCGGTTTCTCCCGGAAAAGCTTGAACGCGTTCTCAAACGTCAGGTTCCGCAAAAGATACTGGCCCCTCTTTCCGGTCCGCAGGGCAAAGTACTCAGCCGCCAGCTCAGAATAGGCTACGGCCGGAAGAATGGGGACCTTCCCCAGCCGATGCTGATCGATCAAGGCATCTCGCCCGACCGAGAACATACGGTATGCCCTGACCTCATCGGCGTCGCTCCTGGTGATGCGATCAATCAACGGCAGGTCCCCTATCTCCGTAACAGCCAGTCCCTTCTCGACAAAGCCGCCCAGGCCCCTGTGAAGGACCACCTGCAGGTCATCTGTCTTCTGTTCGATCTCCCTGATCAGGGCGGCGATTCCCTCGTGCACCTCGATAAAGTTCAGCCCCAACTCTTCGGATCGCTCCCTGACAAAATCGTTCCGCCAGGCAATCCCCACGTCCTTCCATCCGGACCACATGAGGCTGATCGAATGGAGATCTTCTCTCCCCTGGCGCATCGTGGCCCCCCAGTAGTTCAGGAACGAGTTGGCGGCACAGTAATCCAGCTGGGCCGCATTTCCGAACCGTGCGGAGATGGAGGAGAAGGTTACCACGAGACGCAACGGATCATCTTTGCAGAGGGCCATCAGGTTATACGCTCCCAGGGCCTTCACACTGAAGACGTCCTGGAACTCCTGCACGCTTTTCTGGTCGATGAGATGGCTCCTGTCGATCCCGGCACCATGAAGGATAGCCGTCACGGGCCCTACAGCCTTTCGGGCCCTTTCCAGCCCGTCGCCAAGCGTTTTGCGGTCCCGCACGTCGGTGGCAATATACTCCACCCTCCTGCCCAGGCTTCGAACCCGCTCCAGGTTACGATGGATCTCAATCGCCTTCGTGACGGCATCAAACTTCCGGTTGACCATCACCGGGGTGACTCTTTGGTGCTCCTTTTTCAACTCCTCGTGTATCTCCTTGCGGAGCTTCTCGAGTCCCGCTTCATCCAGCCGGGCAAGGGATTCGATCTCCTCGGGGATCGGTGTCCGATCCACAACGATGAATCCGATCGGGTATCTCCGGGCCAACTCCAGCATTGCTCGCGAGCTAATGCCCGTCCCTCCTCCGGTGATAAGCAGCGTGTCTTTCGCCGTAAGCGAGAGTGTCCGGTCTGAAGTGGCCTCCCGCTCCTGGATCTTCAGGACCATGCGGTGGCCGGCAGGATATGTGATCTCCACACCGGTCCCGGAACTCTCGATCTCAGTGATCAGGTGGTTTGCGCATGCGTCAAACTCATCTGCGAGGGCCCGTGGAGAGAAATCAATAATCTTGACCTGGCTCTCCGGCAGCTCTTTCCTGAGCCCCTTGTAGAATCCTATGAGCGATCCATAACTTGGATCGGGGACGCTTAGCTTTTCAGGATCGCATCCCATGTTTCCATCAATCGAAGTAATGCAGAGGATCCTGATCCTCGTCGGCAGAGATTTCGCCAGGTGCTTGTAGACGACAAACCTGGCTGTGCTGTTTCTATAGAGAACCCTGTTGGTCTCCTCCTCGGAGAGCCGGCCGAAGTCAAGATCTTTTCCGAGGTGAGTGGAGTCCAGAATGACATCGACCTTCTTACCATCGGCAAAATCGGAAATCGCCTTCTGTATCTCAGCCTCAGAGATCGTGTCAGGATAGAGGAAACTCTCCACGCTTGCCGATTTCTCGGTGAGGGCTGAAGCCAGCTTCTTCATCGAAGATTCCTCATCACCCATCAGCCAGACGGTTTTTCCGCTCAGATTGAAATCCTTCTCTCCCGGGGGCTCCGAGATCTGAACCACGACATGTCGCGTAAGGTGTGAGTCCTCGAGCGGCGCGAGCTCTCCTGGTTCCGGCTCCGCCGGTACCTCAGGGGTTGCCTCGGCAGCTGGAGCCTCGGGAGGCGACATCGTCGCCTTCCCGGCCCGCTCATGCATGAGATCCACGATGTGCCCGATCGTGGGGTAGTTGGAGAGCTGTATGCTCTCGTCCCGTTCCATCCGGTATCTCTCCCCCAGCATGGCAAGTATCGTGGCCTGCTTTACGGTGTCTATTCCCAGGTCGGCCTCCATCTCCATACCCAGCTCCAGCATATCCTCCGGGTACTTTGTCACCTCCGAGAAGACCTTGAGGGTTTCTGCCCTGATCTCTTCTTTGTCGAATCCTCCGGCAGGTGTGGAGGCCAGCGGTGCCGGCGCAGCGACTGCAGGTTCTGCTTCCCTCCGAACGGCCTGCCGGGCCACTGCCGGGGCGGCACTCTGAGGCCTCGGCGCAGTCGATCTCTCCGCCGCACTCTCTGATGGTGCCAAAGGGGCTGAGCCTGATGAACCGACCGGGCTGGCCTGGACCGGCTCTGAAGGGGGCTGCGTCCCCATACCCTTTCCGGCTCTTTCATAGACCAGATCCACAATGTGACCAATGGTCGGGTAGTTGGAGAGCTGTATGCTCTCGTCCCGCTCCATCCGGTATTTCTCGCCCAGCATGGCAAGTATCGTAGCCTGCTTTACCGTATCGATCCCCAGGTCAGCCTCCATCTCCATACCCAGCTCCAGCATGTCCTCGGGGTATTTCGTGACCTCCGCAAAAACCTTCAACGTTTCTGCTGTGATTGTCTCTTTCTCCATCCCACCGGCCGAGGGTCTCTGCCCGTTCCCCTCCCTCTGTACGGCATCCACCAGCTTGCCGATGGTTTCGTAATCGGACAGCTTCTTCCTTACGGGGCTGATCCCGTACCTCTCCACGATCGTCCTGAGGATGGTCTCCTGATTCTCCGTGCTGATTCCCAGATCGGCATCGATCTCCATATCCGGTTCCAGCATCTCGGGAGGATACTTTGTTACTTCGGATATGAGACTGATAATCTCATCAGGACCCACACTCTTCCTTTCCGCAAGTGCGGGGAAAGGCACCTCTTTCGGCTCCGCAGGCGTTGGTTCCGGAGCTTTCGGTGCCGGTTTCTCTCGGGGGACGGCGTCGGGATCCGACCTGAGGACGGTCTTCCGATCCTTTATGACGTAGAGCCTGCCCAGATGTTCGGTCTCAGCCTTCTCATCCGATGAGATGGATCTGAGCCACCCCCTGTACTTTGCCTCATCCTGAATCCTCGCGTCTCCGACGGCGGATCTTCTCAGGAGGGCAAAGTGACCCTGCGAACCGAAGCCCGCGGACATCTTGAGAGCGTAGATTCTGCTGTGCGATCCGACTCCGGAGAGATTCAGGCTCGTGAACATGGGATCCCGCTCCGTCAGATTGACGACAGGCGGCACCTTCCCGTACTGGAGAGACTTGGCTGCAACGGCATCTTCCAATGCGGCACCCATGGTGTGCCCCGTCATCCCCTTCGTGTTCCCGATAATGACCTCTCTGGAGGTATCACCGAATGCCTCGCGAAGCGCCTCGGCCTCCGTCTGAGAGCACCCACCCCGTGGAGGCGTGTAGGTCTCGTGGGAGAGATAGATCATCTGTTTCGCGAGCTGGTTCCGGTCCAGACCGTGCTCCCGTTCCATCCTTGCGATGAACCGCTTCAACTCGTGACCGAACTGATCACAATCGATCTGCGAGGGATGCTTGGCCGTATTGAAGGAATGGGTCCCCATCACCTGGCACACTTCCACCACTCCTCGCTTCTCCACCTCTTCCTTTGTCTCCAGCACCACCCCTACCGCTCCGGCGCTGATAACCATCCCGTTTCGCCGGCGGTCAAACGGAATCGCCGCCCTGTAGAGATCCCTCTCGTTGGTCGCGGCTCCCGTGGAGAGAAAACCTGCACCCAGGAACGGGAAGTTCGTGCTGGATGTCGGATCGTCAGCACCCACGATAATCATCCTCTTGACCCGGCCCGACCGAATAAAGTCCTCCGCAATGGTGATCGCGTTGGAGGTGGAGGAACAGGCCGCGTTCATCTGGAAGTTGGGGCCCTTCGCGTTTATGAGACTCGCCAGACGGTTGTTTGCCTGTGCGGAAATCTGGTACATGAAATTGTAGTTGAACCGGAACGTTTCTTCCTCGCCGTTCATGTCGCTCAGGCGACTGTAGTAGAGGGTGTACCAGTCGGTGAGGAGCTTCCGGGTCTCGTGGTCTTTCACACGCCCGATGAGGGTCTCGTAGAACTCCATCATGTCCCTTCGCGTCCTGGACCCCAGGTGATAGCTGAGGTGGCGCGAAACCTCACGGATGACCGGATCGATCATCGGGAAGCCATTTGCAAAGATCACACCCGTCTCTTCCTGCATCTCCCGGGGGAGCGCCAGCTTCGTGGGGAGCATCTTCCCGGTTGAGGTCTTGACGTACTCCCGCACAAGCGGGATCTGCGCGTCCTTCAACGCTTCGTACCCCGCGGCCACACCCATCGCAATGCAGGTGGTCATGTTCTCGAAGTCTTTTTCGTCCACACGGAAATCGGCAATCATGTCCAGCTTGCCGATCTTCCCGGCCAGCTGTATCACCTCCTCGAGGGAGGAGAGGAGTTTGAACGAAGGCCCCCGTTCATCCTTGACCAGCTTCGTGACCTGGAGGTCAACCAGCCTCTGTTTCTCGTCGTCTGTTAGACGCTCAATGAAGTTGTGACCCGCAAAGATCTGTTCGAAATTGTCATCCCGGAATGTCTCTTTGTACGACCCAGGCAGACCTATCGAGAGACCGCTGTAGACAACCGTCTCCCTCTTCCCTGCGGAAGCCGGTTCCGGCCTGATGTTCTCCGCCGCGGGTTGCACCGGCCCGGCCTCCTCTGCCTCCTCCACAGGGGGCACAGCCTTTTGCCGCGTGGCCCCGCCAGCTCTGCGGAGCGGCAGCTGCTCCAGTGAGACCCCCTCCGCAAAGAGGCTGGCCCACAAGGAGAGCAGACTCTGCAAATCGTCAGCTTTCTTGTGGTTCGATGTGACGACGCTGACCTTCTTGTCGCCCAGAATCTCCTTCACCATGTTGCTCAGAATCGAACCGGGCCCGATCTCGACAAAAAGCCTGACTCCATCCTCATAGAGCTTCTGGACGGACCTCACGAAATTAACCGGGTTAAGTATCTGGTCACGAAGAAGTCCCGGTATTCGTTCCAGCGTCCTGGCGGTGTTCGGGTAGTAGTCCCCCGCGTGGTTCATGATCACCTTGACGGGCGACCTCCGGAACGGGGTCTTCTTGATCTTCTTAAAGAAATCCTCGGCCACGGGCTCGATGACGGGGGAATGGAATGCGTGGGAGACGGAGAGAATTTTGTTGTTTACCTTTTTCCCGTCCAGGAACTCCTTGAATTTCTCGATCTGAGACGAAGTTCCCGCCACTATGATCTGCTGAAGCCCGTTGATGTTTGCAATCACAACGTCCAGACCGCTCTCCCGGACCAGCTCCTTCGCCTCATCCAGGCTCCCCATGACGCTTATCATCTTCCCCGTATCGGGGAGGTGGGCATCGTGAAACGCGTATCCCCGCTCTCCCACCAGATGCAGCGCGTCGGGAAATGCCATCTTTCCGGATGCCGCAAGTGCCGTGATCTCTCCCAGGCTGTGACCGATCATGAAGCCGGCCTCCAGCCCCAGCTTTGCCAGGAGATCGTAGAGGGCAAAGCTCGTTATGAAGATGCCCGGGTGGACATTCTGCGTCTGCGTCAACCTCCGGAACGCCTCGTCCTCGGGAGAATCCTTCGGGTAGAGGAGCGAGGTCACCGTGTGGCCGTATGTGGAGAACCAGTAGGCGTCTGTCCTGTCATACCAGCTGCGGACCCCGTCCAGCTCCTCATAGACGTTTCGAAACATGTTCAGGTACTGGGAAGCCTGCCCGGGGAACATAACTGCAACAGCCGATGGCTTGACCGGGGGGGACTCCTTGAAGTAAATCTGTTTTGCCTTGAAGAGATCTCCCTGGAGCTTCTCCCTGTTCTTGACAAAGAAGCTCTGCTTTGACTCGAGTTCCTGGAGGGAGGATGCAATAATGGCCAGCCTGGCTTTCTTCTCCGCAGCAACGCCATGGTTGTGGAGACGGGCGTGCTCTGCGAACGTGATCTCAGGCCGTTCCTGAACCTTCGCAATGAAGGACTCTACCTCTGCATCCAGTTCAGCAACCGACTTCCCGGAGAATGTGGAGATCACCGGATCGGCTCCCGTGGCGGCTCCGGGTGTCACGCCTGCATAGACCTGGGGAGAAGAAACCTGTGGAGCGGATGCAGTAGACTCTTGCGTAAACCCGACGCTGACCCGCTGCCGGTAATCCTCTTCCCGAAACTCTTCCAGCGTGAGATGGTAGTCCGCTCCGCCAAACCCGAAGGCGCTGACGTTGGCCCTCCGCGGATGCTCTTTTTTGGCGTGCCACTCCCTAGCCTGGTCCAGAACGTAGAAGGGTGATTCCTCCAGCTGGAGTTTTGGATTTATCTCCTGGAAACTGGCTGTGGGCGGAAGCGTCTTGTTCTGTATGGCGAGCACCGTCTTGATAAAACCTGCAATGCCTGCCGCCGATTTGAGATGCCCGATGTTGGACTTGACAGAGGTCAGACCGCAGAACTGTTTCCCCGTGACGCCGAGTCGTGAGAACGCACTCTTGAGTGCGTCCACTTCAACCACATCACCCACAATCGTCGCGGTACCGTGTGCCTCGAGCAGTTCTATGGTGTCAGCCGGATACCCGGCCATCCGGCACGCCTTCTCTATGGTCCTTGCCTGCCACTCGTAGCTGGGCGCGGCGATGTACTTCCCCTTCCCGTCACTCCCCTCTCCGTACCCGGTGATCACCGCATGGATCGTGTCGTTGTTCCTTACGGCATCATCAAGACGTTTCAGAATGACCGTCCCTGACCCCTGTCCCATGACAAAACCGTTGGCCCGTTTGTCAAAGGGGAAGGAACCTTCCGGAGACAACGCGTTCAGCGCCGAGAAGTAGATGAACCCCAGCTGTCTGAGGGGCATATCCGCACCGCCGCAGACAACCGCGTCATAGTCGTTCAGGTAAAGACCCTGCATCCCCTTGATAATCGCCGCCAGGGCCGACGCACACGCGGCATCAACGGTGAAGGAGGGCCCGTGAAAATCATAGACGTTCGCCACCCGCGCGGCCTGAATGTTCGGGAGTACGCCCGGTGCGCTGTCCTCCGTAATGGGGATGGAATCCTTGAGGGCATTTGCCTTTACATACTCTATTATATCCTGCTGCTCTTTTGCTGAAAGCTTGTTGAATTCCGGGTGCTTCTTCAGAAAGTGCTCCACGAGCTGAAACTGCACACGCACAAGGGCGTTCCCGTATGCGATCCCGACCATGCCGTTCCCCAGGATCACGCCGATCCGGTCGTTCCCCACGGTCTTGAGAGAGTTTGACCCGAGGGCCTGGTCCGCAGTGTAGAGAGCCGCGTGCTGGTTCTCATCCATGTGCTCGGTGACCGATGGAGGGATTTTGTACTTGCGTGTTGTCTGGTATTCGTGCCCCTCGATGTAGGCGGCAATGTTGACGGTGGATTTGTCCTGCTTGCTGATGGATCCCAGAAGGTCCGGCCGATAGAAGACTTCGGACTCCAGCATCTCTTCGGGGAGCGGTTTGATCGACACCTTCTTGTCGAGGATGTTCTGCCAGAACTCATCGACGTTGTTGGCATCCGGGAAGAGGGCGCCCATCCCGACGACCGCTATCCTGTTATCCCTGTTGGAATCCATTGTGTGCACCCCTTGAGCGATAGCTGTGGGTTCGATAGACCTGTGAAACGTATCTCCTGTTTCGGTCTTTGCGTCAGGCAAGATCGATGTACAGAGGCCGTAGATCAGAATGATTGTCTTGAAGGCGGGGAGCCCCCAGGGGGGAAAGTTCTTCTATATTACCCAACTCCAGACAATCATGCAACAGCCGGGGTGGATAAGAAAGTTCCGCAAATACGGCATAAACGCACATAGATGACCCGACGCACAATGGACGGGAGAGGAAGATGATCTGCGAAGCAGATGAGCCGTCTTGGCCGTGGGCTCGGGGTGAGGATCAAAACAGAGAAATGTGGTGCCGGTAGGGTGTAAGAATCAGATCTCGAAGAGTTTTGGGCCCTCCTTGTCGGCGATGGAGATCGAATCTTCCCCGATAGAACCCGAAAACCGGGCTCCGGAATCATGATCATAGCCTTCGAATCCCTTCTCACTCACCTTCAGGGAGATGTGCCTCCCATTCCCGAAATGATAGAGGGAAAAGGAGCCGGCCGACCCGGAGCCGCTGATGTGACACTTCTGCTCATGGTCGTAGATGAAGACGTTCTCCTCTGTCAGCTCCCCACCGAAGCTGAAGTGCCTGGAGAGAGAGTGATCGTAGATCGTGGAGAGGCGGTTCTTTCCTGACATCCTGGCAACGATATAGGCAACGGCTCGCATGGTATGTTCTCGCATAGAGGGGAAGCCTCCTCTGAGTATCCAGGTGTCGTGAGGGGAACGGAGAATTTCAGCACCCCTCATTTAC
>JBATTW010000085.1:0-4123 GCA_049670805.1 Bacteroidota bacterium
CCTCCCGCGCGGCCTCCCCGCACGTGCAGCTGACCGTCTGTTCCCCGCACGACCCCTGCCTGCAGCTGAAGGACCTCGTTGATGTCTTGAAATCGAAGATCCTTGACGATGATATCCCCGTCCACGATTGTCCGGGTTGAGGTAAGGTCCTTCTGCACGATAGACCGCTCGGCGGTAATCTCGACGACGCCCAGCTCCACCGCCTCATCGGTGAGTGCTCCATCCAGTTCAGTTGTGACATCGACCATGATCCGAACATCATTCAGGAGGAGCGGTCTGTATCCGATCAGGGTCACACGGACGCTGTAGACACCGGGCGGGACATTGTTGACGAAGTAGAATCCCGAGGCGTCCGTGGCAGCCCCGAGAGCGGTACCCACGAGAATCACATTCGCCCCGACAAGGGGTTCTTCGGTACCCGCGTCACGAATGACGCCGGAGAGCTTCCCTGTCACTCCCGCGCTCAGAGTACGGGAGAGAAGGATGAGAAGGCAGAAGACGAAGGCAGAGGTACGCACGGTTTGACGGTTTCTCCATCTCACTTTCGGCAGTTGGCGGGTGGCATCACCCGCCGACTGCCGATGCAAAAGCGAACGGCTACTTCACCAACATCATCTTCACGGTCCGGGAACCGGAGGCCGAGCTCATCCTGGCAACGTAGACTCCGCTCATGACGGCCTTGCCGGACCGATTGATCCCGTCCCACCGGACCGAGTAGCTCCCCGGCTCCTGCTGCTCGTTCACCAGCGTTTTCACCCGCCGGCCGAGCGCATCAAACACCTCCAGCCTGACGGTTCCCTTCGTCAGAATGGAGTACTCTATCACTGTGGACGGGTTGAAGGGGTTGGGATAGTTCGCGAGCACTTCATAGCCAACAGGCAGACCAGGCTCCTCGACAGAGGACACAACGCTGTAGGGGATATTTGCATGCATAACCGCCAGGGTGTCCTGGTCATCCTCGCCCTCGTCCCTCGACTCACGCCATGCGAGATCGATGCCATAGGTTTCCCCCACACGATTGGCCAGGGTAACGTATCCGGCATCATGAGTTGTCCGGCTTACGGCCAGGGGAGTCGACCATGTTACGCCGGCATCGTCCGAAAAGGTGTACACGATCTCATCAAGCCCCAACGTATCAACCGCATTATCCCGCCGATAAGCGAGGTGGACGACACCATTGGGATCTGCCACTGCCGTCGTGGAAAGCATGTCACTTGTCGTTTCGACTGCGAGGACCGATGTTGTGGAAGCCGACCAGGGATCGTTCCAGGCCTTCTTCTGCAGAAGGAGCATTCGATCCACAGTAATGTTGTTGGTGTGGTACACGGCGTAGATGTTGTCCTGGTTGTCGACAGCGACAGTCGGATACCAGTTTGCCGATCGGTCCGCGGTGGTCGTATCCGAGATCATCTCTTCGGAACCCCAGGAACTCCCGTCAAAGGTATTCACGTAGATCTCCCTGCGATCCGCGTCCCATGGCTGACCGTCATGCCAGACGGCAACCATCTTCCCGCCGGAGGCGGGCGCAAGGGTAACACGTGCGTTAGTACTGGAGCTGCCGATGGAACCTCCCGAGGAGATCGTGTCCGCCTGGGCGCTCCAGGTCGTGCCACCGTCGGTGCTCTTGACGACCCAGACGTATTCCGATCCCACGCCTTCAGCGTCGTTGTTGTAGGCGACCCAGACGGTTCCGTCAGACCCGACCTCGATCGTCCCTTCTTCGGCGCGGACCGAGGCGGCCACCGACACCTGCACCGGCGTGGACCAGCCGCCACCCGAGTACTTGGCGTAGTATTCCTGATACTTGTCCCCTGAAGCGTCTCGCTGCATCCACACCGCGTGGATGGCCCCGTTGCCGTCAGCAGCCAGGGCCGGCTGACGTGCCCTGTCGCCGGCACTCGAGACTGCCGCCGGGGGCGACCAGGTCTGGAACGCAGGATCATACGTGGAGTACTGAACCTGTCCTCCCGCAGTGTTGGATTTGATATTGATCCAGACGACCATGAGTGTGCCGTCGGTGGCACGCGCTACGTTCCGCTGGTGGAAGTAGTAGACCGTTTCATTGTTCCCAACGTTATCCTGCACCACCGACACGGTCTGTCCCAACGCTGGCACAGCCAACACCAGAGCAAGAGCAAAGAATAGCATGGCTTTCATTGTGAGACTCCTTGGGATAGTGGGAGATGGGTCCATAAGAAGCATGGAGAGCTGGATATGGCAGATGGAGCACTCGTTCCGAGACTCTGCTGGGACGCATCCCGACGTGCCAATGATCAGCGAACCGATTGCACCCTGAAGACGCGGGCCCAGGGGGATACAGAGTTGTACCTGGGTAGGATTACCCTAACCGAAATTACAATGCACACTCATCAAAGTCAAGAAAAACCCTTCAGCAGCGGTGCCACGAGAGGTGCCTGTTGCAACTTCCGGGACTACGATGTACTTTAGCAAGACCTTTTCCTGCCACAGTCGCGGTCTCATGATACGCACGTCAACCCTTGCATTGACCCTCCTGCTTGCTGCGGGAGCTGCCCAGAGTCAGACCGCCGTCTCTGGCGATCTGCTGTCACACATAGATAGCCTGATCGCCTCTATCCCCTCCGGAACAGGTTCAGATCAGTACCAGGCGCCCAACGCACTCGAACGGTCCATCTGGGGAACGATCATCGACGATGTTCTCCACACGCGGTATCACACCGCCGACAGCCTGGCGGGGATCCTAGGATACCGCCTGCTGGCGTTTCATGACACGGAAACTCCGTCTCAGGACCTTCACTACATCCTGGAGAGAACTCAGGCATCTTCCAGCTTCTGGGGGATTTATGTTATCAACCTTTCCCCCCTACGTCCGAACCTGATGATCATGTGCCCGCACACCCTCCACGATAGAAACACCGGGAGGCAGGGGGCATACGTATACGCCGCCGTCGCGCCGCGAATGCTGGGAATCAACGGGGCCCACCGATGCAACAGTTCTCTGTTCAGCCCGTGCAGCGGCACGACAACCGTCTGCAGTGACTCGAGCCAGAGCTACAGGACCTCCGATCAGGCACACGTGACGGACGGTCTATTTCAGGCCACCACCGAGGCGATGCTTGCCTTCACAGACAGCACCATCCAGATTCAGCTGCACGGATTCAGCAAGAACGCCACTGATCCCGACATCATCATGAGCAATGGAACATCCTTCGCTCCTCCCCCGGGTCAGGATTATCTCGCTGCCCTGCGGGACAACCTGACGGTGGTCGACCCCACACTCACCTTCAAGGTCGGGCACCTGGACACAGGGTGGACCCGTCTCCTGGGGACCACCAATGTTCAGGGCCGCCTGATCAACGGCAGCCCCGCCCCATGCACTCTCTGGGCATCTTCCGCCACCGGACACTTCTTCCACATTGAGCAAAAGTACTCCGGGTTGCGGGACAGCCAGGAGGGGTGGGAGAAAATGGCAAGCGCGATCACGCTGACATTCCCACAAACACCGACGGATGTGCGGACCGGGGACCAACCTGTTCCGACTGCTTTCCACGTCCACCAGAACTACCCGAACCCCTTCAACCCGACTACCACGATAGAACTGGAGCTCCCGGAAGCTCGTCACACCTCCATCACCGTCGTAGATCTTCTGGGGAGGAGAATCGCGCTACTCCTGGATGAGAGCCGGGCGGCGGGAACCACACGCGTGAGGTGGGATGCGACGGCTTACCCAAGCGGCTCGTACTTCTGCCTCGTACGGGCTGGGGAGTGGAGAGCAATGCTGCGGTTGATGCTCGTCAAATAACCGGCCCCAGATGCGTTATGGGGTTTACCTTGGTGTCGGACAGAAAGAGCGGAAGAAGAGTCTCCCCATGAACTCACCATCTGAGAAACTCCCAAATGCCTTCCGTGTACTACAGATGATCCATCATTTCGAGCGGTGGGGGACGACCGATGAGATCATTCGCAACAAGGTCCGCAGTTTGCAGAAGGCCGGCCTTGGAGGGCTTGTCGCAAACGTCAATCGCGAGAACTATCTCCGTGATCAGACCTCTTGGGACGTATTCCAGCGTGGCGTCAAGATCGCACACGAGGAGGGCCTCAGGGGATGGATTTACGATGACCAGGGATACCCGAGCGCGACGGC
>JBATTW010000086.1:0-4238 GCA_049670805.1 Bacteroidota bacterium
TCGCACTCGCGGTCTTTGTGGACAAGCATCCGGACCATCGTGACGGGATCGACAACCGGGCCACACTCTTGGTTGCCCACGTGGCGCGTGCCATCTGGAATTACTACACCGGCGATCGCCACTACCGGACGCGGAAGGTGGTGGAGGATCACGTGGACTGGAATTTCTTCCCCGGAGGTCGGTGGGGGATCTATCGATCGGGCGTGGCTCCTTTTCCACACGAGAAACGGACCGAGGGATACACCGGAGGGGACGGAACAGACTATCCGTTCTTTCCGCACTACGCGGACAGCAGCATCGTGGTCTTTGTTCCAGACTCCTTCAAGGAGACAGAGGAAGGGTCAAATCTCATTGTCCACTTTCATGGCCACAACAGAGACAATCTGAGCGAGCTCGTGCGCCACGAAATGCCTCAGACGATGATCCAGATGAACATCAACGCGCTTCTGGTCTTCCCGCAGGGCCCCTACCGTGCACGGGATTCCTTCTGCGGAAGGGTGGAAGAGGAGGGCGGGTTCGAGAGGCTTGTCAAAGACGTTCTGCAGACAATGCGGGAGGAGGAGGTTGTAAAGACCGTGAAGGCCAACCGCATTATCGTCTCCGCCCACAGCGGTGGTTACCGGCCGGCCGCATACGCGTTGCATGTCGGAGGTATGGGGGAGAATGTGACCGATGTCTTTCTCTTTGACGCGTTCTACGCGAACCAGGAGTACTGCAGGGACTGGCTCTTGAATGGCAACGGGAGACTCTGGGGGGCGTACACTCCATATCTGGCCGATCAACACACGGCCTTTGCGAAGGAGCTCCAGAGCAGTGCAGGGGACCGGCTGCGATTCACTTCGACGGACGTGAGTCACGAGGAGGTGGTGCGCCGGTTCTTTCCTGAATGGTTGAGTGGTCTGAGCGGCGTGTGGCTCAGCACCAGCGGAAAACAGCCTATCGACAACTGACGTTTGCTACTTCCCATGAATCCCACACGAACATACGATGCCTCATCAGAGGTGGAGCAGATCGAACTCCGGCGGAGCGGGCGAAAGGAGATCTATCCCCCCACAGAGAAGATCAGGGTCATCGAGGTGGAGAACTTCCCCCTTCTGGGAAAACTCACGGCGCTCAGATTTGTGGAGTGGGTGGGAAAGAACCCCGGCGGGGTCGTCTCTCTGCCGACCGGCAAGACACCCGAGCACTTCATCAAGTGGGTGATGAGGATCCTGGAGCGGTGGACCAGCAGGGGGATCCAGGCAATCCTGGAGGAGTTCGGCATCGACGGCTCGAAGCGGCCTGACCTGGGCGATCTCTCCTTTGTCCAGATCGATGAGTTCTACCCGAAGGATTCCCAGCAGCAGAACAGCTTCCACTGGTACGTGAATGAGTACTACATGAGGGGTCTCGGATTGCCGTTGGAGAAAGCTCTGCTCATTGATGCCACGAACCTGGGCGTGCCACGGGGGAGGACGATGCAGGAGGTTTTTCCCAACAACGTCGTGGATCTCTCCCTGAGAGTGCGGCAGTCCCGGAGCGACCTGGAGCGTCTGCAGAAAGAGGTTATCAGCCGGGTGGACATTTTCTGCATGGACTACGAGACCAGGATCCGGGAGATGGGGGGGATCGGGTTCTTCCTCGGCGGGATCGGACCCGACGGGCACATCGCGTTCAACGTGCGCGGGTCCAGCACCTACTCCGTTACGCGACTCACGGGAACGAACTACGAGACACAGGCCGGAGCCGCCACGGACCTGGGGGGGATCGAGATCTCCCGAAACCGGCTTGTCATCACGATCGGGCTCGGCACGATCACCTACAACCCCACGGCGGCAGCGATCATCATCGCGGCCGGAGATGCCAAGGCACCCGTGGTCGCCTCGGCGATCCAGGAACAGAAGGCACCTCTCTATCCGGCCTCCGTCCTGCAGGATCTTCCGCACGCACGATTCTATCTGACCAAGGGGGCGGCCCGCGGGCTCGTTGAGCGGAGGGCGGAGGATTTCGCCGCCAAGCCCGCGCTGGATGATTGCGACGTGGAAGAGATGAGCGTCCGGATATCACTCGAGAAACAGGTGGCCCTGACGGAGCTGACCCGCCCGGACTTCGCAGAGGATCGCTTTGGAAAACTCCTCCTCAAGACGGGAGAGACGCACACACAGCTTGCCGAGCGAGCCCGAAACCGCATACTGCAGAAAATCGAGCGGGGCCTCGCGCCGATTGCCGGGACGACCTTCCTCCACACGGAGCCGCACCACGACGACATCATGCTGGGGTACCTGGCGCATATCTACCACCTCGTGCGTGACCCCTCGAATCATCACTACTTTGCGAACATCACCTCCGGCTTCACCGCGGTCTCCAACGCGCACTGCCTCTCACTCATCAGAAAGCTCCAGGGCTGCCTGGGAAGCGGTGCGTTCGAGGATCTCCTGAAGGAGCGGTACTTTGATCCGAAAAGCATCAGCAACCGCATGGAGGATGTCTACCTCTTCCTGGACGGGGTAGCGGCACACAGCGAGGAGAAGAAAGACGAGGCGGAAGCGCGTCGATTGCTCCGCAGCATGTTCGAGGTCTACCGGACCACCGACATGAGAGCCACGAGGCTGCGGATCCAGGGGCTGCATGACTACTTCCAGACCCAGTATCCGGGTGCGAAGGATCCTCCGGACATCCAGATGTTCAAGGGGACCATTCGCGAATGGGAAGTCGAACTTCTCTGGGCGTACTTTGGCATCGAAGCCTCCTCCATCCAGGCGCTGCGATTGGGCTTCTACCAGGGTGATATCTTTTCTGAAGAGCCGGAACTGGATCGTGACGTCCTTCCGCTCTACAAGCTCATCCAGAAGGTCAAGCCGAATGTCGTTTCGGTGGCCTTCGACCCGGAGGGGAGCGGCCCCGACACGCACTACAAATCTCTGCAGGCAATCGCCGAAGCGCTGAAGATGTACGAAAAGAAGAGCGGGGATCACTCGCTCAAGGTCTGGGGGTACCGGAACGTCTGGTACCGGTTTACTCCTTCAGAAGCCGATCTGATGATCCCGGTCTCGCTCAATTCGCTCTCCCTGCTTCACACTGCCTTTATGAACTGCTTCGGGTCGCAGGCAGCGGCCTCCTTCCCAAGCTACGAACATGACGGGCCTTTCTCGGAGCTGGCCCAGCAGATCCAGGTGAGCCAGTACCAGATGATCAAAACCTGCCTCGGAAACGACTTCTTCCTCGAGAGCGGGCACCCGCGTCTCCGCGCCGCCAGGGGGATGATCTTCCTGAAGGAGATGGAGCTGGCGGACTTCTATGAGAAGGTGCGCGAGCTCAAAAAGCTCACGGAGGCGAGGGAATAGACCGTTGTGATTCCGCACACCTGCTGTCTCCAGAAAAAGTAGTATTCTGTCACCAGGAACATCGTGAGGGGTATATGAAGAGAGGAATTCTGGTTGTTCTGGCCGCTTTTTGCGCTACAGTAGCGGCAGCACAGATTCGGGTTGTGGAGGTGGAACGACTTCCCACGGGTGACGCAGGCGGGTGGAGCCAGCCGAGGTTCTCCCCTGACGGCCAGCGTCTCTACTTCACGCGGCATGATTTCAACGGCATCTGGGAATACAGGTTTCAGGACCGGGTTGTCGGGCAGATAACCTCGGACCCGGGATCGGGATACGGTTTTGCCCTCTCCCCCGACGGGTCCCGTCTGGCGTACCGGAGAACGCTCACCGACAAATCCTCTCGACGTCGCACGCAGGAGATCGTTGTCCGGGACCTCGATAACGGATCATCCTCCAGAGTCACCGCCGGCAGGGATCTCTCTCTTCCCGCCTTTTCCGGTGACGCGGTGATCTACGCCGGAAAGGAGTCCGGAACAGACCGCCCCGGCCGTCCTTCCCCGGAGATTTCGCTGATCGGGATTCAGGATACGAAGATCGCGCTCCATGTCGAAGGCCGCACACTCTTGCTTGACCCTCTGGAAGGGGGTCGCTACATCTGGCCATCCCTCTCGCCGGAGGGAGACCGGATCCTGGCTGTCGCGATGGAAGGGGGTGCATTTGTCTCTGATCTCCAGGGAAAGGTTCTGGCGCGCCTCGGAAAAAGGAACGCCCCCGCGTGGACACGGGACGGTCGCTGGATCATCTATATGAACGACACCGATGACGGGCACCGGATCACCGGCTCGGATATTCATTTTGTGTCGGCCGACGGGCTCGAGTCGGGCCGCCTGACATTCACGGAAGACTCTTTTGAGATGTACCCGCACTGTTCTCCGG
>JBATTW010000087.1:0-1988 GCA_049670805.1 Bacteroidota bacterium
ACACACTCCCATGTGCCAGGCCACCCGCGTAGATCTCCTGCCTAGGGGAGTTGATCGCCAGACTGTAGAAGTAGAATGGGGTGCCGCTGAGACCGGAGGATTGCCAATTTGTCCCCCCGTCTTTCGAGACAATTACTGATCCTTCCATGCCCGCGTAGACAACTGAAGTGTCGTGCGGATCAAAAGCGATTGAGTTGCAGGCATTGTCTCCCTGGAGGTTCGGGTAGGATGTCCACCATGTTTCACCCTTGTCTTCCGATCGGCTGATGTAAGGCCAGAGGATGGCGGTCTCACCTCCTGCCCAGACGGTCACGGTGGTGGAATTCACCTTAACGACATTTGTGACCGCGATTCCCATGTCAAAGACCTTTTTCCAGATCCCTCCGATGGTCCTGCGGAATACCAGTCCTTCGCTTGCGGCGTATGTCTCCCCGCAAATGAGGGGAGAGGGAAACCCATCGATGGATTTGATGACCCGGACAAGCGACCTGTCGATCCCCGTATCTGCGGGCACCCATGCGCTGTCGCTGTTCTGCGAGCAGTATATCAGGACGGAATCCGGATCCCCTATCCGGTGTTCGATCCCTGCAGTCACTGCGTAGCCAATGGCCCCCGATTGGTGCGGATAGACACTTCGGACCGTTTTCCCCTGGAGGCCCACAGGTGTCCAGAGAGTGTCTCCGAGCTGTTCGAGTGTGTGCACGAAAACACCGTCGTCCGTCCCCGCATAGACTTTGTTTCCCCAGAATGCTAGGCTGTGTACTATCCTTCCCGAGAGGCCCACATGTTCGAATTGCCCCTGACACGGTGAAGTTGCAGTCACACCTGCGACGAGCAGGAACAAAGGGAAGATGCGAACTAGACTGTCCCGGAATGCGCTCCCCCGTGCGCCGGCTATGAAGAATCTATTCATGTGTGCTGGCATTAGTTTCGCGCTTCGCTTAATCCGTCAGCTTGAGCCGATGGTTAGGGCGCACTCAAGTAAGAGTCATTTTAGGAGGATCATTCTCTTGGTCTGGCAAGAAGAATTGTCTGCCCCAAGCCGTGGGGTCTGGAGGGATAGGCAATTGGCCCCTCCCAGCGCACAGACCACCACGGAGCCCCCAGTATGTCATCCGGGGGGAAGTCTGTTATGACTCTTCCTCCCGTGACTCCAAACATGGGCGCCTCTGAAACTCGATTTTGCGATCTCTCCGTCCGATCCGAGCACAAAGTACAAGCTCTTCCACAACATCGTGAGGGGTCCATTTCCATGTCAGGGTCATCTCGTCCCCACTATCACCGCCTCCATATCGATACGTGACGCTTGCCCTGGATCCGGCGGGAATCCTGGCCCCGTGTTGACCATCTCCAAAGACAACGAGCGTGGAACCATCTTCGCCAACCCGGATCGTGTATACCGCATCCGCCGGCCCTGCTTTGTCGAGAGACGAAACCTGCCTCCAGGACACTCCGTCCACAACCAGATCCACCATTACCTTTGGCTTGCTTCCCCTCAATCCTGATTCCTGGACAGTGTCACCGGTTGATGAGCACGAATAGAAAACAACAACCAGAATTGAAATAACTACCACCCGGATGTCTTTCATGGTTATGCTCCTTGCTACTCGCTCCATATCATCCATTTGCTGTTGCACCTGCTATTTCACAAGAGTCAGTCCGTATGAGTGAGCCTGTCGATTTGCATCCAGACGAAGGATATAGGTACCGCTGGCAAGGTTCTCCGCCTGAAAGAGATGTGTGTGACGCCCTGCCTCGCGGGGACCATCCAGAAGAGTCTCCACCTTCTGCCCGTTAACGTTGTAGACCTCTAGCACGACATGGGTTGCATCCGCCAGGCTGAATACGATAGTTGCTGTCGCGTTGAAGGGGTTCGGATAGACGGACTCAATCCTGTAAGCCGAAATCTGTGAGGCTGGTTGTATCTCATCTGCGCCAGTTGGTTCTGAGACGAGCTCAAAGATCTCGAAATGAGTCATATCCAGAAG
>JBATTW010000088.1:0-4969 GCA_049670805.1 Bacteroidota bacterium
ATCCATGCCTCCCCCCTCTGTCCCTGAGAATCGCTCAGCCCGGGCCAGGAGATCCGCCAGAATGAGCCTGTCGGTCTCGACTCCGTGGACAGCAAGCAGCGCCAGAGCGGTAACGACAACAAGGGCCGAGGATGAAGAGAGACCCGCCGACCCGGGTATGTCACCGGCGAACAGGCCCCTCAGTCCCTTGAAAGCACCTGGCGGAATGACCTTTTCCTCCAGCAGCCCGGAGAGTGCAGCCTTTACGTAGTTGCTCCAGTCGCCCCGCGCGGAACGATCCAGGGGCAGCTTCGCTGAAAAACGTCTTTGCTCGTACCTGGGATCAAGATTGCAGATGTCGACACCCGACCCCCCCGTAAACGCCAGGAGGATATCCCTGTCAACCGCCATGGGGAGAACCGGATAGCCGTTGTAGTCCGTATGCTCGCCGATGAGATTCACCCTGCCCGGTGCACGCGCCACACGCACGTTCCCCGCATCCGGATGGAGGGTTTGAAACTCGCGCAGGAGAATCTGCAGCTGTTCTCTCTTTCGCTCGAGCAGTTCTCCATCATAGAGAGCTGAAAGAACGTCCTCTGTCTCCCCGTCGACGCGTCCCTCAGACATATCTCTGGCTCGTCATGGATAGCGGTTCTCAGACCAGACCGAGGCGTTTCAGCATCTCTCTCGTACGGTTCTGGAGGTAGCGGGCCGGGCTTGCCATTGCCTCCTCCTGGCTGGTCGTCTCATCTACGAGTGAGAAGATCTCTTTAAAACCTTCCGATCCCAGAAACCGATCCTTCGGACCCTCAATACTACCCACGACCGCGGCAACCGGCTTCTGCATCCTGACCGCGCGGTCCAGAACACCTGAGAGCGCTTTTCCGAACCGCAACTGCGCGTCGATCTTCCCCTCCCCCGTAATCACCAGATCTGCAGTTTGCAGCAGGGCGTCGAAGCCCGTCATATCCAGGACGACATCGATCCCTTTTCTCAGCCGCGCGTTGCAGAATGCGATCAGACCAGCCCCCAGACCACCCGCCGCTCCACCACCCGGGATAGTGCCAAGGTCAAGACCCATTGTGGAGTGGACCACCTCCGCCAGCCGGCTCAGAGACCGCTCGAGCAGCTCAACGTCTGCAGGTGTTGCACCTTTCTGCGGACCATAGACCCTTGAAGCGCCTGAGGGGCCGAGAAGAGGGTTCTGCGCATCGCAGGCCACCGTCACGGAGACATCTTCCAGCCTTCTGTCACGACCTGAGAAGTCTATCCGACCCAGCTTCTCCAGCGCCGCTCCGCCACGTGGCAGGGTCGTCCCCTTCCCGTCCAGGAGCCGGATTCCGAGCGCTTCCGCCATCCCCGCACCGCCGTCGTTTGTCGCGCTCCCGCCAATCCCGACAAGAATCGAGGAGACCCCTCTCTCCAGGGCCGCCCGGATGAGATCACCGACACCGACCGTGGAGGTCACCTTTGGATCTCTCAACCCCGGTGGCACCAGGTGCAAGCCGGCCGCCTGCGCCATCTCGATGATCGCCGCCGTCCCGTCACCCGAAAGCCCGAACGATGCCTCAACAATCTGTCCCGGGAGCGGTCCGCTCACCTCCAGTTGCAGCACCTCACCACCCAGCGCCGCCACAACCACTTCAACCAATCCCTCCCCCCCATCCGACACGGGGTGCACAAGGATGGTCGCATCGGGCAGAGCTTCTTCCACACCAGCCCTCATCGCCCGCGCAGCCTGAACGGCACTCAGCGTCCCCTTAAATGAATCGGGGGCGAGAAGGATCGTCTTTCGCTCTCTTATCGTTCAGCCTCCCAGTTGATACCGGGGACTCTCCACTGAAAGTCAGGGTCAACATACGGCTCGTCGTTTTCATGGCCCTGCATCAACTCGATCTTGCGCTTCAGGTGCTCTCCAAAGTTGGTGTAGTAGATGAATGTAGTTTCACCCACGTCGGACAGAATCATCCATTGCGTCCGGGCAGTTTCCCAGTGTTTGAGCAGATCCTTGGTATTCTGGATCTCGTCCAGGACCATGTCATGCAAGATTTTTCGGCATCGTTTCTTCACGCCTTCATCGCGAGTTTCGAGGTAGGTGTGAACACCCGCGATCCATGCGGTGACGTTCCGCTGATTCCGGTACCAGCACTTCACGGCGAAGATCCTGTCGTAGAGATCTCTCGCCACCTCCGCTTCCTTCCCCTCGCCCGAATTCTCCAGCAGCGTCCTGGCAGCTGCCAGCGTCTCGTCCACCTTCGGGAGGACGTTCCTGTCGATCAGGTCCAGATACTTCATCGCGGTCGCCGGCTCGATCAGGTCAAACCCGACATCGTACCGAAAGTCCACCCGGCATCTGTTATGCGGCGGCGCGAGGAGGAACTCCTCGTAATAGGCGCGATCCCGTTCGGAGACCTTTTCGATGTTCGGGACAATCGGCCTGGTAAGAAGCCGGTACCAGACGCCCCAGCCCGAGTAGATCTGCACTGGAACGGGGAAACCACGGTACGCCTCCTCCGAGAGATGCCAGACCCGGACGAGGTCTTCGGCAAGCTTCTTTCCGATCCACGCTTCAGCTTTCTCCTTCAGGAACGTGTCAAAATTCACCTCCCTGTCACACTGGAAGGCGCGGACCAGCTCCTCGTTGATGTTGAAGGGGGCAAAGGAGCGCGGAGTGGTTCCCCCGGAAAAGCAGAGACTCGAGACACCCTGATCCGCCGTAGCCTTCAGCTTCTCGTAGACCAGCTTCGGGAAGGGAATGCCGATGAGAGGTTCGTGGTTCCAGACGCAGCCGGGCCAGAAGTAGAGATCCACCTCGGACCCCTTTGCGCGAAGCTCCTCCATGGGCTTCTTTTCCTGCGGGCCAAACTCATTAAAGAGGGCGGTCCCCGCGATCGCTTTCCGATCGGGATACATCGGGTGCTTGTATGGAACATCCCAGCCTACCGTGGCCAGAGAAGACGCCTCGACATCGATGCCCTCCTCCAGGGCATTCCAGACATGCTCGTGTTCCGCGCTAAAGGCCTCGAGACGCATGATCGAGCGGAACCCGGGATTTGTCTTCCTCCCTGCGTCACGGAGAAGCCTCTGGTACCGCATCATGTTCTCCACCGCCGCTTCGGCGATCTCCTTGTCTCCCTTCCACTCACGGATCACATACCCCCCTCCGTTTCTTCCCACGTAGAGTGAGTTGGTGTACTCGATCCCCGCCCCGCTGTCGTTGGACCAGATAGCGATGTAGTCCAGCTGGGGAACCTCGTGCATGAGGTTTTCCATCATCTCAGCGTAGTGATCCCGCACGACGGGGTGGGCAATCGAGAGGTTATACCTCGGATGCCAGCTTCTGATGGGATGGTCAACCCGCGCCCCCCGGAGCATCGGATACCGCGCCAGCAGCGCGTCCGGTACGGATCTCGGCTCGAAGCAGGTTATCCCGGGTCTGAGACCGTACTTCATCGCGAGATCCGCGTTCCTCTTGAGGCTGTTTAGGTTCGCCTGCAGGTAGTCGTTGTCATAGAACCCCGCGTTCAGCTTGCTCGTGACAAACTGGTCCAGGGCGGCGCAATAGGTGTAAAACCTGTGGAGTACCTCACCCTTCGGCCCCTGCTCGAAGGGGAGAGCAAACGCGAGCCCGTTGACCTCTGCGTGGGAGAAGCCCATCCTGGCCAGATTGCGGATGTGTTCTTCACGGTCGAAGTCCTGAGCCGTTCTATTGTGCTGGGTCAGGAAGCTGTCGTAAGAGGGACGAAACCGGCGAAATGTCGGGAAGGAGATCCGGCCCTCACTGAATTGCCCAACAGGGAGATTCAGCCACTCTTCCGCGACCGCCGTGTAGAGGGTGAAGAGGAGATGGGGAGCAGACGCGACAATCTCGATTCCCGCGCCCGGTTTCGCGCGCACCATCATCCAGGGGGAGTCCCCTTTGAGGGCGGGATGAAAGGCCTTCCACCCGGATTTCTCATCGACGACGGCAACCCGGACCGTCCCGGGTGCCGCAACGGGTTTTGTTCCTCTCTTTATCTGCGCGGAGGGAGAGAATTCTCTCCGCAGCTCGTCGGCAACCGTCTGTTCCACGACGGGTCCCGACTGTGTCGTTTCTATGACTGTGGCCTGTTGAAGTGTCTCCTTCAATGATGCCATATCCGTACCTCGTCTTTCATGTATATGTGGTTGTCAGATCTCTTCTACCCGAACCTCGGGAGCAAGCGCCGAGATCGCCCTGTGAGATGAAGAGGCGACCTCCCAACGTCCTGCGTTCGCCGCCCCGGCTGCAGCGCCGAATCGCAGGGAGCGGGGAAATGACCAGCCGGTTGTCAGACCAAAGAGAAGTCCGGCCAGCATGCTGTCACCCGAGCCGGTAGGATTCACCCTTACCACTCGCGGGGGCGTTATGCGCCAGACAGCTCCCTGGAAGGCCCCGTACGCGTCTCTGGACCCGTCGGTGATAATGGCGTAGCGCGGACCCAGGGAGAGCAGTTGCCAAACGGCGGTCTGCTTCGCCGAGGGATTGTTCAGACGAACGCGGAAGCTCTTCTCGTACTCTTGCCGGTTGACCTTCACCAGGGTAGGCCGGGCTCTGATACCCCGGGCCAGAGCGGGACCATAAGAGTCAAGCACCGTCTCTACTCCACGCCGTCGGGCCTCCTCCAGTATATCCCGGTAAACCGTGTCTGTGCTCCGACCCGGCGAGCTCCCGGCGCAGACCAACCACCCCCCACGCGGGGCGATTTGCCTGCATTTCCGTACCAGTTTGTTCGTTTCCTGGCGGGTCACCCTGTGCGGCGGTTCGAATATCGAAGTCATGCTCCCGTCGGGCTCCCGATAGGTGACCCCCTCCCGGGTCATGCTCCCGATCCGTACGAAGTCATGCGGAATCTTCTCCTCTGCCAGGAGTCGTTCCAGCAATACGCCTATTTCCCCGCCAAGAAACCCCGTCGCAACGGTCTGCCTTCCCAGGCGCATGAGTTGGCGAGACACATTCACACCCTTGCCA
>JBATTW010000089.1:0-6118 GCA_049670805.1 Bacteroidota bacterium
ATAGAGGTGAGTGGAGGAGACTCCAGCCTTGTCGTCAGCACTGGAAACGGCAATCAGATTGACATCCCGTTTCACAATCTGTATATGCAGTATCCTGTCGAGGTGGTAGGAGGCTATTGCAGCGAGAAGTATCCGGGGCTGTTCCCTATTCAGGTGGGCATCGACGATGGCTATTTCCCCAAGCCGGTTCCTCACGAGCGCCGGGCCATGCCGATTCATCTGCATCCCGATACGCGGTATGTGAAGAAGCATTTCAAGGAGCCACTGGGACGGTACGAGGTCTATTACATTGTGGAGGCATATGAGGGTGCAAACACGATGCACGGGTTCTACGAAGAGGCTGACGTGGAGGAGTTCAAGAGGAAGTGCATTGAGTCAGAGCGGGAAGGGATCCCCTTTGACTGGACGGAGTACGTAAAGGCCTGGCCCAGCAAAGCCGGGGACCTCTATCTCATGCCGGCCGGTACGGCGCATGGAACCGGCGGAAATCAGATGATTCTGGAGATGGATACCTGTCCCAGCATCGTGGGGACTGAGTATTCGTTCTTCCTCTATGATTTTCGGCGGCCCACCTGGGATGACAGGAAGAAGTCATTCTCGGGGAAACTGACCAAGCTACAGATAAAGCACGGTATCAAACAGTGCAGGTGGAATCGACGGGAGGAGTGGGTTGCCAAGAACATCCGACCGCGGGCCAGGGTGGTCAAAGAGGGGAAGGGATGGACTCTGGAGCGTTTTGATTCCTACAATCCGATGCCCTATCAGATCGAAAGATTGAATTTCGACAGGAAGATCGAGACAGACACGCGCGGGAGGTTCTTTCATTTTCTCTGTCTCACCAGGGGCAAGAAAGCACTGATCAGGTCCCTGACACACCCGGAGAGGCAGATCGAGCTGGACTACATCCAGACCACGGTTATCCCGGCCTGCTTCGGCAAGTACGAGGGCCTCAACCTCGGAAAGAGCCCCTGCACGCTCACCCGGCAGATCTGGAAGCGAGGCTGACAGTCAAGCTGTTATTTCCCAGTGGGTGGGAACTGGGCCAGAATATCCTTTACAACCTTGTTGATCGCGTCGGTACGCTCCTGCATGCCCGGGCTGTCCGAGAGAGAACCCGTTCCCGACCCTCGCCAGACCAGCTTCTTCTCCTTCATATCCACCATATCGAGAACCAGGGTCCCCTCGCTGTACTGGTAGAAGTCAACTCCTCCCACGCCCATCCCGCGCCATCCCGGGCCTGCACCCCAACCGTACCCCCAACTCTCGATGTCGGTCTTCTGCTGCTTCCCGAAGTGCATGGCGACGGCGAAGTCAGCATCCGTTGAAGCAGCGTATCCCTTGGGAGCCAATTCAGCCTCCACGGCATCCGAGACCCGGTCGGCATCGAGCTGGTTCAAACCGGCTAACTCCGGTACGGGCAGAAATCCGAACGTTCTGAGTGAGCTGAAGTCATAGTGCTGATCGTAGTCCGAATTCACCTGTACCGACGAAGCACAGCCGAAGAGCAAGAGGGCCAAAACGCAGAGCCCCACCAGCAGACCCAGCTTCTTCATCGCTGATTCTCCTCAAGGAATGATGGACAGTCGTAATCTACTGGTGGGTCAAAGCGGCGAACTCGCAGCACAGCCGATAAGCAGGAGAGCTGACAGGCATAGCACCAAAATATATCCCAGTTTCTTCATGGCAGATTCTCCTCAATGAATGTTGGACAATCGTGATTACTACAGTATAGCAGTCCCCTCCCGAGAGTCAAGGAGAGAACAGGATCTTTCTGCACCCTCTTCGACGGGGGGGCGGAGAAACGCGACAACCAATTCCTCAGAAATCTGATCATCTGGAGTGTATAGGAAGCAACGGCGTTCCCCTCGCAAGGGAGTCCAGAACCGACTTGTGGCAAAACTGTATTATAACACTTGCACAGTATCCGTTAAGACGGTATATTATCACATGATCCTCAGCTTCGGCAATCAGGCGACAGAGGATATCTTTAACGGGGAGGATACAAGGGCTGCACGCCGAATTCCCTCCAGCGTCTGGCCAGTTGCCTGCCGCAAGCTCGATATGCTGAACGCCGCATATACTCTACAGGATCTCAAAGCTCCTCCGGGTAATCGGCTCGAGAAGCTCAGGGGCGGGCTGGCTCAGTTCCATAGCATAAGGATAAACGATCAGTTCAGAATCATATTCAGGTGGTCTGACGGCACTGCCGCAGACGTTCGGATTTCTGACTACCACTGAGAGGTGTGTGAGATGACTCCCAGAAAAAGAAAGCCGACTCACCCCGGGGAGGTACTTCTCCGCGAGTTCCTCCGTCCTCTGAAGATGACCCAGGTTGAGCTTGCTAAGCGGATGGGTGTGCCTGTCCAGCGGGTCAACACTCTCATCAACGGAAAGCGGGACATGACCGCAGAAACAGCTATCCTCATGAGTCGCGTCCTTGACGCCTCCCCTGAATTCTGGATGAACCTCCAGGTCGCGCTGGACCTCTACAAGGCACGGGCCGATATCGAACGCGCAGCTTGAGCGGCGACAGTAGACGCTATTCAAGATCATGGACAAGAAAGACGCTCGTCTCGGCTCTGGACATCATGTTTGCGCCGAAGCACTCATAGTCCCCTTGATCTTCTAACGCATCAACAATATCAACGAACTTCTTCAGGCATGATCGGAAGATGAATGGGCCAAAGCTCACTCGATTGATGCCAATTTCCTGCAGGATGGGCAGTGGAGCTGCATCGGCTGTCGCGAGGACGTTGAGCGGACTATCGATTCGGTCTCGCAGCTCTTTCAAGGTCACCACGTCCCCCGGACCAATGGGGTAAACGCAGTCGGCTCCTGCATCCAAATATGCATTTGCCCGCACTACAGCTTCCTCGATCTGCGCCTCTCTCGTGGGGAAGGAGCTTGACAGAAAGGTGTCAATCCGTGCATTGACAACCATGTGCAATCCCCGGCTGCTCGAGACCTCCCTCACCTTCGCGACCCGTTCAGATTGCTCCTGGACTGATCGTAGAGGACCACCTTCTACGAGGCTATCCTCGATGTTGACCCCGACAACACCCGTGTCAATCACCTGCAGTATTGACTCTTCCAACTGTGATGTGGTTTCGGCATACCCGGATTCGATATCGGCAGTTACCGGAACATCGACGCAACGTGCGATCCGTGCAAGAATATCCGCAAGCGTCGAAAGCTTGATCTTTTCGCCGTCTTCGTAGCCCAGCGAGGCTGAGACAGCCGAGCTTGCTGTTGCGACAGCCGGGTATCCCTTCGCCTCCAGAATCCGGGCACCGATGGGATTCCAGATGTTCGGCAGGATCAGCAGCCTATCACTTGTATGGAGGGCAAGGAGGGCATCCGCTTTTTCTCGCTGGGTTGACATAACCATCTTGGTCCCCTTTTTCGATGACCGGCAAAGTAATGTCGTGGTTCCGGGGTCGCGGGACACCCTAGCCCCGCAGAATTGTAATCTGCTGCGAGCGGAAAATCAAGGAGTCTGTTCGTCTACTCTGAATACAGAAGACCCGGGCATTGCTGCCCGGGCCTCTCTACTACAATACACGGAGCTCCCCCGCCGTCAACCGGCAGAAGTAGACACCGGTTGGACTGCCGGGGATCTCGCCTTTCTCCGAGCCTCAATACGGCGGATGCGAGCCCGGCCTGGGTACGCTACTTGACGGGGCCTCGCGTGATTGCGGTTTCACCCTCCATCACCTCGAACTTCTTTACGCTGAACTCACTGAGCGCGGGGTGACCCGTCACTTTGGCCGCGAGTGGGCTTGCCACATAGGCATCTGCTGAAGCCTCATCATCGAACAGCATAATGCCCCCGGCTTCGCTTGCTGATTCGTTCATCAGCCAGACCTTCCAGCGAAGACCGGCAAGGTTCACGTATTCGCCGGCCAAGGGAGATACGGCCTGCTCGTAATCGGCCCGGGCTACGTTGAACTTGAAATTGATCTGAAGGATGGTGTGAGACATGACTATGCTCCTTTCACGGATAGTGAGAGTTACCGATCGGACCTGGACAGATAGAGATTGCCTACGGTGAGTCTGCGGGAGAGATGGGAGTGCAGCGGAGGAATGCCAAATTGTTGCGCTCTCAGGTCTGGCGCGGGACAAACCCACCGCATTCGACCTATGATGCTTGTACCGAAGTTACGATTGCCTGCCGCAATTGTCAAGTAGGAAGGAAAAGAACATCTGATTCATCATCAGATGCTCTCTTCCTATCCTAGAGGTATCGGTTCAACCACCCCGGTGGTTGTGCGTCAAAACATCTTTGAAAAATGCATATGCACTGTAAGCCATTTTCCACCCTGCTTCACCAATACCATACTGGCTCTCCCGCTCTGAGTATTTAACTCTCCTCCTTTTGGTTTCCAGGTGAATGTATAGTAAGCCGTTACCACCGCTGAGTTCCCGTTATACGTTTGAACGAGCTCATCTTGCTGATGATAGTTCACGTACTCAAGTGCCGCAGTTCCTTCAATGAACGCTTTCCAGGCAGCGGCATCATGCCGCAAGGGTGATACGACGTAAGGAAACTCAGTGTTGTCTTCGGCAAATGAGGAGAAATAGGTTTTGTAATCCTGTGTATTAAACGACCCAATGGACTTCTTGACTGAGGCTAAAGCATCCTCCTTATCACCCGCAAATGCGGTACTGATACATGCGGCACACAGAAGAACAATTGCACTATACTTGAGATGTTTCAATGTACTGGCTCCTGTTTGGTATTCTGGAGAACAGTTGGGTGCGGTATTGCCGCCCGTGCGTGTCTGGGTACTGGACCTTGCGCGCATCAGTAATTGGTCTACTTCGCCTCATTCTGCTTTTTGATATGCGCCAATATCCCATCCCATTCCTTCTTGAAATCCTCAAAAGGGACATTAGCACCATTCAGGACAGTGCTCCAGTGGCGCGTACCTGCTGCACTTGCAACGGCTCCTTGAATCTCTGCATCGGTGGCGCCAAGCATTTTTGCCATTGTGGTATGCGCATAGATGCAATAATCGCATGGAATCTGGGACGCGACTCCGAGCGAAATGAGTTCGGAATACTTCGCGGGAATAGGTGCATCCGGGCTTAGCGTAGCTTTAAACCATCCCCATGCGCTGGCTCGCAGATGATCTGGTAACACTTTCATCATTGCTGGAACTGTTCCGAGGGCAGCCTTCATCTCAGCTTCAGCCTTCTTGTTTGCGTCGGCCTGGCTCTCCTGCGCAAACAGGGGCGATGCCAGCGCTAGAACGGCAATACATATTGCAATGACTCTTGTTGCCTGTCTTATGGTCTTTTTCATGGCACTACTCCTCATTTTGTTTAGAGTACTTTTAGAGTTATGAGTCCGTGACATACTGGCCTTGTTCTGTTCGCTGGTGTACCTCCATTTGTGAGAGAGCAAAAACAGCTATCAGCTCTGAAAGCTGGCTGATACGGCAACTCCGGCAGTAGAGTATCACCTCCCTTCAGCAAGATATGCGATGTGGCGGCATTGCGGACGGAGCTAGGGTGCGCCGCGTCTTGATAAGTGGTTCTCATGTTCTATTCTTCGCTTCCGGGCGACAACAGGTATCTGCCACAAGGATGCGAATGTGGGTGTCACCGGATATGAAATCGCAGAGAGAAAGTGGCTTCTCTTGGGGAGGCGAGGTCGGTTCTACCGGAAGCCCTGAGGTTGCGCCATCGACCTACCTGGGACCTTGTTGATTGTATCCACTCCCAACTGAACAGGATAAGACAATCTCGAGAACAATCAACTACACGAGGGTGTGGGGTAGGACCGGGGGCGAATCTCTAACTACATCAGCGGTAGGTTTGGGTGTTCTGGCTGAAATCAAACAGTTGCGCCCGGGGCGCGATGGCGAGGGGTGAGCCTGGGAAGAAGATGGGATTGCAGAAACGGGCGTGCATTCTCAGGTCTGACGCGGGACAAACTCACCGCATTCGGCCTATGTGTGCGTACACAAAAAGTACGCTTGAATTGGTGCAATTCTCAAACAGAGGACAAAAGTCCTTATTTTAAGTTTGTATCAGGTGATATCTTCGGTGTTTTTGGGTATTTTCTGACCATCGATATCGGAGGTGTCTCATGCTCGACAAAAGTCTTGCCCAA
>JBATTW010000090.1:0-1636 GCA_049670805.1 Bacteroidota bacterium
CACTGTCTCAAAGCACCGGAGGGCCTCGTCCTTGTTTCCATTCTTCAACTCAGAGGCACCGCGCTTGAGAAGGCTATCGATCTCAGGGTCAGGCATCTGTGCCATCAGCTTCTGCCCCGTAGCGCACACCAGAGAGAGGAGGACAACGGCGGATATTCTGTGCATGCCGGTCACACGCGAGAGAGGTTTACATCGGGTCTTCACTTATAGTATGCCAATGACATCGCAAACAAGCAAGCGAAGTGTGACGAAGCGCGGGTCATGGTTGACAAATCTATCATCCAGATTTGTGTGTCAGCAAGCTCCCAAGACATTCCGCACTGAAAAGGAGGTGCTGGTGACATCTCGTGCAACCTTTTCTTACGACGGACGTCCAAACAGATGAGGGCACGATAGACAGAATCTTTCCAACGGGAGGATGCGATGAAGACCACAACTCTGATGTTTGCCGGAGCCTTCCTGGTGGCCGCTGTGGTCTCAAAGGCCGGCAGCCAGGGTGTCACCCGAGATGAAGAACCTGTTCGGGTCTTTGCACAGCTCAGCTCGTATCAGAAGGCTGACATGCAGTACCTCGAGAAGTTCTTTCTCGGCTCGCTCAATTTCCCGCACGATGCGGTGATCGAGTCGGCCATCGGCGAGATCGCGCGTCTGAAGATCGCGCAACAGACTTGCTGCTCGGAAGCGATAAAGAAGAAGCTCTTCGAGCTGGCAAGGGAAGGGAACACACCTGCCGTCCGTTACAAGGCAACACTCGCGAGCATCCTCTTTCACAACCCGGAAGTCTTTGCAGAAGACGCGTTCAAGGACTTCGCCACTCCGGGGGAGTTGTTCAAGGCGATGTCACGCCGTCTCGAGAAGGAAGTGCTGGTACTCAACGTGAGGTAAGGGAGACCTTCCGGGAGAAAGCGATGCCGATCCCGGACAGAACGAGAAGCATGAGCCCCGCTACGGGGCTTTTTTATTGACTTTGCATCCCCCCCGACGTACTTTAGGGCCAAACTGAAACGGACGAGATGGGACACCACGGCGTCGAGACGCTGGAAGCAAAGATCACCCGGGGGCGCCTGCACCCAACGGAGAGCATCGATATTGCTATCGGGATCGCAACCGTTCTCGGGGAGGCGCACCGAAACGGCATTGTCCACGCACGACTCTCACCCGTACATGTGCAGGTTACCGATCAGGGTGAAGTAAGACTCCTGGACCTGGAGGCGGGGATCAGGGGAACGCCCTACATGTCGCCCGAGCAGGCCAGATCGGGGCCAGTGGACCGAAGAACAGACATCTGGTCACTCGGTGTCATCCTCTACGAAATGATCATCTCCCGCCCTCCATTTGCAGCAGCCTCAGAGGAGGACCTGCTCTACGAGATTCAGTTCGAGCAACCAGAAGAACCAGGACGTCGACGACGCGGCATATCTGCCGATCTCGAGCGGATTATTCAGCTCGCGATGGCCAAGCGACCCGAGAAGCGCTATCAGAAGACCGAGGACCTGATAGCCGATCTCCAATCGGTTCGCGCGGGGCGGAAACCGGTGACCGCCACCCCCCACCGGACAGCCTTTGCAGCGCATCGATCGTTTGGACTCTCCCGGAAGGGGCCGGGCCGCCGGATGCCGGTATTCCAGCGCACGGT
>JBATTW010000091.1:0-3986 GCA_049670805.1 Bacteroidota bacterium
CCCGAGGAGATTCTGGTACGCATAGAGCGCATCCGCGTTACAGACCACAGCGTCCGCCTCCACCTGCTCCCCGTTCTCCAGCTCCACGCCCACGGCCGTGCGACGTCTCTGCAGCACCCTCCTGACACTCTTCCCCGTCACTATGGTGACCCCCGCGTCCCTTGCCAGTTTCTCTATTGCCTGTACCAGCCGGTACATCCCCCCCCGGACGTACCATCCGCCCATGGTGAACTCGACAAAGGGAATGATCGCAAGCGTGGCAGGTGCAAGATATGGGGAGGATCCGTTGTATGTTGCAAAACGATTGAAGAGTTGCTGTATGCGAGAATCTCCAAAATGCGAAGCAACGGCTTCGCTCAGAGTCCGAAACGCATCGATTCTCCTCACAGCGGGAAGGTATCGCAAGCTTCGAAGTAAAGCTGTTCCACGAAGGGACCCAAACTCCGAGAAGAGAAACGGCCCAGCCGCCGCGTCGTAGATACTGCGGGCATGGTCAAAGAAGCCATTCACACGCGACGCGTCCTCCGGGCTGACCCCCTTCACCTGGTCAACGAAACGCATGAGATCGGAAAAGGCATCCAGCGAGGAGCCGTCGCTGAAGAAGTACCGGCAGAGGGGCTCGACCGGGATGGTCTCCACGTAGTCCCCCAGCCGGGCACCGACCGATGAGAAGAGATCTTCCAGCACAAATGGCATGGTGAGCAGTGTTGGTCCCGTGTCGAAGGTGTACCCGTCCAGTTGACGGATATCCATCTTCCCACCGACTCGGCTGTTCTTTTCAAACACCGTAACGTCGTGCCCTTTGTGTGCGAGTCGTGTGGCGGTCGCCAGTCCACCGAGACCACCACCGATCACGGCAATGGTTTTCACCCTCGATTGTCCCCTCTTTCCACTCTGATCCGGTCATCCAGCACCCTCCTCGGAAACGAGAAGAGGAGCAGCCCGTACGGCTCCCCGCCCGTGGCGTGGTGAACCATATGAGCCTTCTTCACCCGGAGGAGGTAGCTGTTCTTTACTCTGAGAGATTTCATGCGTCCATGAACATAGAGGTCATGGACAAAGAGGTACACCGCGCCGTAGGATGTGATGCCGACGCTGAGCGCCACCAGATCAACTCCCGCAGGGTCTGAGAGCCCAATGAACATGAGGACGATGGTGACGGATGCAAAAAAGAGGGGAAAGAGGTCATTCCATTCGAAGAGCCCCTTCCGGGGTGTGTGGTGGCTCTTGTGGAGGAACCACATGAAGCCATGGTAGATGAAGCGATGCGCCAGATAGGAGACGAACTCCATGCAAATGAACGCAACGAGCGCTATGATCGCAAAACGTAGCATGAACGGGGACTCCAGTTGTGTCTAGTTCCTGAAACGTTGGGGTGTCGGGACGGGTCGACCGTAGAGCTCCTTCGTTCTTAATCGGGCAACCATATGATCCACGATGGGCGCGGGATAGTCTCGTCCGATAGTGCATCCGGCGTCTGACTGTTCAGCGTCGGACATTTCCCAGGGAGCATGAATACGCCTCTGCGGAACGGCGGAGAGTTCTGGAACATACTTCCGGATGTAGTCACCCGCGGGATCGAACTTCTTTGCCTGCAAGACCGGATTGAATATCCGAAACCAGGGAGAGGCATCTGTACCCGTCCCCGCTGTCCACTGCCAGCCTCCGTTGTTGGAGGCATAATCCGCATCAATCAACCTCTCAAAGAAGTACTTCTCCCCTTCCTGCCAGCTGATGTGAAGATCCTTTGTCAGAAAAGAGGCAACGATCATTCTAGCCCGGTTGTGCATCCACCCCTCGGTATTGAGCTGTCGCATCCCGGCATCCACGATCGGGTACCCTGTGCGCCCCTCCGACCAGGCAGTCAGGCGGGAGCGATCCCTGGACCACGGAATCTCGTTCATCTCCTCCCTGAATGATCGCTCCAGGACGAAGGGGAAGTTCTGCAGAATGCCGTAGTAGAACTCCCGCCATATCAGCTCAGCAATGAACGTTTCCACGCTGCTCCGTCTTGCGGGCAGAGCCTCTGCCAAGACCTCACGTGCCTTCCAGTATACGGTTCTGATCGAGATGGCACCATGAGCCAGATAGATCGAGAGCCTGGATGTACCGTCCATGCCGGGGGAATCTCGTTGTTCCCTGTACTTCAGCAGGCCACCCCTGCAAAACGCGATCAATCTGCGACGCGCCTCCGAAGCGACCCCGACACGGTGTGACACCTCGAACCCGGGCACACTCGAAAGAGGGATATCACTCGCCGCGGGAGCCGGCGTGGAGATCGATCGGATCCGGGGGAGGACCCGCGGGACGTTCTCGGCCTGCGCAAGCCATGCTTTCCTAAAGGGTGTGTAGACCCTGTACGGCGCGCCGGACCCGGCAAGAATCTCCTTCCCATCAAAGAGGATTGCGTCCTTATATGTGCGCCACTCTCTCCCTTCGCTCCTGAGACGCCTGGAGATTGTTGTGTCACGTGCTTGCGTGGGCCCGTCATAGACGTCGATCGCGTAGACGGCATCCGCAGCATGGTCCCGGGCCACCGCGGGGATGCTTTTCACGGGATCGCCGACGCGGACAACAAGACGGCCCCCCAGCGACTCCAGGCGGTCTTCCAGGTCCTTGAATGCACTCCGGATGAATTCCCTCCTGGGTGTCGACACACTGTATTTTTGTTCGCCCCGGAGACAAATGACGGGAACGACCGTCTCTGCATCCCGGATTGCTGCGTCAAGAGGAGTGTTGTCCTCCACGCGAAGCGCACGCCGCATCCAGACCACGACACACCGGTACCTTTTGCCCGCGGCCATGCGATCAACTCATTCTCTTCAGGAGAGACTGCGCCATCAGAACAAGGCAATCGCGTGCGGGGGAGGAGCCCAGTGCCTCAAGGGAAGAGCACGCTGCGTCTGTGTACTGGGTTGCACGGTTCGAGGCTTCCGAAAGGTCCACCTCAACGCCATAGTCCATACTCACAAATGTGCGGCGGGCATTTCTGGCGTCCGCGCCGACAGGCTTTCCGAGGATCTGCTCATCACCGACCACATCCAGGACGTCATCCAGTGCCTGGAATGCCATCCCGACATACATCCCAAAACATCGAAGACAGCGGACCCGTTGCTCTTCATCGCTTGCTACGAGAGCTCCCATCCCTGCAGCAACCTCCATAAGCTCTGCGGTTTTCTTCTGGACCATGGATTCATGTTCGTCATTTCGGACCATCCCGCGCTTCGCAAATGCCAGATCTTCGGCCTGCCCCTCGCACAGAGTCAAGAAGGTATGGCTGAAGAGTTTGAGGACCCTGTCTTTGCGGGGTGAGGAGAATTCATGCGCAAGCGTGAAGGCCAGAGCAGTGAGCACATCACCGACAAGAATGGCGACATCCGTCCCAAATTTTACGTGGGCAGCCTGCCTTCCACGTCTCGTTTCCGATCTGTCCATGATATCGTCATGGACAAGGGACGCGGTATGCAGGAGCTCCACTGCGACCCCGACATCGAGTGCATCCAGATCCCTCCCCCCCGCAGCGGCACAGGAGAGCATCGCAACAACGGGACGGACCCTTTTCCCTCCAGCGGTGCAGTACTGAAGAGCCGCACGGAGATCGGGTGACGTGGTGCGCAATATGACCGTATCTATCCTCTCGTCCACGACCGCCTTGAGCCGTCTGGCGTAGGAAGCGAACCGTTCGTCTTGTGTCATGATGCAGTCTGCCTCACTGGTATGTTCTGATCCCCTGATGGCCGTTTGTCTTGGTATTGGGAACCGGCGACTGCGCCGTGAGGAGGATGTGCGCCGCAACACGAAGCTTGCCTCCCAATGGAACATGGGCACGATGACTGAAGACATCGTACATCCGTTCCTCGATGCGGTCCAGGATCCCCGCATAGGTTGCGCTCATGAGCCTGACACAGTAGCGGGAGCCCGCATCAGCAAGGAATGACACTCCCTGCTCCGCACTCTGATAGTATTCACGGGCCCGCGATATCTCA
>JBATTW010000092.1:0-7225 GCA_049670805.1 Bacteroidota bacterium
TTCACGAAACCGTCTCTGGTGTGAAAGTCGTCAAGGCTTTCGGGATGGAAGAGTTCGAGAATCGGAAATTCATGTCGGGAAACCAGAAGTTCTTTCGGACCATCTTCAAGGTGACCAAAATCCGCAATCTGGCGTCACCAGCAACCGAATTCCTGAGTGCTGCGGCAGGTGCGGTGATCATCTGGTACGGGGGTTTGCAGGTGCTTGAGGAACATACTCTTCGAGCCAGCGAATTCCTGGGCTTCCTCTTCGCTATGTTCCAGCTCATGCCTCCGATCAAGGAGTTGAGCAGCGTGAACAACCGGATCCAGGAAGCAACGGCTGCGGGGAAGCGGGTGTTCGAGATCGTTGACACGGAGCCGAACATCAGAGATCTCCCGAATGCGGGTGAGATGAAGACGTTTGGGGAGCGTATTGACTTCAACAACGTGAGTTTCCGGTACGATGACGGGGTGCTCGTTCTCGCTGACATCAATGTGACCATCCGAAGAGGGGAGGTCGTGGCCATTGTCGGACCGAGCGGGGCAGGGAAGTCCACTCTGGTGGATCTCGTGCCCCGCTTCTATGATCCCGCATCCGGGACGATTTCAGTTGACGGGACCGACCTCCGGAGTCTAAAGCTGAAGTCGCTCAGGGACAACATCGGCATCGTTACGCAGGAGACCATTCTTTTCAACGACAGCGTGCGCAACAACATTGCTTATGGTCTCACCGATTGTCCCCTCGAGAGAATCATCGACGCGGCAAAGGCCGCAAACGCTCACAACTTCATTGTGGAGATGCCCAGAGGCTATGAATCCATCATCGGTGAGAGGGGAGTGAAGATCTCCGGTGGTGAACGTCAACGGCTTGCTCTCGCGCGGGCAATCCTCAAGAACCCACCGATTCTTATCCTTGATGAAGCCACATCCGCACTCGACACCGAGTCGGAGATACTGGTTCAGGGAGCCATCGAAAACCTGATGGCAGGGCGGACGTCGATCGTCATCGCACACCGGCTCTCGACGGTCCAGCACGCGGACAGGATCCTGGTCATCGAAGCAGGTCGCGTCGTCGAGACCGGCAAGCACAAGGAGTTGCTGGAGAATGCAAGCGGGCTCTACAAGAAACTGTATGAACTCCAGTTCAGAGTATGACATGGCGGCATCCGCTCCAGTAACGAATCCCATGATCAATCACGAGACTGCAGCCATCCGATGGATCCGAATGACCATGATGGCGGGGATGTACCTGTTTCTGGCCTCCACATACTTCTCGATAGCGGTGAACTCTATTTCATTGGGTCTGATGGCCATTACCTGGCTTCTTCTGATGACCCTCCGGAGACAATGGAGTGTCTCCCCGACACCTCTGGACTCGTTCTTCCTGGCCTATCTGATCGTCCAGGCGGTCTCCACCGCATTTTCTGTCGATCCGGCACACTCGCTTCACAACTCCAAGAGAATCCTCCTTATAGGATTGGTATACTTTTTCGCAACGGTCCTTGCCGATCGAAGCCAACTGAAGCGGGCATTTGTGGTCCTGCACGGGTCGGCAACGCTGGTTGCCCTGATCGGAGTCGCGAAACTCCTCTTCGGCAATCCGGAAGAAACGGTGCGGCTTGGCGTATTTCAGTTCTACATGACTACCTCCGGCCTGATGCTCATTGCATCTCTGCTGGCGCTCCCCTTTGTGATCCATCGTTGCACGCCTGGACCCGTGCGCTGGGCCATGGCTATGTCTCTGATGCCGATCCTTGTTGTTCTCTATGCTACCGTGACACGGGGTGCATATCTGGCTTTTGTAGGAGGTGCGGTGTTCATTGCCATAATGCGGAACAGGAAACTCATCCTTCCGATCGTCTTGGTCATGTTTCTTGCTGCGCTCTTTGCACCACCGTACATCCAGGGTCGGATCCAGAGTATCGTAGATCTCAGCCACCCCGAAAACGTCACCAGGTTGACGATGTGGATTTCGGGTCTGCGGATATTTGCGGATTACCCTCTCGTCGGTGTGGGAGATATTGATCTGGGTGAGCTGATGAGGCACTACGCCGATCCCGGTTATCTCGGCGTCTGGGGGCACATGCACAATGTTCCTCTCCAATTCCTCGTGACCCACGGAATACTCGGAGCGGCGGTGGTTGCGGCAATGCTGTTCATGATCGCAAAGACCGAATGGCGTATCTACCGGAGGGTTAGAGCGGAGTGGTTTGAAGGATCCCTCGCGCTGGGAGCCCTTGCTGTATTCCTGGGAGTGCTCCTGCACGGGCTCACGGAATGGAGCCTGGGTGACCAGGAAATCGCCGTTCTCGTCTGGACAACCCTGGGACTTTCACTGGCGGTCGACAACCTCAGCTATCTTTCGGAAACCACCATGTCCGGGCACGAGGAGAAGGATTGATGGCCTCGCTCACCGTCATCACGCTTACGCTCAACGAAGAGCGGAATATTGCTGACTGCCTCGCCAGCGTCAGATGGGCGGACGAAATCATCGTGATCGACTCAGGCAGCACGGATCGGACACTGGAGATTGCCCGGCAATACACCGACAGCATCGTGGCCGTGGAGTGGAGCGGGTACGGGGCGGCGAGGAATCTAGGAATCTCGCGGGCGAAGGGGGACTGGATACTCTGGCTCGATGCCGATGAGCGTGTCACCGAGGGGCTGGCAGGAGAAATAAAGGCGATTCTGCGGTCACCGGAGGAACATGTCAACGGCTATCGGATCGCTCGCCGGGCCTATTTCCTGGGGCGATGGATCAAACACGCGGGATGGTATCCTGCACGCGTGACAAGGCTCTTCCCAAGGACAAGAGGGAAGTTCACAGAATTGAAGGTTCATGAAAGGTTGCGTATCGAAGGGCCGCTGGCCGATACGAAACATGATCTCCTCCATTTCACAGACCCCGATCTGACACACTATTTCACGAAGTTCAACAGGTACACCTCGCTCGCCGCGCAGGACATGCAGGCTGCGGGGAGATCTTTTTCCCTTGGGGACCTTCTCATTCGGCCGCCCTTTCTGTTCTTCAAGATGTACGTTCTGAGACGGGGGTTTTTGGATGGAATCCAGGGTCTGATACTCTCGGTCGTATCCGCGGCCTACGTCTTCACGAAGTACGCGAAGCTGTGGGAACTCAAACGGCAGTAACCGTCGAAAGGTGAATGTATGGACACACAACAGAAACAAAATCAGCTGTTTATTCAGCTTGTTGCGATGTTCCACATCGCGGGCATGCAGCAGATGGGCAAGATCAAACACCCCGTTACCGACAAGATCGAAAGGAATCTGGAGGCGGCGCAGAATTCGATCGATCTTCTGGATATGTTGAAAGAAAAGACGCGGGGAAACCTGGGTGCAGAAGAAGAGAAGATGCTGGATCAGATTCTCCAGGAGTTGAAACTGAATTTCGTTGACGAGAGGGCAAAGCCGGCTCAGGAGACCGATGAAAAGAAAGAAGGGGGAACAGAGGACGGAGAGAGTAAGGGTGAAGACAAAGAAGAGAGTAGGGGTGAAGATAAAGAAGAGAGTAAGGGTGAAGATAAAGAAGAGGGGGAGAAGACGGCATGAGGTTCGGGATAATCGGCAATCTGGATAAACCGGGCCTCCCAAAAGCGGTCGGCCATCTTCTGGAGGGGCTGGAAGACTCGGGGACGGACTACCTGGTTGATAAGAAGATTCTTACGCTCCTCGCAGGTGGAGATGAGGGGGAACGTGCATCCCGCGGAAGAGACTACGAAGTCTGTCTGAAGGAATCGGACATGGTGGTTGCTTTCGGGGGAGACGGAACGATACTTGCGGCTGCCCGGTCCGTAGGTGGACGGGGGACGCCGATTCTTGGTGTGAACCTTGGGAAGTTGGGTTTTCTTGCGGAGTTCGCTCCAGAGGAGCTGGACCAGGCGATAGAGGACATCCTCGCTAAGAACTACCTGGTGGAAGATCGGCTGGTTCTGGAGGCAACATCTCCCTCGCTCCCTGAGAGGGTCTTTCGCGCCGTCAACGATGTCGTGGTGGACAAGTCGCGATCCCCGCGTATCGTGGACCTTGAAGCTCATATTGATGGGGCCTATGCGGTTACGTACCGTGGAGACGGGCTGATTATCTCAACACCCACAGGCTCCACGGCGTATGCGCTTTCCAACAACGGGCCAATTGTCACTCCCACGAGCGGTGTCATCGGCATCACACCGATCTCTCCACACACTCTCAGCGGACGACCTCTCATCGTTCCAGAGCAGAGCACCATCCGCGTGGTCGTCCAGGCCGAGAGCAACGAGGTTCTCTTCTCCGCTGATGGCCAGGTGGAGGCTTTTCTCACACCGCCGGTGGAGTTCACGATCCGGAAAGCAACGCATCCACTGCGGCTGGTGAAGCGGACGGATAGATCCTATTTCGATGTGCTGCGGGCGAAGCTGTTGTGGGGTCAGGATGCGAGGGAAATCCGCGACTAGCTCTCAGTTGTTCAGGGCACCTTCCACTATCCAGGTACGTATACCGTTGATCTGGTTCTGGTTCAACGCATTCATATTGAGAGGCATCCGCGGGCTCAATGACCCCTCGATCCGAAACACGAGAACGCTCTGGTCCGGCTCCCCCCGAACAACTACCTGCAGGGAATTGAACATCAGGTTCTGGTACGACGTGAGGCGCAGCTGGCTGGGATGAGGACCGTCATCGTGGCACCCTGAGAGGGCGCAGGCCTGGTTGAAGAGAGGCTGGACATGCTGCAGGTAGCTGACGTCTCTGACGGGGAAAACGATATCTGAAGGGCTTTCACCCGGAACCGAGGTGATCTCGTCTTTGCAGCCCTGAACGGAAAGAAGCACGCCAACCATCCCCGCGACAACGATCAGTCTCCACGATTCACGCACGCTTCACCACCTCCGTTTTCCGTTCCAGATACAGGGCTCCGGTCAGGTACGCCGAAACGAGGTACGCGTACATGACGGTAAAGAAGATTCCGACAAAGAAGACAATCATCCCCACACCGGCAAAGGACTGAATGGCCATTGCTATGAGCGCAACGATGACCGTATTCTGCCAGTTGTGCTTGAATTCACGGATAATCGTTGCAAGATCCAGGGCGTCGCCAATCCGTTCACGTTCGGCAAAGCGATAAATGATGATCGGAATCAAAACTGTGAGAGCCAGACTGTAGGGGATGACGACAAGAGTATAGGCGAAGCTGTAGACGAGGGCGACAAGAGCGATCATGTCGTCGTTCCCTGAGATTTCTGCCAGAAGAGGGAAGATAATGATCGGAATCATGAGCAGAAAGATCGGCAGGAGGTATATGAAATAGACAACACAGAATTTGAACCCGAGGATGAGTTTTCCTCCGATGTCGCCCCATTCAGGGAGCGGGCGAGGCTCCTGCCGCATGACCCGCTGTGTGAGCTGAATGAAATACCCCACGAGGATGAAGATCCCCACCAGGAAAATCGACAGCAACATGAAGACCACACCGACGAGCAATTTGACGACCCAGTCTGGATCTTTGAACGGGAAGGAAAAGGCTTTGCCCAGGTCTTTCATGATCTCATCGATTGTATCCCAATTCTTTAAAAATACGAAATGAGGGGGGCAGATTCAAGCCACAAACGGCAATTGACAATATGCGGCCGAATTGGTATATTTTAGGCTCATGGTGCGACCGGGGCTGTAGCTCAGCTGGGAGAGCGCGTGAATGGCATTCACGAGGTCAGGGGTTCGATCCCCCTCAGCTCCACTCATCCATCCCCTCACAATCCCGTTCCCGGGCACATCGATTCCCTTTTTCAGCAGATGAAATCAACGAACCTAGGCAGGATCGGAACAGTCTTTGCCGCTCTCCTGCTCGCTTTGCTTGCGTTCCTGGAACCCCAGTCGGTAGCCGTGGTGTTCCCACGTCAGGACGGAGGGCACCACTCGAAGGACACACACATGGACAGTACGAGAAAACCCAACAGGCTGCTCAACGAAAAGAGTCCTTACCTCCGGCAGCATGCGTACAATCCGGTCGATTGGCATCCCTGGGGTGAAGAAGCATTTCAAAAGGCTCGGGTCGAACAGAAGCCCATTTTCCTCTCTGTTGGCTATTCAACGTGCCATTGGTGTCACGTCATGGAGCGGGAATCGTTTGAGAACGATCAGATCGCCGCGTTCCTCAATGAGCATTTTGTGAGTATCAAGGTGGACAGGGAAGAACGTCCCGACGTAGACCGGATCTACATGACTGCTTTGCAGGCGATGGGGCAGAATGGAGGATGGCCGATGTCCATGTTCTTGACGCCGGATCTGAAACCGTTCTACGGGGGCACGTACTTCCCACCAGAATCCCGGTACGGTCGGGCAGGTTTTCCCGATGTTCTCCGGCGTATCCATGAAGTCTGGGAAAAGGAGAACACAAAGGTGGCGGAGTCAGCGGATGCAATCACCGGATTTCTAGAAGAGGTTGCCGCGGGGCCGCCGCCGGGTGGGGTGCCGGATCAGGATCTTCTGGACCGCTGCTACCAGGTGTTTGCGCAGACGTATGATCCGTCGCATGGGGGTTTCGGAGACGGCCCGAAGTTCCCTGGTCCTTCGGTGCTGGACTTTCTCATGCAGTATTACAGCCGGAGCGAGGACCGGAACGCACTGATGATGGCGGAGACGACACTGCGGGAGATGTCCCTCGGCGGGATCTATGACCACATTGGCGGAGGATTTCACCGATACTCGGTTGATGGAGAGTGGCGTGTGCCACACTTTGAAAAGATGCTCTACGACCAGGCCCAGCTGGTGAACGCGTATGTGAATCTCTACCAGATCACGCGGAACCCTTACTACGCGACCATCATCAGGGAGACTGCGGAATATGTTCTGCGAGATCTGAGGAGCCCGGAAGGTGCTTTCTACTCGGCCGAGGATGCGGACAGCCCACGACCGGAGAATCAGGAGGAGGAAAGCGAGGGGGCTTTCTACGTCTGGTCAAAGGGGGAGGTAATCGAGATCCTGGGTAAGGATGGAGAGACCTTCTGCGAGTACTACGGAATTCGAGAGGAGGGGAACGCTCTCTCCGACCCGCATCACGAGTTCACAGGGAAGAATATACTCTACGTTGCGCAACCTTCGGGGGGGGGCATGGCGGTCGATAGAGTGGATTCGGACGAGTCAAGAATTCTGCTGGCTGACTCGAGGAAGAAATTGCAGAGAATGCGGTCATCTCGGCCCCGCCCGCATCGGGACGAGAAGATCCTCACGTCATGGAATGGCCTGATGATAGG
>JBATTW010000093.1:0-8649 GCA_049670805.1 Bacteroidota bacterium
GAAAGCGTATCATTGCTCAACAACGTACTCAACACCTGTCAAAAACATGACATTCCTAATAAGCACAAATACATGACATTTCTATTAAGCTACAACAGGTTCGGGACCGGATCGCCCCGGCACGTCGAGGAAGCCGGGGTCGCTTCGTACGCTGGGTGGAATATCGCGTTGTCTGGCGTACGGAGAGACCTTTGATATTCGGTAGGACGCGAATTCAGTTGGAGGTTCCTGTTGTATCGGACACAGGTTTTCATCCGTAATGTGGCGGGAGATCGAGTGGAAGAGTAGATTCCTCTCCCGATCGTATGCGATTGTACATTCAGGTACCGGGTGATAGGAAGACGATATGCATACGGGGAATTGTAGTCAAGGCCTGCTTGTTATTCACTGGGTGAAGTGGTATATTTTTTGAAGTATTTTCCAGAAAAACAAGGATCCATGCGCGCAATAGCGGTTTCTGCATTGGTGTCGATCGGGACTGCGCTCCTTTCGGGGTGTTCCTCGGGGCCGGCTGCGGTCGACTCCGTCCGGGAGGAGGCCCCTTCGCAGGAGATCCATTCGGGGGCAGCGCGGGAGCTGGCGCTGGAGCACTTTATCGATGGCACCGTTTATGAGATGAAGGGAGAGTATGCAAAAGCGGTTCTGGAGTTCCAGGATGCACTGCGCTATGAAAGGAGCCACGGCATCTACTTTGCGCTATCAAAGAACTACTCCTACTTGAGAAAGCACTCTCTGGCGATCGAGGCGGGGAAAGAGGCAGTGCGGCTGGCGCCGGAGAACCTGGACTATCGCCGGAATCTGGCAGAGACCCTGAATCGCGCATTTCAACCTGACGCCGCCGCAGAACAGTACAGAGAGATACTTGCCCGGGATTCTTCGGCCAGGGATGCATGGTATGGCCTGGCCCGCATCGAGCAGTCCCGCAAACCCCTCCAGGCTCTGTCGACCTACGAGGCTATTCTCACGCGCTTTGGTCCGGACTGGAACGTCTACCTCCAGGTTGCGGACCTGCATGGAAGGCTGGGACAGCATCGTGAGTCGGCCCGTGCGCTGGAGCAGATGGCAAACCTGGATCCGGGAAACCAGGCATTGAAGAAGAGTCTTGCCGAGGCGTACGTGCGGGCGGAGGAACACGACCTGGCTCTCAAGACGTTCAAGGAGCTGAATGAGCTGGATCCCTCCAATCTGGAATACGTGGCGGAGATCGCGGGTATCTATCTCATCCAGAAGGACTATGACGCGGCGACGTGGCAGTTCGAGGACATCCTGTCCCGTGATTCCGTGGCGATCGAGGTCAAGCTCCGCATTGGTGAGATCTACTTCAGCCAGCTTGAACAGGACTCGACCCTTGCACCTCAGGCGCGGTCAGTCTTCACGCACATTCGCGATACATATCCTGAGGACTGGAGAGCGTACTGGTTTCTGGGAGCCATAGGTGCGATCACGAATGACGACAGCGCTTCGGTCCAGAATTTTCGGAGGGTCACCGAGCTTGCGAGCTGGAACGCGGACGCCTGGGTCTATCTCTCGTCCGTGTTTCTCGGAAGCAACAGTTTTGGAGAGATGGCCGCAGTTCTGGAGTCGGCGCTGGAGGTGCTTCCGGAGGATTACCGGGTGAACTTCTTTCTGGGTGTTGCATACAGCCGACTCGGTCGGGATGACGACGCGGTCCGGGTCCTGGAGCGTGCACATGCCATCGATCCGGAGAACGTGGATGCGCTTTCGCAGCTGGCGCTCGTCTACGACGGCATGGGCTGGTACACGGTGTCGGACAGCCTCTATGACCTGGCCATTGGCATCGAGCCGGAAAATGATCTCGTGCTCAACAACTACGGCTACAGTCTGGCCGAGCGCGGTGTCCGTCTGGACAAAGCCCTGGAGATGGCAAAAAAGGCGATCAAAGCCCAACCGGAGAACCCGTCGTATCTTGACACCATAGGCTGGATCTACTTCCAGCTGGGGCGATACAGGGAGGCGGAGCGGTTTGTCAGGGAAGCCATCGAGAAGGGTGAGGACAACGCTGTTGTCTACGAGCACCTGGGCGACATCTACTTCAAGCTCAACCAGCAGGAGAGGGCGTTGGAGCACTGGAACATGGCTCTGGAGCTGGACGAGGGCAACACTGCGCTCCGCGAGAAAATCGCACGCGGTTCCCTATGAACCTGACGGTGCGGATGTGGGTGGGGTGCATTCTGGCGCTGGCGAGCCTGACATCGTGTGCTCCCAGGAAATTCGGGGTCTTGTTGGACACGGAACAGATAAGTCCAACCGAACTCCTCGCAATGGTAGAAGCGGGTGGAGAGAAGCTCCGCTCTATGAGCGGCAGGGGAAGCCTCGCATTTGAGAGCCCCGAGTTTGCCGGCTCAGCCTTCTTCTCGCTCTCCCTGAAGAAACCCGATTCCCTGCTCCTGAAACTCGAGGGTCCGTTCGGCATCGACATGGGGATGCTGTTTATGGACCGGGAGAAGTATCTCATCTACAATGGGTTGGAAAACAGGGTGATCCGGGGAAGTCCGCAGGGATCGTCGTTCCGGTCACTGATTCCCATAGATCTGACTCATGAACAGCTCCTGGAGGCGATCTCCGGCGTGTTTACGATAAAGGGAGATGCTCAACGCGCGCGGGAATTCACGGTCGAGGAGGATCGATTCCGTCTTCTTCTGCCGTGCGGGAACGAAGAGTGCATCTACTGGATCGATCCCGGCAGCCTTCTGGTGACACGGTATCTCCGGAGAACGGCCAGCGGGACCACACTTGTCGATGCGGTATCGGACGCGATCACGGAACAGGATGACATCTTCGCGCCTCGACGCATTACGGTTGTCTTCCCGGAATCGCAAAGGAGAGTGTCGGTCTACTACAGCGCCCTGCACCTCAACGATCCTGAACCGTCGTTTTCGTTCTCGGTTCCCCCTGACGCCGAGACAATCGACCGATAGAGAATGATGATACGGCTCTATACAGTCCTGTCGATGATTCTCCTGATTGCGACGGCCCCGTTTGTGTTTGCAGATGAAGGCGAAATCAAGAGGCGACGGGCAGAGCTCCAGGCGCTCCGGACGCAGATACACAAATACGAGGAGCAAATCAAGGACCAACGGCAGACCGAACATGCCACCCTGGAATTGCTGGACTCGTACGACAAGAAGGGGACGCTGCTGCGCCAACTCGTCGGGAAACTCAAGAAGGAGGAGCAGGAGATACAGCGACAGATCAACGGGACAACAGAATCACTTGCTGCCCTCGAGTCGGACCTTACATTTCTGAGGAACCACTATTCCAAGTATGTCGTGTCAGCGTACAAGTCCGGTCGCTCGCAGGATCTCGAGCTCCTCCTCTCCTCACGTTCCATCAACCAGCTAACGGTCCGGAACGAATATCTGAGGCGGTTTGCCACGCAACGGCGATCGGATGTGGACAAGATCCTCGACAAAACGAACACCATGCAAGAACTCCAAGCTCATCAGCAGCAGCAGTTGAGCGAGGAGCGGCGGCTTCTTGCTGAGAAGGGTTCGGAGGAAGACCGACTCGACGCCGTGGCCGAGGAGCGGAGGAAGACCCTGGAGCAGGCGCGGTCCGATCGGAAGCTGCTGCAGCAGGAGATGGAGCGCAAGATTCGGGCGGCACGGGATCTCGAAACGATTGTCGCACGGCTGATCGAGGAAGATCGTCTTCGACAGGAGAAGGCCGGCGCGGACCGCACGGAGGTTCCTGTTGTGACGGGGCCGGGCTTCGAAACCAAGAAAGGGAAGCTCCGATGGCCGGTCCGCCAGGGGGTCGTAGTTTCGAAGTTTGGCAATCAGAGACATCCGACGCTCAGAACCATCACTCAGAACACGGGGATTGATATCTCGGTGGACGCGGGATCCACCGTAGTCGCTGTGGCTCAAGGTGAGGTGGCGAGGATATGGTGGCTTCCTTCCTACGGGAACCTCATCATTCTCAACCACTACAACGGCTACCGGACGATCTACACGCACCTTGCGGAGATCTTCGTTACTAGGGGACAGAAGCTTGTTGAGGGTGACGGGATCGGTGTGAGTGGCGAATCGCTTGATGGTCCCCGACTGCATTTTGAGATCTGGAAAGAACGCGAGAAGCAAAACCCGGAACGATGGCTAGTCAAGCAATAGGAAGACACGGACCCCCTTTTCTGGTCCTCACGGTGGTCTCTGCCCTACTGCTCGTTCTCCTGCAGACCCCCCTCGCCACGCTTGACGATTCCCTCAGCGCGATGCACTACCGCGTCCGCGGCATGGAGCTCGCCGATTCAAACATTGTCCTCGTGTACATTGATGATGAGGCCCTTCGTTCTGTGGGATGGCCCGTGAAGCGAAACTTCCACGCTCTGATGATCAGGGTCCTGACCGAGCTTGGCGCACGGACTGTTGGTGTGGAAGTTGTGTTCGAGGAGGAACGCCTGGGGTATCCGGAGTATGATGATCTGCTCACGGCGGTCACGCGAACTGCGGGGAACGTCGTGCTTCCCTCGTACTTCGATACGGTGGAGGAGGGAAGGGGCATCGCGACTGGCCCGCATGAGCCCTTCCCGCGGTTGCGCGATGCGGCTGCCGGTCTGGGTCACGTTCACTACACGGGCGACGGCGATGTGCCTATCCTCCTGCAGTCGGAGGAGGTTCGGAGACCTGCCCTCGGGCTTGCCCTCCTTAGCACCTTTCTGGACGGGGACCTCCGCGTGAACGGTGAATCCTTTGCCGTGGAGAGCCGGGGCGATCTGCGTGAGTTCAGCGCTCCCGGCGGTCTGGTTTCGCTGAACTATCCGGGCGGTCTTGCGGCCTACCGGCGGTATCCCTTCATCGAGGTCCTGAGGTCCTACGACGCGATGCGGATGGACCGCCCGGGTCTTGTACCTCTCTCCTCATTCAGAGACAAGATCGTCCTTGTCTGTGTCATTGCGGAGGGTCGGAGCCGATTTCTGAATACCCCGGTGGATCCGCGCCTCCCCTCAGTGGCCCTGCACGCGGCTTTTCTGGACAACGCTCTCCGCGATCGGTTCCTCGTGCATCCGGACGCCTGGCTTGTCACGATTCTGGCTATACTCTTTGCCGGCGCATGTTCAGCTGCGGCGGTGGGGCTGCGCCGACCCTACGCGGTGTTGGTCCCGCTCTGCGGCCTGGCTGCCGTCTCCGGTATCTCGCTCTTCCTCTTTGTTCAGAGCTCGCTCCTGTTGCCCGTCGCGCCTTTCCTGCTGGGGACGGTGGTTTCCGTTGCTGCGGGCTCGATCTACCGGCAGCGCTCCCAGCGCAAGAAGGTGGAGAAGCTTGAAACGGAGAAGAAAATTATCCTTTCGCGACTTGGGGAAAGGGAAGCCAAGGTGGAAACACTGGAACGTGAGCTTGCGCATCAGGAAGCGGCTCATAAGGGTGAGCGGACAAAAGAATTGCTGGATGAGATTCTTCGTTACCGGACGGAGATTCAGGAACTCTCTGCACGGGCGGATGACATGGTTCCTTTCAGTACGGGCGATGGTGAGGATCAGGGACTGGCGGGTCTCTTTGAAGGGATCGTCCACACGTCGGGTGGGAAAATGAAGGACATTGTGAGGTTTGTCCAAAAGATCGCAGGGAGCGATGCGCCGGTGCTGGTTCTGGGTGAGAGCGGAACAGGGAAGGAGCTGGTGGCCCGGGCCATTCATGCCAGGAGCGGGCGCGCCGGGGAGGCTTTTGTTGCCGTCAATTGTGGCGCGCTCACCGAGAGTCTGTTGGAAAGTGAGTTGTTCGGTCATGAAAAGGGGGCTTTTACGGGTGCGGTGAAGGAGCGGTTGGGGCGTTTCGAGCTTGCGCACGGCGGCACGATATTCCTCGATGAGATCGGGGAGACGTCAGAGAATTTTCAGGTGAAGTTACTCCGGGTGCTTCAGGAAGGCGAGCTGGAGCGTGTAGGTGGAATGGGAACATTGAAAGTGGATGTGCGTGTGATCGCGGCGAGCAACAAGAACCTGAAGGAAGAGGTCCGGGCGGGGCGATTCCGCGAGGATCTCTACTATCGCCTGAACGTTCTGGCCGTGATGCTCCCTACCCTAGGGGAGCGGCAGGCGGACATCCCCTTTCTCGTTCAGCATTTTCTCTCGGCGCAGGGGGGCGGATTGCAGCTTTCCCGGAGCGTGGTGCAAGCGCTCGAAAAGTACCCCTGGCCCGGCAACATCCGGGAGCTGGAGAGCACGATCACGCGGGCTGTTCTTCTGGCGAAAGCGGACGGGCGCGGCCTGATCAACCTCAAGGATCTGCCGGAGGATATTGCCTCAGCTGGAGCCGGGGCGGTGCCGTTGGAAGAGCAGGTGCTCGAACACCTCCGGGCGAAGGGATTTAGCAGGAGTTCGGTATCGGAAACAGCCGAGGAACTGGGAGGGCTCAACAGAGGGACGGTGGCTGAATACTTCCGCGGGGAGGGCCTGAAGACCTTTACGGAACACCGCTTCGACGTGGAGGAGGCTATACGAGCCCTTTCCGGTTCGGCGGATTCGGATGTGAACGCCCGGGTCAGAAAGAAACTGCTGGAGTACCTCTCGAACCTCGTGGAGGCCGTTGATCGTGCGCGGACGTGGGAAGAATGCCTGCCGGCATTGCGACCCAAGATGAAAAACCTTCCCCAGCGATACCACACGTTTTGTGAACGTGTTGCGGAGGCGTACCATAGCGGCGCGTGGACGATCGAATGAGACGGGAGCCGGGGTTTTCCCTTTGCAGTACCGGGTGCAATTTCGACGCAAACAGGACCGAGACCGACGCTTCCAATTAAACCCCCGAGCGTATTTTGGTGTCTTACATTGAGGAGTAGTGTACGCCATCCAAACCGAAGAGGAAGAATCCATGGCTCGGACATTGTCGTTGATCACAGCGCTTGCCATTGTTGCCCTCTCAATTACCCTTCCGGCGCAGGCGGTGGCGCAGGGCCGGGGAGGCGGGATGTTCAATCCAGAGCGTCTCGACGAGATGATGGCTACCCTGACCGAGCGGCTCTCCCTCAGCGATGAACAGGCCGACAGCATCCGGGGGATTATGGAACAGAACTATGCACTCCTGCAGGAAGATCGGCAAGCATATGAAGGAGACCGCGAGACCATGATGATAGTTGTGCGGAAACGGATGGAGGAGACCGACAAGAAGATCACGGACCTCCTGAATGATGAGCAAAGAACGGAATATCAAAACTATAGAGAAGAACAAAGAGAGAGAATGCGGTCGCGAATGGGACGGGAGAGGCCTCAATAGGCCATGAAAAGGAAGCATTGGATACTCGGAGGCATTCTTGTTCTGGCTGCGGTTGCAGTCTACTTCCTCGTAACGGGGGTTGGCGATGATGAGGACGTATCTCTGGCAGAGGTTCGGCGTGTAGTGTCGGTCGGACGGGGCGATCTGGAGTTGACCGTTTCGGCGGACGGGGTGATACAACCGATCAACAGAGTTGAGGTCAAGTCAAAAGCCAGCGGACAGATCGAGCAGTTGAATTTTGAAGAAGGCCAGCTGGTGAAGAAAGGGGATCTTCTGATCGCCCTTGATCAACGGACCACGCTGAACGATTACGAACAGGCAAAGGCGGATCTCGAGGTCGCAGAGGCAAATCTGACGCAACAGGAGAACAACTTCCAACGAACTCAGGACTTGGGCGAAAAGAAGCTCATCTCGGAGCAGGAGCGCGATCAGGCGCTTGTGGAGTATGTACGCGCCAAGGCCAATCTGGTGAAAGCTGAAGCCTTTCTGTCATCGGCCGATGAACGTTTGCGTGACACCCGGATCCGGGCACCCATCAGCGGGATTGTTCTGACGAAAGACGTGGAGATCGGTCAGATTATTTCATCCGGGGTAACCAACGTTGGTGGGGGGACCCTCCTTGCGACGATTGCTGACATGCACAAAGTCTACGTGGAAACAAGCGTTGACGAGGTCGACATCGGCAATGTCTCGGTCGCCCAGGATGCGCAGGTCGTGGCTGATGCATATCCCGAGGAGACCTTCTCAGGGGAAGTCGTACGCATCGCACCTCTCGGGCTGATGCAGCAAAACGTAACCGTTTTTACTGTGGTGATCCAGGTGACGAACAGGGGTGGGAAACTCAAGGCGGGCATGAGTGCGTCTGTGGACATAGAAGTGTTCCGGCGCACCCAGGTTGTCCTTGTTCCCAACGAAGCTCTTAAAGATCCGCGGAGTGAGCAGGGGCGGTCGTTACTTGCCCTCCTTGCGGGGCCCCCGGATTCAAGCGGATCAACGGCGAGCGGGGATACGGGCCGGGTCGGGGGGAGGCGTTCGCAACAGGAGATGGAAGGCATGCGGGAGAGGTTTGCCGCAATGTCGCCCGAAGAGAGGAAGCAAGCCCAGCAACAATTTCGCCAACGATTCCAGCAACGACTTCAGGATCTTCCCCCGGAGGAGCGGGAACGCATTATGCGAATGAGGCGTGGGGGGGAAGAGGGTGGCGGCCGCACGCAGCGGGAAAGGCAGGTGGAGACACGAGGGCGATCAAAGCGGCGAGTGGTCATGGTGCGGGAGGGTGACGGGTTCGTCCCACGCATGATCATCATCGGCGTAAACAACTTCGACTACGCCGAGGTGATTGATGGGCTCGAGGAAGGTGATGAACTTCTGATCGCAACGGTGTCGCGTGCGTTGATCTCGGCCGAACAATTCAACG
>JBATTW010000094.1:0-2424 GCA_049670805.1 Bacteroidota bacterium
CTGACATCCCGTGGATGGGAGACAGCTCAATCCACCACAACAAACGCAGTCCTTACCAGATCACCGGGGCTGGAATACACCGGTTACATCGGATCCGGGATCGGTAACGCCACATCCCTCACGACAACAGGACAGGATGTGTACAAAGAGTTTGCGGTGGATTCAGCCGGGTCGTTCTATACGTTCTTCATGCTGAGAGTCACCGCTGCACGCAGCGGAGACTACTTCTTCCACTACCATACCTCTCCGGTCTCCTCAAGCTATTTCGGCCGTACCTTCGTTCGAACCGCCGCAAATGGTAACCTCTCATTTGGCATCGCCAAGAAAGGGACAAACTCCAACCCCACATCGGTCTACACAGACTCGATCTATCACCTGGAGACAACATACGTCATTGTGGTCAAGTACACATTCCGGGAGGGATCGAACCAGGATGATGAGGTGAGTCTCTTTCTGTTCTCGGATGAGGCCGTCCCCATGGATGAGCCCGCTCATCCCACAGTGGGTCCTGTCACCGATGAGACGACCGACGCGAAGAAGATCGGCGCCATCGCTCTGAGACAGGGGAGCACATCGTCTTCACCTGAAGTTGTCATAGACGGGTTCAGGGTGGGCCGATCCTGGGCATCCGCCCTTCCCATCACGCTCAGCTCATTTCACGCCAGGCTGATTCAAACCGGCCTGGTCCAGCTCGAATGGAGGACAGAATCAGAGATCGACAACTACGGGTTTGTTGTTCAACGTTCGGCGGGTCCAGAGCAGACATTTGAGGAGATCCCGAATGGGTTTGTTCCGGGGAATGGTACAACCAGTCTCCCCTCTCAATACACATTTGTGGATACACTTCCATCGGAGGGCAAGTCATGGCTCTACCGGCTCAAGCAGATCGATATGGACGGGTCAATCCACCTGTCAGAGGTAGTCACCGTCGATATCCTGAGTCACATCCGCGAGGATAGAACCAGCGGCGGGATCCTCTCCCAGAACCACCCCAATCCGTTTAACTCCGAGAGTGAGTTCTTCTTCCGGCCGGAGGCTTCCGGCCCGGCGCGTGTCGATATGTTCAACATGCTTGGACAGCACGTTCAAACGCTCTTCACCGAATCAGTCCAGGAGGGTCAAGAGTACAGAATCCGTGTCAGAGCAGATCGCCTGCCCAGCGGGTTCTACATCTATCGATTGAGAACGGATGGGGAATCGATTCTGAGGAAGATGCTGCTCCTGCGTTGACAGTCGAGTCTGTCATGCCTCTCGCGTCCGCTATCTGACCTTGCTGAGCTTGCCGATCTCGGTCTGGACCTTCCCACCGGATTTTGACTCGACCTGGTAGAAGTAGGTCCCGTTGGCCAGCTCGTCACCATCCCGATCCCGGCCATCCCAGAACACCCGGTTGAACCCGATCTGTATGTCGCCGGGGGGAACCCAGATCTCCTGGATCTTCCTCCCCGATACCGTGTAGATCCTGATCTTGAGCTCTTCGGGAACCGCAGCGCCTGTCAGAACAAACGTGAACTCCGTTTCGGTGGCGAACGGGTTTGGATAGTTGAGGAGCTGAAGAATCTTGTTCTCCACCTCTACCTGCACAACCACAGACTGCCGCACCGTATCCGGGACTCCTACCACGCTCTGCTGAACCACCGCGACACTCAGCTCATGAGGCCCATTGGTCAGATCCGGGACAAATGTCGGATCCTCATTCGGGTCTGCCTGAGGTGCCTCCAGACCCCTCAACAACTGGGCCTCGGTCGATCCCAGCAGCTCGCCGTCAACATAGAAGAGAACTGTCCTCGGCAGCGCTCCCCCATCATCCTGCTCGGGGAGCCGGACCAGGATGCTGGGCCTGCCCGAAACGTAATCCCCGTTCATGAGAGGGACCCCGTCGGCAAACAGGTAAACCGTTGCGTCGCCGTCGGTCTCCACTTCCAGGGGCACCGGGAAGCTGTTGTTCTCCACAATGAGATCTCTTTTCCCGGGCGTTGGTACAAGGTCCACCCTGATGGAGACCTTACCGGACAGATTTGCCGTTGAAAAGGGAAGCATCTCGGTTCTGGTGCTATCCACCGGGATGGGTCCCACACGAATTGAATTAAGATGATGCAGCGAGCCGGTCCCGGTCCAGACAGACGCAATCAGCGTAGCACTGTCGGACGCCTGGTAACCCAGATTGGTGATAGAGATCGGCAGGTTGACTGTGACTCCCCTGGGGAGGGGCGAACCGAGTCCATCCATTGATTGCATGACGGGGGCCAGCTCCGCCGGCGGCTGGATATCCAGCTGCCACTCCTTGAGTGTCGGTGTCCTCTCAGCGTCAGATGTCGAGAGGATTGACGAGAGCGCGAATGAGACCAGACCCGTGTCCCCCGCCGTCTGAGAGGTCAGTGAGCTGAGATCCACCGTTGAGCTATCCGGCCCGATGGCCCGGAG
>JBATTW010000095.1:0-2786 GCA_049670805.1 Bacteroidota bacterium
ATACGGCAGCGGCATTGTGGTTCAGGTCCGCGATCCATTTGTTGTAGTTGAACGCAAACTGCAGCTTCTCTTCCTGCAGGCCAATTCCCGCAGGATTGTAGAAGATCTGGTTGACATCGTGGGTGAGGGCCGTCACCGCCGTTCCCATGGCTACGGCACGAGCACCCACGCCAACCTTCAGAAACGCCGCCCCTGTGAGCCCGGCTTTCCGACGTTGTGCGGACCCGACGTCGACCAGCACCAGGAGGGCAATCACACAGATGAATGCTGTTCTCAGGTTCTTCATGGAGTTAGCCTCGTCTAAATTTTCGTGAGTCAGACGTCTGCGCATCGGTGACCTCATCGCAGTACGGAGAGATAACCGACGTGCTGACCCCCGTCGTAGTCCACAACGTAGATATAGAGCCCGCTTGCGACCTCAGCGCCGTTCTTGGCAAAGAGATCCCAGAAGATGCTCCCGTTGTTCGGATCGTTCGACGAGAACTGGATCTCATCGATGATCTGCCCGGAGACGTCCATGATCGTGATCGTCGCCGACGGCGGCAGGTTATAGAATATCACCTTGTGATCAGCCGCATCCGAGGCACTGTCAAAGAGCGCCTTTTTCTTGTAGGGATTCGGTTTCACACCGATCGTCGCCGTGCCCGCTGCCAGATCTCTCGGATTGGCAAGGGCTGACTGAACCACGAAACCTGCGCCCATTGCGCTCAGGCCTGTCAGGTCAGTCGGGTAGAACGGGTTCCGGTATGCGAAAGGATAGGTGTTCTGCCAGAGACCCGTAGCTCCGTTCCGGTTGACATTGGATGTCTCAATAAAGGGAGACGTGGCCGGGTTCGTCCCCGGGTAGGAGACCCAGGTGGGCCCGAGGTCATACCCGGTACTGGTGTATGCCGCAACGTAGTACCAGTACTTGAACCCGAGCTCGATCGTAGCATCCTCCCAGGCGTACTGGAACGACGGATTTGCGCCGTCCGCGTACTGGCTCAGTTCAGCTGCGGGGATCACCTTTACGAGGTGGTAGGGACCCCACGCGTCGGGGGCACCCTCGCGTCCCAATGAGAGCGCCGGATCGAACTTGGGATTCACCGGTCGCCTGAACTCATCGGGGACAGTCGGACTCGGAGTCATCTGCCTCCAGTAGTTGTCCACAACACGGATTCCCTCATCCAGGTAGTCAATCCTCCTGGCCAGGTCAGCCCGGTAGATCTTGTAGCCACCGAAGTTGGCATGAGTGGTGGAGGCGTTGTCCCAGCTGATCTTGACGGTCTTGTTCAGCGTGTTGCCCGTACCCATCTGCGGGACCGCTGGATAGTCGATCGGCAACTGCAACCCTTGGCCGAAGATATACCGTGCAGCCGACATGGCGTTGGCTGCGCCCATCAGGCGGAACCCAGCACCCTGTGCGAGGTAGATGGTTGCGGTTTCACCAACCGCCAACCCGAACGGACCTATTCCGCTGTAAGAGTCCGCATCGAAGTTCTGCTGGGAGCTGTAGCCTATTGTCCAGTCATCTTCGAATACGGTCTTCTCGAATGCTGCAGCACCTATGTCGAGAGACTGCCTCATCCGGGTTCCATTCGGAGGACCGGTGGGGGTGGCCAGGGGAACAAATGTCGTCGGATCTCCTTCGGTACCGCTCGCGAAGAAGTTGGGGTTGGGGTTCAGGTCAAGTTTGGCCTGATCCCTGCTCTTCCCCCCATCCACGTACCAGGTACCCATGGCGGCTGTGTGGAGACTCCTCGGATTGTTGCGACCCGCCGAAAGACCGATCGCATCTCCGGAGGTCCAGTACCAGCCACGCTCCGCACCTTCACCAACCGGATGCGTTCCATAGAGGGTCTGCTTGTCCGGTCCCGTGGGATCGATTCCCTGCTTGGCACCAAGCCAGGTCCACGTGCTCCAGATGTCAGTGTAGTATCTGTACGGTATGGAGTTCATCCCGAAGTTGCCTCCGCCATCGGGGTCCTCGCCGGGATAGACTGCATGGATGGCCCACGGAGCACCTGTCGGGTCATTATCGCCGACGTACCCGGAATGACGGCCGGCGCCCCAGTGCGAGCTCCTGGTCCCCGCAGTGTTTACCAGCGCGGACATCGCCACCTCACCACCGATATACATCACCAGGGCACGGATCGCGTTGTTCGTCCGCTCCACCGTACCGTCGCAGTCGATATCCACGTTTCCGGTATTGGTGAGCTGAAACTCGACGATATGAAAGTCGTCGAAGCTGTTCCAGTTGATCGACCACTGGTGGACCTTCATCACCACGTCGACACCCAGACTGGTCGGCCACGCACACTCATAGACAGCGTGGTGGCGGTTCGCGTCCACCCACTTTGTCTCGATGGTGTAGTTCCTGGCCGCGTCATTCCACCCCGCTACGTTTCGACCCGGAGCTGACGGGTTGGGGGCAAATGCCGCCATGGAATAGTTGGAGCCCGAAGTTGCATCATGGTTCGGATTGTCAACTCCACCAACCTGCGCGGGGTTGAATGTGGCGTCAGGATTGTACTCGGCCATCAGGAAGTTCTTCGCCCAGAAGGCCGTTGTGTTCCAGCCGCCCGGCCAGAGATGCGTGGGGTGCGACCAGAGGCGGTCGAAGTTCCCCAGTCTAACGAAGTTCTTCATTGTGACCGTAGAAGCTTCGCTGTAGAACGGTCCCTGGCTCTGGGGCATATACGATTCCCAGAAATCCCCGGCAACAAAGACGCCAGAGCCGTTTGCCGGTTTTGCCGTCGCGTCCGGTCTCGCCAGAGCGGTATGCGTGGTATCAAACCCGGACCCGG
>JBATTW010000096.1:0-3271 GCA_049670805.1 Bacteroidota bacterium
ATTACAGGCCTCTCCCCGTATTGCCGGGGATCTTGTTCTGAACCGCTCCCTGTGAGCATCAGAGCGAGACTGTGGACGTAAGAGACGCTCAGGCGTGCACCCACTGTGTAGGAAGGGTTCTTTCATAAGTGCCTTCCAGAAAACGGCTGTAGAGTGCGGATTTTTTTTGCCTAAAAACAGAACATTGGAGGGGTCATGCAGTTTCAGGTTTGGGAACCGGTGGTGGTCGCCCTCATCGTGGGAATGGGATTCATCCTGGGCTGGTTCCTGAGTGCCAAGAGCGGACAGAACAAGATTGCATCCGCCAAGGAGCTAGCCAAGAAGATCGTCGACGACGCGGGAAAAGAAGCGGGCACGTTAAAGCGCGAGAAATTACTTGAAGTGAAGGACGAATGGTATTCGAAAAAAAAGGAATTCGACGTAGAAGTTAATAATAAACGTAGCAAGTTGGTTGCGCAGGAGAAAGCCATTGAAGTCCGGGAGGAGAACATCGACAGGAAGGTGGAGCTCCTGACGCGGAAAGAGAGGGAGCAGACGAACCTCAAACGAAGCCTGGACGACAGGGCCAAGGCGCTCAAGGCAAGACAGGATGAGCTCAACAAGCTCCTTGCGGAGGAAAACATCCGACTGGAGCGTGCTTCAGGGCTTTCACGAGATGAGGCAAAGCGCGTCCTGATCGAAAACCTGGCAAATGAGGCAAGAGCCGAAGCCTCACAATCGCTCAAGGAGATCCGGGACAAGGCTAGGGACGAATCACGCAAGGAAGCGCAGAAGATCATCGTCCATGCCATCCAGCGAACAGCTTCGGACCATTCCGTAGAAACCACCGTGAGTGTTCTGAATATCCAGAGCGACGAGATGAAAGGAAGGATCATCGGTCGGGAGGGGAGAAACATCAGAGCATTTGAGGCGGCAACAGGCGTGGATGTCATCGTGGATGACACACCAGAAGCCGTGATTCTCTCTGGATTCGATCCATTTCGGCGTGAAGTGGCACGCATCTCACTCGAGCGACTGGTTGGAGACGGCCGAATTCATCCGGCCCGCATTGAAGAGGTGGTCACAAAGGTTCGCACCGAGCTGGAGGAAGAGATTCTGAGAACAGGAGAGAACACACTGCTGGAGGTGGGTCTTCACGGAGCACACAAAGAGGTGCTCAAGATGATTGGGAAGATGAAATACCGCTCCAGTTACGGCCAGAATATGCTCCAGCACAGCATCGAGGTCTCTTACCTGACCGGTATGATGGCCGGCGAGCTGCGGCTGGACGCATCAATGGCAAAACGTGCAGGCCTGCTGCACGACATGGGCAAGTGCGCCGATCGTTCGATGGAGGGGCCACACGCTCTCGTGGGGTACGAACTTGCCAAGAAATACGGAGAGCACCCGATCGTGGCCAACGCGATAGGATCACATCACGACGATATCCCGATGGAATCCCCCATTGCGGCGCTGGTCCAGGCTTCCGATTCTATCAGCGGAGCACGACCGGGAGCACGCCGCGAGTCGGTGGAGGGATACGTCAAGAGACTCGAAAAGCTCGAATCCTTCGCCCAGTCTTTTCAGGGCGTTGCAAAGACCTATGCGATCCAGGCCGGTAGGGAGGTCAGGGTAGTCGTGGAGCAGGAGAAGGTGGACGATGCAATGGCTGACCAACTTGCGCACGACATCTCCGATAAGATCCAGCGGGAAATGGAGTATCCCGGTCAGATAAAGGTGACGGTCATAAGAGAATACCGTGCCGTCTCGTACGCAAAATAGGACCCGCCCGATGACCGTGGGGGTGACGGGAGGAATCGGCAGCGGAAAGTCGACGGTCTGTCGGGAATTTACCCGCCTGGGGCGGAGAGTTCTTTCTGCCGATGCCATCGCGTACGATCTCACTGAGGACGATTCCTTGGTTCGACGCGACATCCGCAAAGCCTTTGGCGCAGAGGTTTTTGCTGAGGATGGGTCTCTCAGGCGCAAGGAGCTCGCAGCTCTCGTGTTCCGGGACGCACGAAAGCGTGAACGCCTCAACAGCATTGTCCATCCAAGGGTGTTTGAGGTAATCGAAAAGACCCTCCTGAGCGTCTCCACCCGATCAACCCGCCCCTATATCGTCATCGAAGCAGCGCTCATATTTGAGTCGGGCATGGACAGGTGGCTCGACTACGTTATCGTCGTCAACGCCCGAGAGAAGACTCGTATTTCACGGGTCATGCAGCGGGATCGTTGCACAGGTGCTGATGTCCGCTACCGGATTGCGTCACAAATGCCCGCGGGGGAAAAAGCCGCCCGGGGGGATTTCGTCATTCAGAATGACGGGGACAGAAAGGACCTCCGGCGGCGAATTCAGTTTCTGGACCGCGTCTTGTCATCTCTTTTTGGGGTGTGAGCCCTATTGACAAAGGGAGGGGGGCGGCGTATATTGACGGCAATTCCATGAGAAACCGTGATTGTCCATGTTCAACTCAAGAAGGAGGAGGCCACATGATTCGTAGGGCTATCGCGATTTGCGCAGCACTCATCATTGTTGCCGGTATCGGACTGGCCGAAGCCAAGCCTGGCGGAATCGCACGGCAACTAGCAATGGGTGGCTCGAACGTCCGGAACGGACTGGCGGTCAACCCGTTCATCTTCCGGGATCCGTCATTCATACTCATCAACCCTGCCTACCAGGGTTACTACAAGGACTATGTCTGGTTGAATGTCGCGGGCGGCAGCCTGTCCGGCTTCGGCGGCCAGGACAGGTACGGCGCCCAGAATGCGGGTGTGAACTTCTCGCTCGCCAAACGGTTCACCATCGGGACCGTCCTGAGCTATGATCCGTCCTTGACAAACACGGTCGTCACACAGCTCGCCAGCTTCATCAACCAGGTGCAACCCGGGCGGGCCCAGATCGGCCTCGCGCCGGTCGAGGTGATCGAGCTGACCGGCACGATGGATATGGGTCCGGCGGACATCGGCATCGGTCTGCTCTACGGCCGGTCAAAAAACCAGGCGGAGACATCGGGGCCCAGCCTGGCAGGCAGCAACGCGGAACACTCTGCCAGCGTGCTCGGCATACGGGCCGGGCTGCTCTGGAATCTGGGACGTGGCAGCGCCGTCGATGCCAGCGCCGCGGTCCGATTCGACAACGTGTCAGATAACCTGACCGGAACAAATACTGCGGGCGCGGCCACCAACAATGGCGAGTACTCCGCATCGGCAACGGAGCTTGAGATCATCGCCCGCGCAACACTGAGGATGTCCCAGAGGGCCAGCTTCGTCCCCTATGCAGCCTACGGTA
>JBATTW010000097.1:0-1918 GCA_049670805.1 Bacteroidota bacterium
CCTGATGCCTGTTTTTACCATGGCAGAGGGTGGTTTGGCATCAGGGACCGGGACGCTGAGTATGCAGACGGGTACTGCCTATTCCAGTCCCGTCTTCTCCCCGCCCGCTCAAGCGGGGAATGAACACGTTCCCTGGGTGTCGGAGAGGCATTTCTGGGTTGCAGCCGGGGAGTTGATGATCGTTGAGTTCATCCCCTGGGCGATGGCACGGTGGGTGAGAAACTGGGAGGACCCCGCCGACAACTGGGCGAAGGTGACTCCAGAGAGCTGGTGGAAAAATATCTCGGGGGGGTGGGAGTATGACGGGGACGCTTTTCTCACCAACTACTACGCGCACCCCTACCACGGCAATCTCTACTTCAATACCGGAAGGACGAACGGATACGATTTCTGGGAGTCAACCCTGTGGACGGCGGCCGGTAGTGCACTCTGGGAGTACTTCGGTGAGACGTTCCGCCCGGCGTTCAACGACTGGGTGAATACAACGATGAACGGGATCGTGCTCGGGGAGATGCTCTACCGCCTCTCCTCCATGGTGACAGACAACACCGCAACGGGCAGTACCCGGGTCTGGAAGGAGATCGCGGGTGCGCTCTTGAACCCCTTGAGAGGATTCAACCGCCTGGTGACGGGTGAGACCTATAAGGTCTTCCCCAACGGCAAGGAGCATACGCCGGTCGACTTCCGCATCAGCCTGGATGCCGGCATACGGAGAATCGACAGGACCGGCGAGGGGGATGAGGTCGTGAAGGAAGGGGTCGATGAAGGTCTCTACGGATTTGACATTATGCACGGCAACCTTCTGAAGGGCGATATCAAGGAGCCGTTCTCCACCTTCAAAGTCTCCATGGCACTCTCGAGCGGTTCTCCGAGCCTCACGAGGCTTCTGGTGTTCGGGAACCTCACCGGCTGGAGGCTCCACGACAGTGAAAACACCAATCATTTTCTCGCCCTGACGCTCAACTACACCTATCTGAACAATCCGGGATTCATCCTGGGCGCTGCAGCTGTCGTACCGCAGTTTGTCTCCCGGTTCGGGGTGGGCAAAGAGAAGAACATCGTCACACAGGTCGGCGCAGATATCATCGCTATGGGGGGAACGCCGAATGACTACTACGTGGATGTGGAAGGCCGGAACTATGATTTCGGCCCCGGCCTTGGCCTGCGTATGAGGGCAGCGTACAAGAGCCATGGCTGGGACATTGTACAGGCGATCTACGTGTCCGACTGGATCTGGACACAGAGCGAGCCCGCCGAATCAAGCCATCACCTTCACGTTCTCTGGGTGGACGCACAGCTTCCTCTGACGAACTATTTTGCGGTGGGCATCGGGGCCGGGATGTACTGGAGGAACAGCCACTATGATATGTTTGATGATGTCTCCACAAAGAATCCCGTGGGGAGACTCTTCTTCAGAACGATGATATAAAAGATGACGACCGGTGAACGTTTCACCAAGGAAGGACTTGAGATGAAAAAGACACTACTTGCTGCAATGATTCTGCTCGCAACTGCGGGCCACGCCGAGGGTTCCGGGGGGAGCACCCCCTATCCGCCGCCTGAGAGTGGCATCCGGTACCTGAGTAACACGGTCATCGTCCAGGGAGTCTACGTTAGAACACTCGGCAATTTTTCCAAAGCCTGGTCCGGGGGAAGTGGCCTCTACGCAACCTACGAGATGTTCTTCCCCGACCACTACACGCTGGACATCCAGGTCGGGTACCTGAACTATCAGCTGAGCGATGAGATCACTTCACCCGACGCCTACTTCAGGGTCGTTCCCGTCTGGATCGGGGGGCGCTACCAGTTCACTGATAGTCGGTTCATCCCGTATGTCTCATTCATGAACGGCATCAACATCATGAGTCAGAATGCGAGGGTGGAAGCCGACACGCTCGGGAATGTCACGCTGGACAAC
>JBATTW010000098.1:0-6551 GCA_049670805.1 Bacteroidota bacterium
GGATTGACCACCAGAGGCCGGGCGCCCACGCGAACCGAAGTCGGCCGTACCTGTATCGGTAGACGCCCAGAAGGAGTAGTGAACCCGTGAGAGACCCTGCAAAGAACGCGACCGGGGCAAAGAGAACATCATCCTTACTCTGAATGAGAACGACAGCCAACCCCCCGTAGACAAGGAATTGAGCCACCCTCGCAAGACCCACGATGTGGAATTCTTCTTTTCCCTGGAAAAACCAGTCCAGAAAAAGCGACATCGGGAGCAGGCATGCAACATAGAGAAGGACAATATCCCGTGTGGGCGTTGATCCCAGCCAGAGACCCGCCACAGCAAGCGTAACAATGACCAGCACGATCGCCAGCCCGACGCGCAGCGACAGAACACCGACAGCGCGATCGTGCCGAATCTCTTGCGTCGCCGCAACATTACGGGTCTCCAGCATCTGGATACCCGGGCTTGCAACCAGCATCAAATGACCCAAAACCGCGAGACCGATGCTCATCAGCCCGAAACCTTCCGGAGCAAGGATCCGGGCCAGATAGATGGTCACCAGAAACCCGAGGAGCCTGCTCCCTGCATCCCCCAGAACATACGCGAGAATGTTCCGCATAGGCCTCTTCATTGCAGTTCCCGGAGGATCTGCACCAACTCCCGTTCGCGTCGCTCCAGGGTAAAGTTCTCGGCTATCTGCTGCCGCGCGCGCGTACCGGCACTCGCCCCGCTATCGAGGGCGGACCTCAGCCCACCCACAAGCCCATCCACGTCTCCGAACGGGACAAGAAATCCCGCCTCACCCATCGCGGTCGGTATGCCCCCAATCCTGGTGCCCACGGGAACACACTCGCAGAGCATCGCCTCACAGAGGCTGTTTGGAAGTCCCTCCGTGTACGAGGGTTGACAGAAAACCTTCGAACTCTGATAGTACTGCAGAAGATCATTTCGTGGAATAGACGGGAGGATTTCGAGGTTATCCGGCGCCATCGATCGAACCAGGTCATGCATGACCGGTGCGATCCCGATGACAGTGAACTGGACAGATGGCATGTCCCGGGCCGCCTGGCAAAGAAAGTCAATCCCCTTGGCGCGCAATCGTGTCTCATCCCAGCATGATGCCACGGTGAGGATCGACACGGTCTTGTTCCCGGCCGGGACCCAGAACCCGGAATCGTACCCCGTTGGGACCCAGCGGATGTTCCGTCCGTCGTACCTGGCCAGCCTCATTGCCTCCCTCCCCAGAGCCGGATCCACTGTCAGGACACGATCCGCGTGACGCAGTGCGTAGCCGGCAAGAATCCCCTTCCAACGGCTGAGCCACAGCCCGTATCCGATATCGGGGTGCCGTGAGACATCGACACCTCCAATGACGATGACCGATCGTCTTCTCATCAGAGCTGCCGCCAGCGCAGCAGCAAAGGAATAGACCGATGCAAACCAGGTGAAAGTGATATCGATAGAACGAACTCGTTGGAGTATCCGCAAAAACGCAGAAAACCCATGATCAATGAGCTCCTCGACATCAAAGTGCTTTCGAAGGATCAGGAGATCTTCGTTGATGAAAGTGGTGGCACGTGTGGAGGTGAAAAGTATCCGCGGGGATGGCAAGATCAAGCCCGGTCTTGGTGTGTCAGGCCCTGGAGTGCCAAAAAGATACTGCAAATGGGCCAGACAATCAAGGAGGGACGCCGCTCGCCAACAACGCTATTTCGTGGGAACGAATTTCAGGGCCGCCGAATTCATGCAGTAGCGGAGTCCCGTGGGTTCGGGGCCGTCGGCGAAAACGTGCCCCAGGTGTGCGTCGCACCGGGCACATGCGATCTCGGTCCGGCGCATGAACAAGCTTTTATCGCTCTCCTCACCAATATTCTCCGGCGCAACCGGCGCCCAGAAACTCGGCCAGCCTGTACCCGATTCGTATTTCGTTTCGGAGCTGAAGAGGTCGGCCCCGCAGCAAACGCAGGCGTAGACTCCTTCTGCGTGATTGTTCCAGTACTCTCCGGAAAAGGCTCTCTCGGTTCCCGCCCTCCGTGTCACTTCGAACTGGAGGGGCGTCAGAACCTTCTTCCATTCCTCAGCAGACTTTTTCACTTTCTCCACCATAACATAACCCTGCGTTTCAACATGATAGATCTTCACACCGTTTTCCTGGGCTCCCGTTGTTGCGGGCAAAAGTCCCGGGAGGATACAGATGACCCATGCCAACTCTGTAACGATCTTCATAGTGTTCCCGATCATACCCGTGGTAGTAACTGTCCTGTCATATCATTCAACACGGGAAAGCCTCGGGAGGTTCACGGACCGGGGGGATATGTCTCTTTCAGATGCCCTCTGGAATCTCGGAAATCGGTGTGTGTCTACGTGAACGGACCAGAAATCGCCGCTTTTCCTTGAAGAGGAGGTAGGGACCGAAACCCAAGCGAAGATGGATTTTCAGGGAACGCCTGTTCCAGTATGGAACATACGCCACTGCGCTACGTGCACCCTCCCTCTTTGCCCTTTCCAGAAGGTATGAGGTGACCGCCGGCATGATCCGGGCTCTCCGCCGGGCAGGGAGTGTATAGGCGTATTCAATCAATACCTCGTCGGGGGCAAGCCGTGGGTACCACCCCCTGAAGCGACGTTTCAGAATATCATTCTGGTCCGCCCCGATCACCCACTGAATGAAGCATGGTGTTCTTCCCTCATCCTCGGCAACGTAGCATGTCTCAATCCCCGCTCGAAGCATCTGCTGACGAATGACCCTGTCGTGGATCTCCTCGCTCGAAAGGCCCGGCTCTCCAAGGTCCAGAATCGTCGGAATCTCGCCGGATCGCACAGGGCGGACCGTGAGCTGGTCAGGTAGCGCCTGTTCTCTCTGAAATGTCAGCAGGTCCAGACGCATTCCTACAAGTACGGTTTCATCATAGAATCTCTCTCTGAACTTCCGGGCGAACTCACGGTACTGGCCCGACCGGAGGAGATGCAGGATGTGCCTGGCGAGATGCCTATGGCGTTCCAGGACGATCATGGCTGTAACTTGTTCATTCGGGCATAAGAGCGGGATCAACCACCGAACAGCTGAAGTATCCCCCGGCAGAAGTCGGGCAGATCATCGGGCCTCCGACTGGAAACCATCATGCGGTCAACAACCACAGGCTTGTCTACCCAGATAGCCCCGGCGTTCACCAGATCATCTTTGATGCCCGGAGTTGAGGTGCAACGATACCCCTTCATTATTCCCGCCGAGATCGGGATCCAGCCAGCGTGGCAGATATGTGCCACCAACTTCCCTGCATCGTGGATTGCCCTGGTCAACCCGAGGACGGACTTATATCTCCGCAGTTTGTCCGGCGCAAATCCACCTGGAATGATCAGCCCGTCGATCTCCTCTGCCCGTACATCCACCAGAGCAGCATCCGCCTGACAGGGATATCCATTCTTCCCACGGTAGACTTTCCCTCCCTCAGGAGCCGCGACAATGACCTCGGCACCCTCTTCGATCATACGGAGTCTGGGATACCAGAGCTCAAGGTCCTCATACAGATCCTCCACAAACATGAGGAGTTTCTTGCCTGCAAGTTTCTCCATCCAACCATCTCCCGTTGCTAAGGATAAAACAGCTCATGAATTGACACCGGCCTGCGATCGTGCATCTCCCTCCTGAACCCGCAACAGGACCAGGGCGCCGATGACAAAGAGAACCGCTATGGAGACAATCCCGATACGCGGACTGCCGCTGAGCCTCGAGACTGTGCCCATCAGGACCGGTCCAATAATTGCTGCAAACTTCCCGAGCATGTTGTAGAAGCCAAAGAACTCCGCAGCCCGCTCCTTCGGGATAATCCTCGAATAGTAGGAGCGGCTCAACGCCTGTATCCCACCCTGAGCCAGCGCTACCAGAAACGCAAGGACGTAGAACTTGCCGATCTTGATTCCAAACAGGGTGAAGGGCTCGAGATCCAGCCGGGCCCCAAAAATCGTGACGAACACGTAGACCGCGATACAGAGGATGATCGCGCGTTTCGTCCCCCACCGGTGGCCCAGGAGGCCCATCAGGTAGGCGAACGGAAAACCCAGAAACTGCACCATGAGCAGGGCAGTGATGAGATCCGAAGTGCTGTATCCGATGGTCTTCCCGTAATCGACGGCCATCGTAACAACGGTGTCGACGCCGTCGATGTAGAACCAGTACGCCACGAGAAACACGAGAACGGGTTTGTACCTCCGAATATCCCGAAGCGTCCGGAGAAGCTGTCGGAATCCCTCCCGGGTACTCTGGACGAGCGGGAGCCGTGTTCCTGCATGAGGTTCCCTGACATACAGAACGAGCGGGATGGTGAAAAGGGCCCACCAGATCGCTACCGAGACAAACGACAGTCGGACGGCGGCCGCCGGACCGGAGAGGCCAAAAAGCGAGGGCTGCTGAACGGCAATGACATTCAGAAGGAAGAGCAGGCCTCCTCCCAGGTATCCAAATGCGTACCCTCTCGCCGATATCAGGTCGACGTTCCGCGGCTCGCTGACATTGATCAGGAGCGCGTCGTAGAAAATGAGAGAGGAGAGAAAGCCCACAATGCCCACAATGTAGAGGGCAGCGGCATGGGACCACCCTCCCTGCGCAACAAAGTATAGGCTGCTGGTTGCGAGAATGCCGAGACCGGCAAACGCCAGGAGAAATCGCTTGCGCGTCCCGCCTCTGTCTGCAATCGCCCCCAGCAGCGGCGCCATAACCGCAACAATGAGACTCGCGGTCGAGACAGAGACTCCCAGCCAGAACGTGCTCTCGGTCGGTTCACTCCCATCACTCCAGTAGTCTTTGAAGAAGATCGGAAAGAAGCCCGCCATCACGGTGGTCGCAAAGGCGGAGTTGGCCCAATCGTACATCACCCACCCAAAGACCGCCTTCCGGTCTCTCCTACCGCCCGGCACATTATTCATAGAGGATCAGTCGATCGTGGGAATGAGAGGACTCAGTCAACGTCCGCCTGGCTCTCGGCCCGCTCCAACTCCTCGGGAGTGACCCATCCGCCACCGAGGGCCTTGTAGAGCCCCACATAGGCATTCTTATATTGCTGGATAAGTGCAGAGAGCTGTATCTCGACGTTGAACAAGCTCCGCTCCGTCTCCAGGACCTCCAGATAGCTCGTCACTCCCTTGTCATACCGGCTGCGGGAGAGGTCCGCCGCCAGGCTCGCGGCTCTATGCTCCCGCTGCTTGGCTTCCAGCTGCAACCTGTATGTCTCAACGTCAACCAGTGCGTCTTCCACCTCTCGAAATGCTATGAGGACGGTGTTTTCGTACTGCAGAAGGGCCTGTCGCATCCGTTCCTCTTCGATATCCACCCGTCGAATGTTCTTGTTGAAGTGAAAGATCGGGCCGAGAAGATTTCCACTCACAGACCAGCCAAGACCGCCCGAGGTCAATTGGGACAGGTCGCTGCTGGCAAGCCCGAGCATCCCGGTCAAGCTGATCGCCGGGAATCGGAGTGCTTCGGCCACTCCCACGCGCGAAGTCTGTGCGCGGAACCGATAGTCCGCCTCCGCAATATCCGGGCGGCACGGAGATTCGCCTCAGCGGCCTCCACCGACGCCTCTGAAGCTTCAAATTCTGCGACCGCTCCATCAAGGTCACTCTGACTGACCGCATTCTGTTCGGCAAGGGGACGGATCCTCCCCAGATCGCTCCTCGCTTTTGCCAGCATCGTCTTCGCCTGCGCCAGCTCTGACATCCGTGCCGCGACCGCTTCTTCAAACGGCTGACTCTCGATCAAATACAGCCTGTCTCCCCGGCGGACATGCGAACCCTCTATGAAGAACATCCCCTCCAGGTACCCTTCGACCCTCGCACGGATTGCAATATCCTTTTTTCCCAGGATCTGCCCTACAAATTCCCTCCGGATCGTGACCTCCTGCGGAGTCACCTGGTAGACATCCACTTCGGGCGAAACGGCAGCCTGGTCCTCCTGTCCACCGCACCCGTAGAGAATGACGAGCACCACAAAAACTGGTAAAAAGATCTTTGCACTCATATGTTCCCTGTGTCTGAAGAAGAAACGGATCTCTGGACGCAAATGGGTCGAGGTCGAGATGTGAAGAATCTCCGAAAACGAGCGCGAATATGCAAACATTCAAAGAAGGTATGCCAGAACAAAAAACCCGATCATGATAAATGTCAGGGCGAGCCGGGCCGCCGTCCCCAGCACCATCCCGATCCAGGTCCCAACCCCGACCTTCCCGGCTTTTTCAATGTCCCGGCCCACGAGAAACTCCCCTATCACCGCACCCACAAATGGACCCAGGATGACCCCCGCCAGCCCAAAGAAAAGACCCACGATCGTCCCGGCGATTGCCCCGACGATGGCAGCCGAGCTTGCACGGGAACGCTTCGCTCCAAGCCCTGCGGCAAAGAAATCGATAGCGTAAGAGAGCACGACGCAAAGTGCCAGGAGAGCGATGGTCACCCACCCTACCCGTTCGAATCCGTCAATCGATGCCGCCAGGACCAGGCCACCAAACACCAGCAATGATCCCGGCAGGAGTGGCAGCACGACCCCCACGACCCCGCCCAGAACGAGGAGA
>JBATTW010000099.1:0-7573 GCA_049670805.1 Bacteroidota bacterium
CCTGAGAGCCTCCGCCTGCACGAGCTGGCTCTTGTAGACGAATTCGTCATAATCCCGGCCCAGGCTGTAGTGCGCCGCCTGGAAGCGGATCAGACGCTCCGTCCCTTCAATCTGTTTGTTGTGAAACTCCATGACGGGACTCTGGATCGCCCTGTCGCCCCTCACTGTCACGGGATTCATTGTCCGAGGATCTGCCATGGATTGAAAACCGAACTCGGTGACAAACCGCGCCCGCACATTCTCATATTCTTTGAAATCCTTCCAGCCGCTCCAGACGTCCCATTGGTGATGGTTCCCGTTGGTCTGTTCGTTCGGGTAGCCCTTTCCAAAGGGGGAGCTGCGCCAGTAGGGCCTCGTTCCGTCGTGGCTGGCACAGAGTGCCGGAATCGTTTTGGAGAAGATCCTGGCACCCCGCATTTGATCCGGGGTCTTCGCCGGGTTCGTCATGCAGAAGAGCCACTCGCATTCGTTGTTCCCGCACCAGAGAACTATGGAGGGATGGTTCCTGAGACGCTTCACGACCTTCTCCACCTCCTCACGCACATTCCTGTGAAACGCCGGTAGCTCCGGATACTCCGCACAGGCAAACATGAAATCCTGCCACACCATCAGTCCCAGCCGGTCACACTGCTGGTAGAAGATATCCTGTTCGTATATCCCCCCGCCCCACACACGTATCATGTTCATATGCGCGTCACGCGCCATCGTGAGCAGCTTCTCATACCTCCCGGGTGGAATCCGGGGTAAGAACGTATCCGCCGGTATCCAGTCTGCGCCCTTGCAGAAAACGGGTGTACCGTTCACCTCCAGGACAAAAGATCTCCCCTCGGCATCCTTCTCCTGCCGGATCTTGACCGTCCGTACTGCAAATGTGACATCCTGCGAATCCTGAACCTGACCGTTGGACTCCAGAACTATCCGGGCAGCGTAGAGAGACTGCTCACCCAAACCGTTGGGCCACCATAGGGAAGGATGGGGGATTTCAAAGCGAACCTTGAAGCTTTGCCCCTTCACGCGACGGAGGAAGGTTGCCGACCAGCGCCGACCCGAGACCCGGGAACCCATATTATCGGGCCCTGACACTTCAATCCGGGCCTGGACTCCCCTCCCCCCGGCTCTCCCCCGTATCTCAGCCCTGCACTCAAGGGTAGCCCGCCGGGCGTCGGCTGAGAGAATCCTGACAAACGGATCCACCAGCCGGGGTCCGGAGAAAGCCTCAATCCCGATCGACCGCCAGATCCCTGAGGTGGCAAGCCGGGGGCCCCAGTCCCATCCAAAAGAGTACTGCGCCTTCCGCACATAGACCCTTTCCGATGAATGAGAAACCTGAACCTGTCCATGCCGACGTTCCAGCTCCTTGGCGTGCCGGGCGGGGGAGTCGAACTGAATCTGGATCCTGTTCTTTCCGGCCCGCAGGTGTTTTCTTATGTCAAACCGGTGCTCCACGAACATGTTCTCGCTCTTGCCCACAAGCCTACCGTTCACCCGCACGGTGGCAATCGTATCCAACCCCTCGGCCACCAGCTCGATCCACTTCTCCCGCAACATCTCCCTGCTCATACGGAAATCCCTCCGGTAGACCCAGTCCTCCTCCTCCACCCACTGCACATCTCGCTCCTGCATACGGTAGAAGGGATCGGAAATCTTGCCGTTTGCCAGCAGGTCGGTGTGAACCGTCCCCGGGACGGAAGCTTTCATCCAGCGGCGCAGGGCGTGATCGCCGGTTCTTCTGGTCAATGCCTTGAAATGCCAGACACCGTTCAGATCTGTTCTCTGCATGAGCGGACCTTTATTTCATCAGAATCATCATGCCAGTCTGGAAACTACGCTCCACACGAAGACGGTACAGATAGACACCCGAAGCGTAGCCACCCGCATCCCAGACAACCGAGTGCCAGCCGGCATCCCGCGTTTCGCTCAGAAGCGATTCGACCTTTCTCCCGAGCAGATCATATACAGAAAGTTCCACCTCCGCTGCTGCCGGCAGGGAAAACCGGATGGTGGTCACGGGGTTGAAGGGATTTGGGTAGTTCTGGAAGAGCTGGATCCTCTCGGGAAGGTCACCCGTTCCATCTTCGATCCAGGTCACCCTGTCAGCCAGCTCCAAAATCTCCGGCACCGAGAGCTGATAATCGTAGAGACGGACCTCATCCAGAACACCGCGGAAGTTGTAGTTGCTGTTTCCGGGCAACATCTGCCCTACCATGAAATCAATCGAGGTCTGAAGGAGCGGGCCCGACCAACTCCGGAAGGCATCCAGCTCACCATTCAAAAAAATCTCCACGTCCTGGCCGCTGTAGGTCACCGTAACATTATAGAGGCTGTCCAGCTCCAGCTTGCTCTCTGAATTCAGATCCACAATACCGTCGCCTGTCTTGACTGTCCATCGAACCCGCTCGTCCGTGATCGATACTTTCCAGCGGTTCTCCCAGTTGCCGTGTGAGAGGGGGTGCGCCTCGCGGGAGTAGAAGGCACCCACGTTCATCCAGAAGTTGAGGCTGATCCCGGCCTGGAAATTGAGCGCGGTGTCATTCGGAACCCGTATGTTCGCACTTACGCCGTTGAAGTAGTAGGCCGCGCCTGGAGCCCCGTTCCGGTCGGGCACGAGCTGCGCTCCACTCACGATTCCATTATGTTGGTTCCCGCTGGCATCCTCCGCATTTCCGGAGAACGGATAGTATGCTATCAGGTTGCCGGTCTGCGCTGCCGAGAAATCCCGGACCAGTATCCCAACGCTGTCCGTCGCGTCACCACCAGCCGTGTCGGTCACGGTGCAGGTGATCACGGCATAGAGCTCCGACCCCGGGGCCGTCCAGCTGACCCCCGGCCCGCTGCCGCTAAACGTACCGGAAGAGGCGGACCACGCGTAGGAGAGAGGATCTCCGTCGGGATCAGCGGCTGTGCAGAGGAGCTGTGAGAGTTTTGTCAGATCCACCTTCCGCGGACGGGCGGTCAGAGACGTGATAATGGGAGGATGATTGACCGATGTGACCACCTCGACGATCAGATCGGCTGTGTCTCTCTCACCCGCACCGTCTTCCACGATACAGGTAAGTATGAAACTCCCCGTCGAATCCGGGGCGGACCAGAGGACTTGCTTGGTCGAACCCAGAAAGCTTCCACCGGTCCCACTCCAACTGTAGAGTAGTGCGGGGGACTCCCTGTCAGCCGCAGTGCAGTAGACCGTTACGTAACCACCCGCCGGCACCTGTGTTGAGTCAGCAGCCAGTGCCTTGATTCTGGGAGGATAGTTGGAGACCGTGACACCGCTCCGGTAGTCGGCCACAATACCGTTGACGAGCATTCTGCCCAGATCGTACGTCACAGCACCGCCGGCCGGCAGGACTACCAGCACCACTGCCGCGTCCGGGGGGATCTGGAGTGTCGTAGCACCGGATATGCCCGACTGCATAGTACTGTTTGAAACCGCGTCGTAGAGGTCATGGCTGCCCGCACCCGGGTCAAACACGACGGACTTTACCTCATCGTAAGGATTGTAGTAGAGATATGTAGGATAGGCTTCCGCATGAAAATAGTCTGTCGCAAGGAGATCCAGTTTCAGGATCATCGATACATCGGTGGTGTCGATGATCGCCCCAAGTATCCCGGCGTGTGAGGAGCCGTAGAGACCCAGGTTCGTGGCAGCCCAGCCGCCCCCGATCGCATCACCCGTTCCGAACGGGCTCTTCCCGTTGTGCGACTCACGCAGCGCCTCGTAGGCGACAAACGACTCAGGGTCATTCGCCGATGCCCAGACGCGGCTGTCCTGGTTCTCATCGGGTAGAAAGCGAGGGTAGAAGAGCCGTGCCGCGTTCGCGGCGTTGAGGACCCACTTTCCGATAGCTCGCGCAAACCGGTCGTCGTAGCGAACCAGTGGAGTAAGCGCACCGATATGTTCAAACGTATTCATCGCGAAAGCATAGTCACCACTGCCGTCCGCCTCACCAATCAGCCCGCTGCAGTCATAACCTCCCCAGTTCCCCACGATGGCGCCCCAGCCCCGGAGCGGACCGACATCAAAACACCAGCTCAACAATTTCTGAATATCGTACCAGGTCCCCAGCTCCGCGTTCATTCTGGCGGCAGCCAGAGCGCCGTACGGCAACTGGAGTTCATATGATGGATTACTCGTCAGATTGTCCAGGTACTCCACCGCCCATTCGGCGCCCCTCAGGTAGCGCGCCTCGCCGGTCTCCACATAGGCATGGTAAAGGATCCACCCGATCGCCCCGGCAGCCTCAGGCTCGGGAACGCCGACCGCATTGGGCGACATCGTGGAAAGGGCAAACGCCCGGTAGTTCATCGACGGCGTCTTCCAGGGTGTCGCTTTTCCTCCCATTGCCCGCACAGCCAGGAGCCACTGTTCGGGAACGCTTCGAAACTGAGCCGCAAAATCGCCCGCATCCGGGTAGCGTGAGGCAACCTGGTAAAAGAAGATGTTGGGCATTGTCTCGTACCACCAGTCGTCCCCGCTGGAGGCAACCGGTGCGTTCAAATAGACTGATTCGGCGGGCCTCCGGTTGAACCACTCCTCGCACATCAGGACCCAGTCCTGCCCCCCCTGGTTTCGCTTGTCGATGCCTACCAGGAGTGCGCTGTTCACCGCCGGAAGCGCGTTGATCCCCTCGGAGGCGGTCGGGTGGATGGTTCCCACGTAGCTGTGTATGAAAAAGCTCCCGTGATTGGTGTAGTTGACCGTGTTGGGGTTGAGTGCCACCAGAGGGAGGTGCGTCCCGCTTGCCGAGAGATCGAAGACCAGCGAGTCGTATCCGATGGCCACATCCTTCCACCCCCTCATCTGGTAGGGAGATGGCCGGTTGGGCATCACCTCGACGCGGGGTATTGCGATCTGCTGGGCTTGGGACGAAGCAGTTCCCCCAAGGAGAAGGATCACTGCAGGGATAATTGACAGGGAAGAGATCCAGTCCCTACACTCATCCCGTATTCCCACACACTTGTTCATCACCGCCCCTGATGGAATTTTCTCTCATCATCACCCTCCAGGACTTGCACGGTACCATCCGACTGATCCAGAAGAAGTGTCAGCGTCACACCAGCTTCATCCTGGTAGAGGGCGTGGAGCGTGTCACCGGTTGGGCCATGGCCGATTCTCCTGTACCGGAGATACCGCGAAGATTCCGGATACCGCTCTATCTCTATCAGCGTGAGGAGTGCCTCTATGGTCGACTCCGCCCCCGAATCCCTGTTGAGTGACTCGGGATCGGAGATGCCATCAAAGCAACGCCCCGTAGCCGGATCGTATATCCGCTGACCGAGCGAGTTGTTTCCCATCAGCCACGCGGCGGCCAGCCCGGCCATCACTGCATATTCCCGCCGCCCTGTGGCCTCATAGGTCCGGAGGAGTCCCACGGCCATTGGGCGGATACCGTATGCGGTCTGTTCGTATTCCTTTCGCCCCTCCGGGTCAGCAAGATCCATCCACTTCATAAAACCCTGAATCAACAGGCGTGTGTAAAACCCGCGCGCTTCTCTCTCAGCGGAAGCGATCATCATCGAATCGCCCAGGAGAACCCCCGCCGACGCAAGCGCCTGCGTCTGGCCGTTGCCGTACATGTGCCACTCCTTCCCCCAGGACCTGTGCAGCCCGTATGGGAACCGTTTCATATCCCCTTCCTGCATCAGGATCAACCCTTCGGCGAACGCCCGGATCTTCTGTCCAAGCGCGGAGTCGGGCTTTGCCCTGTACCAGGCGATCAACCCCAGCATCATCTCCGAGGTGGCATCGGCAGCTGCACCCTTTAACAGCCAGCGGGGGATCAGATATCCCTGGACCGTGCCCGTCTCGCCTCTCCGCTCCAGGACGACATCCAGATGCGGAAGAACTCTTTCCAGCCGCTCTTTCAGGATCAGGGCAAACGATGGATCCGCCACGCGGATCGTCTCATAGGCTTTTCCCATTGCCCAGACACCTCTTGCAGCCCACCACTCGAACGACCTGAAGCTGGTCCTCCCCTCGATGTTGATCGAGTGATCCCCGCGAATGAAGTTGTAGAACTGCCCGTCATCCGCCTGCATCCCCAGAATGAACCTGAGGAGAGGCCGGGCCGCCACGAGAGAACCTGTGTCCCCGGTCAGCTCATAGTGACGCAGGTACAAAACCGCCGCACGGGCGGCGTCATCAACACAGGCAATCCCCTCGGGCCCTGACTCCGCGGCCCCCAGCCACTCATAGTCGGGATACGTGGAATAGACATGAACGATGTCCACCCTCTCCCCCCGAAACTCGATCGTTTCGGTCAGGTGCCGGAGGTGGGCGAAATTGACGAGACTCTCCGCATTCCCCGGAGAGCTCACCAGACAGGCACTTACGAGGATCCCCGCCAGTAAACCGCTGGCTGCAAAAATCATCAAGAGCTTTTTCATGATTGCGGCATCAAGATGCTCTTCATTGCCCTCCCCTCACGGGTGGATCTGAACGCTTCTTCCACACCCTCCAGCGGGAAGCGCTCTATGGAAAAACCCTCGGTAGAGACCGCACCGGAGGCAAGGAGCGAAAGGGCACGATCGAATGTATGAGGATTGATATAGGAGCCTACGATCCTCAGCTCTTTGAAGTAGACCATGTTCGGCTCCAGCGGCATCGTCGCGCCGATGGGACAGACACCAAAGATCTCCACCGTTGCACCCCTTCTGGCGAGTTCCATCGAAAGCTGGACGGTCTCCGGTTTCCCCACGCACTCTATCACCAGATCCGCACCGACGCCGGTAAGATCCCGGATCGCTGCAGGCACGTCATCCGTTGCGGGGTCCAGCACATGATCCACCCCCCGCTGCTTTGCGATTGCCCGTTTCTGCTCCAGCGATTCCACCACAACAACACGCGCGGCACCTGAAGCGCGCGCAAGCTGGGCCATGACCAGGCCCATCGTCCCTCCTCCAATCACCACTACGGTGTCACCCGCCTGGATACCCGCCAGGTCGATCCCGTGGACCCCGCAGGAGACCGGCTCCACGAGCGCCGCAACATCAGCACTCATCCCGTCCGGCACACGGTAGACCTGAGTAGCCGGAACAACGCAACGCTCCGCCATCCCCCCGTCAATGTCGACACCCAGCGCCCGGAGATTCGAGCAGAGATGGACGAGGCCCCGGTGGCAGTAGTAGCACGTGCCACAGAAGATGTTTGGATCCACGGCAACCCGCTGACCGGCCTGGAGTCCCTTCACACCGGGCCCCACGTCTTCGACTATGCCGCAATACTCGTGTCCCAGAACCACGGGGGGATTGGAGCGGGACGTCCCCTCCACGATATGGACATCTGTCCCGCAGACTCCACAGGCTTCCACATCTATCAAGACGTCGTTCCGCCCGAGAGGGGGAACGGCTTTTGTGACGATGTTGACCTCATGGAGGCGATCAAACTGAACAGCACGCAAAGGACACCTCAGAATATGAATTCCAGAACCTGATCTTCATCCGAACCGCGGAACCCAACAATCGTGAGATGCGAGAACGATCTTTCGTCAAACCGGGTGAACGTGCCGATCGGCTTGCCGTCAATGAGTACTGATTTTGCCGGCTCCGAAGCCCGAACCACAGCACGGGTAAGGTG
>JBATTW010000100.1:0-3259 GCA_049670805.1 Bacteroidota bacterium
CCCTTGCCACCCACCACCATCTGGATGCGGTCCGCACGCTGGATCTTCCCTCTTTGGAGGGAGGCCACGTGGATGGTTTTATCCAGCATCGGGTTGAGCGTAAGGGTCGTAACCATCATCTCAGGGCCGGGGAATCTCGTCTTCCCAGCGGCGCCACTTCGAGTACCCGACATGGTCATCCGGGCCACCGTCCAGCTGGAGGCTGTGCGTGTTGGGGAGAGCCTTCATAATTGTCTTTCCGGCGTGATGCATCTGAAGGAGATTCAGAGCGGAGTACCGGAGTTCCTTCGACGTTTCCGTGGCATGGAAGAAATTCGCGTCGGTCTCGAACTCACCGTACTGCACCTTCCCCAGCTCGTAGAGATACCGGGGACGTTCGTTTCCGCGCGCCACCTCCATATCCAGATCGATCTTGAGACCCAGAGTCTCTTTCCCTCGCGCACCGTTCATTTCGACCCCGACAGCCCGGTATGGTGCCGAAGTTTCCAGGAGGCGAAACATGTCGATCAGCTCGCCAAGATCCGCTCCCCGTTTGTGTGGAACCAGAATGGTGACGAACACCTCAGTGTCGCCGGCCTTGTACTGGCTGGAAACGGTCTGGTAGATCGCATGCTCATCCTGCGAATGCCTCCGGATCGGTTCCACTCCCTCTGACTTGGAGTAGGATTCTGGAAAGTAGACAAGAAGTGACTGACCGTCCGGGAAGCTGAACCCCGGAAGGGTGTCGGTTGCGATATCATAGAAGTGGTCTCCCCGGGAGAGGATCTTCTCCGCGTGCCAGAGCGTCGCGAACGTGTAGTAGTCCGAACGGAGGATCTTCACTCCGTCTATCACCACAAAGAATCCGGGATCCCGGACGTAGACCACGGTCCTGTCAGACTGATATCCCAGCTTCTCGTCCACGAGCCTCGTCCTGCTCATGTCCACATCCCTCAGCGTGGCGAAATCCACCTCGTGCGTCCGGACATGCCGATAGGCTCCCGCATCCCGGAGAAAATCCAGGAGGCCCTGTGTTTTGTCACGTTTGTCCTTGCGCGCAACGAGCCTGTTGTGGAAGTAGTCCTGCCGCCACGCGCCGTACTGGCCGCTGGGCAAGCCATCGCGGTAGCCCGCATCGTGGAGCAGAACCGAGCCTTCGCTCATGAGCAGCACAATGCTGTTCCCATCGGCGTGCCCGTGATGCATCTTCTCTTCCTCCACGGAGATGGTCTGTCGCAGATATCGTCGATCCAGCCACCCCTCGTCTCCTTCGTCACGGTAGTTCAGGAGGAGATAGGTACTCGTCGGTTCCCATCCGTCCCGGAACACAACCTTCTTCCCGATGACATCATCCAGGACCACCTGGCTGAGGCTGGACGGCCTTACCCGCGGCACGCTCTCGTCCGCCCACCGATAGGCATCGCTCAGGTGATACGCCTCGCTCACGCCGATCGTATCACGAATTGCTTTCACAGAGGCCAGTATCGAGGAGGCGGCCCATTTGTATGCCGGGTCCTTGAAAACAGCCGCCCCCTTTTCGAAGAAGGCCGCAAAGCGAAGCCCGCCGGACGCGGAGTTCCAGACCGCGTCCCCGTAGTCCGGGATCGTCCCGGTCGGCCCGATGAGTTTCGTGTAGAACTCGTAATAGTAGCGCATCATGGGTGAGGTGAAGACCTCACTCCGCTCCGTTGCTTCGGCAAAGGAAAAAAGAGCGTGAATCCAGACCGGGTTGTAGTTTGAAGCGTCTTCTATCTCCCAGTGATTCAGATTGTCCTGTGCTATCGCCTCCGCCATCTTTCTCCATCGGGGCGCACCGGGATTGTCGGGCATTGCCTGGTAGGCGTAGGAAAGCGCCTCGGCGCGCAGCATCGCCCGGTTGTGCCCACCCCATTCGGGAAAGCGGAATATGAAATCGATACTCTCGGCCACCTCGTTCTCGATCCTGGTCTTTGTCCCCTCGTCCAGGACCCCGCTGTTCCTGATGCGAAGGTAGGCCCGAACGTACGGAGCCAGGAAGAAGAAATTGGAGACCGATGGGAGCCCGTCCTGATATTCGATCCTCGTCGCGGCATATCCCTCGGGCACCGCATCCCGCAGGCTGCCGTACTCCGCAAGGAGGGATGCAGCCCGCTCGGCATGTTGCCGCTCCCCCGTTTCCTCGTAGAGAAACGCCAGTGTCGAGGCGAGATAGATCGGGAACCCCGGGGCGTTGTAGCCCCAGAGAACGCTTTCGCGGGTGTTCCGCTTCCACTCTTCGATGAGCACGGGGTACTGATTCCACCCCTTTTCGGCAGCTTTTTGAATCTCATCGAGATAGACCTCTTTCTGGGCAAGAGAGAACTGCGCCGGGAGAAGAAGGAGAACAAGGAGTAGCCGCTTCATGGTCATCCTTTCATCATGGAGATTCAGATTTGCTCTGACGCATGTTTGTGTGTTTCCCGGATCATTGCCAGATAGTTCGGCACCGGTATATAGCTCGGGATCGAGTTTCCCGACCCGACGGCGTACCGTCCTTCGCGGCCACATGTCAGCAGGAGAAAGCGGGTCCGTTCCGCTACCTCCTCAGGAGAGGCGGCGGAGAGTATATTGATGTCCAGGCCCCCCAGGACCGCGATCCGTTTTCCGTATCTGGACTGGAACTCCTGAACGGGCACGACGGCATCCTCGTAGGAGTGCTTTCCGTCGATCCCCACGTCGTCGATGAGATCTTCCATGATCCCCAGAACGTTGCCGCAGGAGTGAAGGAAATAAGGCAACCCCCGGTCGTGCGTCATCTTCGCAAACCGTTTGTGCCAGGGGAGAACATGCCGGCGGAGGAGATCCGGCGAAATCATCGTAGCCTTTCGGTACCCCATGTCATCGCCCGGGAAAACCGCAACCAGGTTGCTCAGATCCAGCAGGTTTCGATAGAATTCCTGCTGAACTTTTCCTATCGAGTCGGCAACATCCCTTACGAGATCCGGGTCCTCATAGAGAGCCGTGCAGAGGCCCTCGAACGACATGATCCAGGAGAGATGTTCGAAGACACCCCCGCCGTGACACGCTATGAGCCCCATCCCGTCGGGGAGGTTCCGGTTCAGGTACTCGAACGGATGAAAATCAAACTCCTTCGCCTCCGGCCACCGGTAGGCCTCGAACTCGGCACGGGAGGTGATTGTCCCACTGTGTTCGTCCGGCCAGGAACGCTCTTTGTCCGACCAGGGTGTTGCGTCCTGTACGATGTGCGTATGTTCTTTGAACGGGAGGCTCAACTCGAAGCGGACGACGTCATACCCCATCC
>JBATTW010000101.1:0-10007 GCA_049670805.1 Bacteroidota bacterium
GTACGGAGTGTCATTCTCCCCATGCGATCAACAGCATCTCGGGTGCAACAATCCAGGAACGGCATGAGTACGCCCTGGAGACCTGCGCACGGTGTCATGACGATGTTTACCAAGTTTACATGGAGTCGGATCACGGCCGGGCGGTGAAGGCCGGACTCGCCGAGGCACCTTCCTGCATTGACTGCCACGACGAACACGAAGTGGCGCATGTGCATAGCGAGGAGTCACTCATTTGCAGCCACAACCAGGCAGCTATGTGCGAGCGCTGCCATCTGGATCACCCGGATGTGCGGACGAGGATGGGTCCTTCGGGGTCGTTCATTACGAGTTACGAGACGAGCGTCCATGCGCAGGCTGTCCAGGCGGGGAACGAAGCCGCCGCAACCTGTTCAGACTGCCACGGCAGTCATGAGATGAAGAAGGGCTCCGATCCCGATTCGAAAGTACACAAGCTGGCCATTGCATCCACCTGCGGGACCTGCCATGGTGATGTTGCGGAGGAATACGAGGAGAGTGCACACGGCAAAGCCCTGGAAGGGGGGGTGCTTGCCTCCGCTACCTGCACCGACTGTCACGGCGAGCACGAGATATTCTCCCATGACGACAAGAGGTCACCCGTTGCGACACTGAATCTTTCTGCGCAGGTCTGCACTCCGTGCCATTCCTCGGTTCGCCTGACGAAGAAGTACGGGCTTGCGGGTGATCGTTTCCTGACGTTCGAGGACAGTTATCACGGGCTGGCCGGGAGGGCGGGATCGGTTGAGGTTGCCAATTGTGCCAGCTGTCACGGCTTTCACAGTATCAAGCCATCCAGCGATCCGACCTCGGCGATTCACAAGGACAATCTTGCGGAAACCTGCGGCAAGTGCCATCCGGGTGCGAATGAGAACTTTGCAAGGGGATCGGTGCATGTCATTGCGCTGTCGGGAGACGATGACGTTCTCTACTTTGTTGCTTCCGTCTACGTTATTCTCATCGTGGTGATCGTCGGCGGGATGTTTTTGCACAATCTTCTGGACTTCATCAAGAAGGGCAGGCGTCAGCTTCAGTACCGGCGCGGAATTCTCGCCCGGCCGCAGCACGCTCATCGGCTCTATCTCCGCATGACGCTGTCCGAACGTATACAGCACGGGACGCTGGTGGTGAGTTTTACCGTGCTGGTGCTGACCGGTTTTGCACTCCGGTTCCCCGATGCCTGGTGGGTCGTGCCGGTCCGCGACCTGAGTCCTGTGATGTTTGATCTTCGCAGCATTGTACACAGGATTGCCGGGGTCGTGATGATCGTCGCAGGGCTCTTTCATGTCTACTATATTCTTTTTGTGCCGCGTGGCAAACAGGTGTTGCGAGACATCCTCCCTGTCTGGAAAGACGTCACGGACGCCATCGGAACCATCAAGTACAATCTGGGTCTTTCGAAAGAAAGACCGAAACCTGGTCGATTCAGCTACGCGGAGAAAGCAGAGTACTGGGCGCTTATGTGGGGGAGTCTGATCATGGGTGCGACGGGCTTCATTCTCTGGTTTGACAATACGTTTCTCGGTTTGCTCACAAAACTGGGTTGGGATATCGCCAGAACCGTTCACTACTATGAGGCCTGGCTCGCGACGCTCTCGATTCTGATCTGGCACTTCTACTTCATCCTCTTCAATCCGGAAATCTATCCCATCAACCTGGCTTTCTGGAAGGGGACGCTAACCGAGGAAGAGATGGCGGAGGAGCATCCTCTCGAGCTCGAGAGAATTAAGCAAGAAGAGCGTGAAGAGGAATTAGAGACTTTCAAGGCAGTTGAAGGAGCTGACTCGAAATGAGACAAAGACCAGTCTCATCCGCTGTCGATGGCGGAGCAGGCCCGAAGAGTGCCTGGCTTGTTGGATGGTTCTCTGTGCTGCTTTTTACCCTCCCGAGCGGTTCCTTGGCCCAGGAGAACGACGAGTGCTTCCTGTGTCATAGCGACATTACCCTGCAGGGAGAACGAGGCAGAAGGACGATTTCGCTCTATGTCAACGAGACGAGATTTGCCGCTTCTGTGCATGGAGACCTGGAGTGCGTTTCCTGTCATATGGACATTGCCGGAGAGGAGATGCCGCATGACACGCCTCTGGCACCGGTGGAGTGTGGAATGTGTCACGACGTCGAGCAGGAACAACATGTGGAGTCGTTGCACGGCCGGGCGCTGGCCCGTGGCGACCCGCTCGCTCCCGACTGTAATGAATGTCATGGTTCGCACTATGTGATTCGCGCGGATGATCCGGCTTCACCCGTCTATCCTCTCAACATTCCGTTTACATGTGGCAGCTGTCACAGTGAGGGAGCTCCCGTTCAGCGGCAGAGGGATATCCATCAGTCCAACATTATTGGCAACTACACGGAGAGTATGCACGGGGAGGGTCTGCTCCGGGCAGGTCTGATCGTTTCTGCCAACTGCGCCTCGTGCCACACGGCACATTTCATTCTTCCGCACACAGATAACCGGTCGTCGATCGCCCGGGGGAATATCGCTGCCACGTGCACGCAGTGTCATGTGCAGATCGAGTCTGTTCACCAGCAGGTGATCCGTGGTGAACTCTGGGAGACGGAGGCTGACGTATTACCTGCGTGTGTTGATTGTCACCCGCCGCACACGATTCGAAGAGTCTTCTACTCACAGGGAGTTGCTGACAGCGAGTGCCTGGAATGCCATACACAGCCCGATATCGTTGCGAGTGAGGACGGTCGATCATTGAGTGTGGACGCGGAAGAATTGCAGGGATCCGACCACGCGAAGACGACGTGCAGTCAGTGTCACAGCGGTGTCAATGCATCCCGCAAGCGCCCCTGCTCCACGCTGACAGAGAAGGTGGATTGCTCCTCGTGTCATGCGGAGATGGGAAGGGACTACAGTAGGAGTATCCACGGGGTCCTGCTGTCTCAGAGTGATCCCAATGCCCCGAGCTGCAAAGAGTGCCACGGCACGCACGGTGTACTGGGCAAGGCGAAGTCACAGTCTCCCACCTTTCCCACAAACGTGCCGGTGCTCTGCGCAAGGTGCCATCGGAAGGGAGAGAAGGCGGCCGTTCGGTATGTGGGGAGCCAGCATGACGTCGTCCAGCACTATGTGGAGAGTATTCACGGGAAGGGGCTGATGAAGAGCGGTCTGACCGTAACGGCGATGTGTACGAACTGCCACACCGCACACAGCGTACTACCCAAGATTGATACCACCTCCAGTGTGCATCGCTCCAACATTGCCGGGACCTGCGGCAACTGCCATCATGGGATCCAGGAGCAGTTTCAGACCAGCATCCATTTTGTCAAGGCTCTGGAATCCGACAGGGATCCGCCGGTCTGTGTTGACTGCCACAGCGCCCACACGATTCGTCGCGCGGACGAGGATGGTTTCATGCTGGCGATCATGTCGCAATGCGGCCGATGTCATGAGGAGATTGCGAAAACCTACTTTGATACCTATCATGGAAAAGTCTCGCAACTCGGATACACCAAAACCGCAAAGTGTTATGATTGCCACGGCGCTCATGATATTCTGCCCGTGTCCGATCCACGCTCGCACCTGAGCAGGGACAATGTCGTCAAGACCTGTCAGAAGTGCCATCAGGGTGCAAACAGGCGATTCGCCGGGTATCTGACGCACGCAACACATCACGATCCGGACAAGTATCCGCTCCTCTTCTACACCTTCTGGGGGATGGCGAGTCTGCTCATGGTGACGTTTGTGGTCAGTGGTATTCATACGCTTCTCTGGCTACCACGAGCTCTGACGCTGCGCCGGGAGCGGAAAAAGGCAATAGATGCGATGGAAGGGAAAACACCTGCCGCCAAGAATGAGCAGTCGGAACAATCTGAACAGCGGACTGCCGAAGCAAAGGATGGCCGGGGCCAAGCGCTCAAGGAGAAGAACGATGAGTAATTCCGTCATCGCATCCGAGGAGGTACGTGCCGCAGTGGAAATCGCCGCTGAACATGGAGGGAAGCACATTGTACGCTTCTCGCGCTTTAATCGGATCCTGCATATAATGATGATTGTCAGCTTCATCGGTCTTGCCTTTACCGGGATGACCCTCAAGTTTGCGTACACCGGGTGGGCGGCGACTCTCTCCCACCTGTTGGGCGGGTTTGAATCCGCCGGGTACATTCACAGGCTTGCGGCCGTGGTAATGTTCGGACTGTTTGTCGCGCACGTCATCGATCTTTTCAGACTGAAGCGACGAGAATTCGGATCCTGGAAGGGAATGATTCTCGGTCCGAACACAATGATCTGGACGGTAAAAGACCTTAAAGAAATCGCGGGGTCATTCAAGTGGTTTCTGGGCAGAGGACCGAGGCCAAAATACGGGAGGTGGACCTACTGGGAGAAGTTCGATTACTTTGCCGTGTTCTGGGGAATTACCGTGATCGGGTCCACCGGCCTGGCCCTCTGGTTCCCGGAGTTTTTGACACTCTTTCTCCCCGGCTGGGTCATCAACGTTGCCACCATTGTTCACAGTGACGAAGCTCTTCTTGCCGTCGGCTTCATCTTTACTATCCACTTTTTCAACACCCACCTCCGTCCCGAGAAATTCCCAATGGACACTGTGGTGTTTACCGGCAGGATGCCGTTGGAGGAGTTTATTCTCGACAAGCCCGCTGAGTACGAGGACCTTGTGAGAAAGGGAGAGCTCACGCACCATCTCGTTGATCCCTACCCCCCCATTGTCATGAAGGGGGTCCGGTTCTTTGCGTGGACTGCCCTGGGAATTGGACTAAGCATGGTGGTCTGGATTATTTACGCGATGCTTTTTGCCTATCGATGATAGCATGATATAAGAGGGAGACTATGCGGAGGCTTATCCCCAGCTCGTTTTACAACATCGCCTCACTCGTAGGGTTTTCAATCTCGGCGGTGAGCTTTGGGCTCATTGTGTTCTTGACCGTTATTGAGTTCTTTGCCGAAGAACAGAAACCGTACATGGGGATCGTTGCGTTTGTGATCCTTCCCGTTTTCCTGATCATCGGAATCATCGTCGGCATTGCTGGAATGATTCGGGAGCATCGGAGGACCAGGTTAGGGAAGCCACATGGCTTGGCTCTCCCGATCGTGGATTTCAACAATTCGAAACACCGTACGGCGGTCACGGTTCTTGTCGGCGGAGTGCTTCTCCTCCTGGGGTTTTCCGGCTTCGGAAGCTTCAAGGCCTACGAGTACACGGATTCTGATGAGTTTTGCGGTGAAGTCTGTCATGAGGTTATGAATCCGGAATTCGTGGCGTATAAGTATTCTCCACATGCCAAGGTCGGGTGTGTGCAATGTCACATCGGATCAGGAACAACCTGGTTTGTCCGGTCAAAACTCTCGGGGGCCTACCAGGTGTATGCGACGCTGTTCGACGTTTACCCACGGCCTATTCCGACCCCTATTGAGAACCTTCGTCCGGCCCAGGAAACCTGCGAGGAGTGTCACTGGCCGATGCATTTCTTCAGTGAAAAACTGCATGTCAACACGTATTACCTCTCCGATGAGGAAAACACCAAATGGACACTGAACCTCCTTATGAAGATCGGTGGAGGGGACATCGAGGTCGGTCCTACGTCAGGCATTCACTGGCATATGAATATCGCACATGAGGTCACCTACGCCGCGCTGGACACGCAGCGGCAGGTGATTCCATGGGTGAAAGCGAAGACTCCTGACGGCGCGGAGACGGTCTACAGGAATACGGAGATCGAGACATCGGAAGAAGAGCTGGCAAACGTGCGGGTGCACCGCATGGATTGCATTGATTGCCACAACCGGCCCACGCACATTTATCGGCCGCCGGGCCGGTCTGTCAATCATGCATTATCGTCGGGATGGATCGATCCGGGACTCCCCAGTGTGAAGAGTATTGCTGTCGAGGTACTCGAGCAGGAATACGGTACAAAGGATGAAGGGTTGCAGGCCATACAAGAAGCGATCGAGGAATTCTACGGGTCTGAGTATCCGGAGGTCATCGATGGTCGGAGGGAGGCGGTAGACCGGGCGATAGAAGAGGTGCAGAAGATTTTCTCCAGAAACTACTTCCCGGAGATGAAGGTGGACTGGAGGAGGTTCATCGATAACATCGGTCATCTCTACTATCCCGGATGCTTTCGGTGCCACGACGGAGCGCATGTCAGTGATGACGGGAAGGTCCTCTCAAGAGACTGCAATGTGTGTCACACGATCCTTGCGCAGGATTCCGAACAGGGAACCGAACGAGTATCACTCGGTGGTGTGGAGTATGTTCACCCGGAGGACATCGGTGAAATTTGGAAGCAAATGAACTGTAGCGATTGCCACAATAGCCAGTAGTTGCTCCTGTAATCGGCGTCCATTGCAGCTTGATGTCGGTGTGAATACGCGGGGAAACAGATGAAGACTCTTCTTCCGAAAATGCCAGAGCAAATCAAACGGCTCTTCGTCGTCTTTCTTCTGCTTGCGGGAGGCATGCTTCTCCTGAGTCTCCTTCTCCCCCCGACTCTGACAGAAGATGCATTGTATAACAAAGCGACGATTGAGAGAGAATCGGCAAGACCGATCCGCCACGCGGGATCTGACGTCTGTGCGGACTGCCATGATGAGTACACTGTAGTGAAGGAGGGCTATCACAGGAACCTTTCGTGTGAAACCTGCCATGGACCTGCGAGTGAGCATGCAGAGGATCCGATGGAGAAAAACCCGAGAATGCCGAGGCTGCGCGAGCATTGCGCTCGTTGCCATACCTACGATCCGTCTCGTCCAACCGGTTTTCCTCAGATAAATCCTGCCGCTCACAACCCTCTGAAGCCGTGCGTCGGATGCCACAGCCCGCATGACCCGAGGCCACCGACTCTTCCTCACGAATGCGAGGCGTGCCACGCCGAGATCGCACGAACAAAGGCGCTTTCTCCTCATGTTTTGCTCGATTGCACCACTTGTCATGAGGTGCCTGATGCGCACAGGGAAACGCCACGGTTGGTTGCATCGACGATACCTGTCGACCGGGCATTCTGCGGGAAATGCCACGGTGAAGACTCCAGCGTTGAGAGCACGCCAAAGATCGATCTTCTTGTGCATGGAGAGAAGTATCTCTGCTGGCAATGTCATTATCCACATATGCCGGAGGTTGAATAGGTATGGAGAGACGAGGGTTTGTCAAAAAGTTCTTCGCCGTAGTACTCCCTGGAGGAATTCTCGGCCTGGTTCTCAAACGCTCACCTGCAAAAGCAAAGGATGATCGTCCTCCGGAGCATTACTACGGCATGGGTATTCAAATCAACAAGTGCATCGGCTGTGGCAGATGTGTTGAGGCATGCAAGGACGAAAACGATGTTCCCCGGGAGCCATTCTTCTTCCGTACATGGGTAGAGCGATATGTCATAACACGAGATGATGCTGTTGTCGTCCAGAACATTGACAGAGCGCTTCGGGGTTCGGTGGACGTTGGCACAGAGAAGGAGACATTGAGAAGCTTCTTCGTGCCAAAACTCTGCAACCAATGTGATAACCCCCCGTGTGTGCAGGTGTGCCCGGTCGGGGCGACGTTTACCACTGAGGACGGTGTGATTCTCGTGGATGAAAAGCGATGCATCGGATGTGGCTATTGTATTCAGGCTTGTCCATACGGTGCCCGATATCTTCATCCGGTAAAGGAGACGGCAGACAAATGCACGTTCTGCTATCACAGGGTCACAAGAGGACTCCTTCCAGCGTGTGTTGAAGTCTGCCCGACGCAAGCACGGATTTTTGGCGATGTCCGGCGTAAAGCAAGTCCCCTGTTGCGTTTCAAGCGTATGAATAAGCTCCATGTGCTCAAGCCGCATCTCAATACTGAACCGAAGGTTGTGTATTCGGATCTTGATGGAGAAGTGCGATGAATGGACCGGCATTGGAAAGACTGTATGACCTTCTCAGACTGGTGCAAGGGTATATTTACCCCAACGAGATGGAAATTCACTGGTCCATACTGGTGGTGGTCTATCCTTATCTCACCGGGCTTGTCGCAGGGGCGTTTATCCTCGCGTCGCTGGTAAAGGTCTTCAATGTCAAGGAACTTCAGGGCGTCTACAGGCTCTCTCTCCTTACGGCGCTCGCGTTTCTCCTCGTTGCGCCTCTACCGCTTCTTCTCCATCTGGGGCATCCCGAGCGCTCATATGAGATCTTCCTGAACCCCAACCTTAGCTCCGCCATGGCAATGTTTGGTTTTGTGTATGCATGGTACTTGATGGTTGTTCTCCTCCTTGAAGTCTGGTTTACGTATCGCAAGGATCTCATCGTCTGGTCACAGGAAGGGAAACCACCCTTGAAATGGATTCACAGGGTTGTTTCTCTCTTCTCGAAGGACGTGAGCGAGAAGGCTGTTGAGTTTGACAGGAAGGTGGTCAGGGGCATTACCATAATCGGTATCCCGTCTGCGTTTCTCCTCCACGGGTATGTGGGATTCATCTTTGGTTCTATCAAGGCAAACCCATGGTGGAGCAGCGTCCTGATGCCTATCGCCTTCCTCTTCTCGGCGATCGTCTCCGGAATTGCTCTGGTGATCATTCTCTATATGATCATAACCCCCTTGAGGGGTAACAAGATCGACATGAAATGCCTCGATACGATGTCATCGTATCTCTTCTATGCTGTCATCGTAGACTTTTCCCTCGAGCTTCTTGATTTCATCCATCGTCTTTATGAGAGTGAAGAATCTATACACATATTATCTGAAATGGTCATGAACAGGCTCTTCATCAGCCTTGTGATCCTTCAGGTTCTGCTCGGAATGGTGGTGCCACTGGCCATCATGATTGGCATGCGGTTGCTGAGGATCAATGAAGAGTTGAGGAAACTGCTCTACTTCGTCACAGTGATCTTGATTCAACTGGGCATTTTTGCCACACGATGGAACGTGGTCATCGGCGGACAAATGTTTTCGAAGAGTTTTTCTGGTCTCACGACCTATAAGATGGAAATCGGAGGGCTCGAAGGATTGCTTATGGCGCTGGGGCTCCTTATATTGCCGCTGATTTTTCTTGCTATCCTATTGAAAATCTTCCCGGCGTGGCCCCCGCTCCAAAGAAACGTTGCCGGAGAAATCGCCGACTGATTCCATCCGGCAGGTCGCCCGGGCAATCGTGGAGAGCTCCAGCAGGTCAGTATGGATAAACAATCAGCAACTTCAGGTCAATACACCAAGCGGGGCTTTCTGAAGTACGTCCTTGGTGGTAGCTTGGTCGCATGGATTGGGTCCGTGCTCTACCCGGTTTTCGCCTTTCTGATACCTCCGAAACAGGGTGACGTAGAGGTGAGCAATGTCATGGTGGGAAGGCTCAGCGAGATTGAGAGGGACTCCGGGGCGATTGTCCGTTTTGGCAACAAACCGGTGATTCTGGTTCGTCTCGACAACGGAGAACTGCGTGCCTTTGACGGAACCTGTACGCATCTTGATTGCACGGTCCAGTACCGGAAGGATATGGGTGTCATCTGGTGTGCATGTCACAACGGGAAGTACGATCTCACCGGGCGCAACATAGCGGGTCCCCCGCCCCGACCTTTGGATGAATACAAAGTCGTCACAAAGGAAGACGAAATATTCGTTTCGAAGAGTACATGAAACCAACCTGGAGAAAGCTTTACAGTTGGGTCGATGATCGAGTGCATCTCGAGGATCTCGTAGAGTTTCTGGGTAAGAAGTACGTACCTGTCCATAGTCATTCCATATGGTACTACTTCGGCGGCGTTTCACTCTTTCTCTACATTATCCAGGTTGTTACCGGCATCCTCCTGCTTCTCTACTACAAGGGGAGCGAAGATCTCGCATTTGAGAGCATTCAGTTCATCGTAGCGAAAGTGGAATTCGGCTGGCTGATCCGATCGATCCACAGTTGGTCGGCGAACCTGTTCATCCTGGCAGCTATGATTCACATGTTCAGCGTGTTTTTCACGAAGGCGTATCGCAAACCCCGTGAGATTACCTGGCTGACGGGCATGCTGATGTTTTTCATTGCACTCGGTTTCGGTTTTAGTGGCTATCTGCTTCCATGGAATGAGC
>JBATTW010000102.1:0-15957 GCA_049670805.1 Bacteroidota bacterium
GGGGATTCGGGCCGGGTCGGGCGGAGGCGTTCGCTCCAGGAAATGGATGGTATGCGGGAGAGGTTTGCCTCAATGTCGCCCGAAGAGAGGCAGGAGGCTCAAGAACAGTTCCGCCAGCGGTTTCAGCAGCGACTTCAGGATCTTCCTCCCGAGGAGCGGGATCGCATCATGCAAATGAGGCAGGGGGGCGAAAGGGGGGGCGGGCCGGGCTCCGGTGACCCCGCGGAGCGGGAAAGGCAGGTGGAGACACGATGGCGATCGAAGCGGCGGGTGGTCATGGTGCGGGAGGGTGACGGTTTCGTCCCTCGCCTGATCTTCATCGGCGCGAGCAACTTCGACTACGCGGAGGTGATTGATGGGATCGAGGAGGGTGATGAACTTCTGATTGCCACCGTGTCCCGCGCGTTGATCTCGGCTGAACAATTCAACGAGCGGCTTCGAGGCAGGGTGTCAGGAATGGGTGGCATCGGGGGAGGGAGGCGAAGGTGAACCTTCTCGAGAGCTTTATGACTGCCATGGCTGCTCTTCTTGCAAACAAGTTCCGGGCCCTGCTGACGATGCTCGGCGTCATCATTGGTGTGTCGGCGGTCATCACGATGATTGCCATCGGGGAGGGGGCACAGCAGGCCGTGGTCGAGAGAATCGAAGCACTGGGTTCGAACCTCTTGTTTGTTTCGCCGGGTGTGGCGAGGGGGGGAGGAATGTTTGTTCGTCAGTCGGGATCCAGTGTGAAGCTGAAGAGGGAAGATGCCGAGGCAATCCGTGAAAAATCCAGTATTCTGGATGCGGTGATCCCGGAAGTCTCCCGCTCGACTCAGGTGAAGTATGAGAACAAGAACTGGGGGACGCGTATTGTCGGGACGGTCCCGGAGTACGAACACGGGAGGAATGTTCCCGTTGCGTCAGGCCGGTACTTCACGCATGCCGAAGACCGTGGCGTCGCAAAGGTGTGTGTGCTCGGGCCGGTCGTGGTGGAGAATCTTCTGGGGGAGAGTGACCCGCTGGGAAAAAGGATTCGGATCTCCGGCCAGACGTTCACGGTGATAGGCATTCTCGAAACAAAGGGCCAGAGTGGTTATGGCAATCCCGATGATCAGATCATCGTCCCCCTGTCTACGGCACAGCGACGTCTCTTCGGAATAGACTACCTGTCCCAGATGAGCGTCAAAGTGGCTCAAGGGGAAGACTTGGATGTTGCGATTGTGGAGATTGAACGTATCCTTCGGCGGCAGCACAGACTTCGTGAAGATCAGGAGAACGATTTTACCATCCGCAATCAGGCGGATATCATCTCCACGTTTCAAGAAACCCAGGAAACGTTTGCCCTTCTCCTGGCAGGCGTTGCCGCCGTGTCATTGGTGGTGGGGGGAATCGGCATCATGAACGTCATGCTCATTTCGGTGACGGAACGGACACACGAGATTGGCATCCGGAAGGCGGTCGGGGCAAGACGAAGAGATATCATGTGGCAGTTTCTGATCGAATCCGTTGTGGTGAGTGTTATTGGAGGGTGTATCGGTATCGTCGGTGGGGTTTTGGCGTCGTATCTGATTACGACGTACGGTCAATGGATGCTTGTCATTTCTGGTGACGCGATTGTGCTGAGTTTCCTCTTTGCCACGCTCGTCGGGGTGTTCTTTGGGCTCTACCCGGCGTGGAAGGCGGCAATGTCGGATGTGATCGACGCGCTGCGGTACGAGTGAGAAGGGGCATCAATTCCGCGGAAACGTGAGGATGCCCGAGAGGCTATCGTAGGAGTTGAAGTAGAAGAAGAGCCCGTCCCTCCTGAAGGCAAAGTTCTGGTTCAGGCGAAACCTCCCCTCCGTAGATCACTCTCCCGCCTCCTGTAGATCATCCTTCTTGCTCAACAGCCTGGTCCTCCGATTGTGTGACAACATCTGGGAACGGAGATCCTGGTGACGGGTGGTGCACCCGTGCAACGCCAGGGTCACGAGAGGGAGGATCAGGCAGTGCGGCAGGTGGTGAACTCTGAAGAGACGGCTTGCGCCCTCTCTAGAAGGCATAGCTCAGGCCCGCAAAGACGTTGAAGTAGCGGACCGCGTTCATAGTGATGAGCCCTGTTCCGGGGTCATCTTCCTGGAGAAGCTCGACCTCAGTCTGGTCGACAGCGTTGTACTTCCCCATGGCCTCCAGGGAAAGGCGCTTGCCGAGTGGTACGGTAAGGCCGAACTCGATACCGAAGCCGAATTCGGACCAGGTTTTGGAACGTGATTCCAGGGGGAAGACAATATTCTGGACGGTAACCGTCCCGGATGTTTGCAGGTGGAGGATGTGGAGTCCGGCAAAAAGCGTGAAGAACGGCCGGATACCCTTGGTGAGGGGAAGGTACTTCACTCCGACTACGACGGGGTAGACGCTGAAGGGGGCGTCGAGGTTTATCGTCGCCCGGATACCCTGTTGCTCCAGCAGGCTATTGAGATGGTCATTGTTCACGGTCCAGGCGTTGAGTCCCCCCGTCAGTGTCAACTGGATACCGGGGTTGATCTGGTAGCCAAAGGTTGCCTGGCCCCCGTACCCGTTGTTGAAGAAGTCGCTGAATTCGTCTATTGGGATCGCGGCTCCCCCTGCGATGTTTGCGGTGAATTTATTTTCCGCAGAGCCGGAGGATGTCAGCAGGAGAGCGGCGAAGATCGCGATGAGAATTCTGATCATGAGGGTCTGCCGTTTGTCTGTTCCATGGCCTGCCACCAGAATCCAATATAGAGATTGGTCCAGAGAGATGCCACGGTGTTGCCGATTCCGGGAGACAGGTGAATCCGGGTCACGTACGCGTGAATTGACCCATCCCCGCACTTCATGACCGGATTCCCGCAGTGACAGGGGGTGTGGCGCATCTCCGGTCGGAAAGTAAGTTGCAGCTGTGAAACGTTTTAGGAGATGTGCGCTCCAGTTGGATGAGGCTGGCATGAGGGTTGTATCTACCGGGGGCAGTGATGCGGTGTGAAACCCAATTCAACAACACACTTGGTAGGAGGGAGTCATGAAGAAGGCACTGTTCGTCGTGTGGGGGGCTCTGCTTGTGGCACTGCCGCTTGTAACGGGATGTGACCAGAGCGCGACAGAGCCGGAGCAGACTGCACCGGTGGGAGTCTCCAATGAAGAGGAAGCGATACGCTATTTTGCCGCGAACGATGATTTCGTTGTCAATGACGAGGAGACGCTTGACGATCAGTCCGTGGAGCCGCTTGATTATGGCACCTTCGGGAAGATCGGAGCGGACATCACGCCGCTTCGCTTCGGGCGTTTTGTCACCGGCATAAGGAAGACCGTCGAAGTGGATTTCGAAACGGGCGACACGATTGCGGTTGCTCACGTCGAAAAAGAAGTAACCGGCATTCTGAAGATCCAGGGGATCAACGCCGACGGTGATACGGCAACATACGAAAAGCCGTTTACGGACAAGTTCGTACGTAATATCATCTTTAAGCGGATTGCCCGGGAGACCAGGCGGTACTGGCTGAACTGGCTGCCGGTCGCCAGCTCTCTCGTCGAGGGCGGAACGGTCCCGACGAGCAACATCAACATTACCGAGCTCACGGTCACTCTCCCGAACGGTGAGACCATTGTCATCACCGATCCGGAGACCTACTTCCTGCGGTATCGCTGGGTGAGGATGTTCCAGAACGGGGAGAGCGGTGCGCCGCAGCTGGATAGATCGAGCGGGGACGTTCCTGAGTTCAACGCCGGCGAGCCGATGAAGCTGCAGGTAAAGGTGGAGAGTGCCGGTGCTGACCCGGACGTTGTTGTGCTGCGATATGGCTTTGGCTTCGGCCACAAACGCCGGCTCAGGCTGGAGATGGTTTCGGAAGAGCTGAACGGTGGTCTCTACACGCGGACGTACGAAATCTCGCAGAGCAGACCCGTCTTCTGTCACTTTCACCGGGGGTTCTTCAACATGGCCCTTGTGGGTATGACAGAGGAAACGCTCTTTGACGATGTCGCTCCGTATGCTGCCAGCATCTGGGGCGTGCCGTACAGGGTTCTCTAAGGATTCTGGCGGGATCGGGGGGGCTCCATCACTTCGGTGTGGGGCCCTTCTGTATTTCTGAAGTTGATATTCTGGCCGGTTTTCAAGAACATGGGTAAAGAGCAATGGAAGGTTCGACGATGATCAGGCATCTGGGGGCGGCTCTGCTGCTCCTGACTCTCGGGGGCTGCCAGCAACCGTCTGATGTAGAGCTGACACAGGACGAGTATGAAACTGATCTGGAGGTCCGGTCGGTTGTCGTGCCTGACACCAACGTTGTTCTCACCTCGGTTGATTCCAGCGCTGTCCTACCCGCAGATCAGCTCCAGTTCAGGGCCTTTTTCCTGTTGAACCACGTCATGCATGATGCAGGGGACGTCCGGGGGTCGTTTTCGTACTCCAGGGTGTATGCCGCGGATTCGGCAATACGGTTTATGGGTCGGACGGTTGGATTTCGCGGGATGGACCTGGGTACGGTGAGAGTCAACGGGGTCCCGATGGTCAAGCTGCCTCACATCGTGCGGGTCAAGCGACAAGGGCAGCCCGATTCAGTGGTGTTCGGTGGCTTTGAGTATCTACAGGATCTCACCGGCCTGTACCGGCCTGACCAGCCGTATGTCTGGTCGGCGTTGACACCGGAGATGGGGAACATCTCCCAGGCCATTCGATCGCCTGACCATCTGGTGGTGCACTCTCCCGCCGGCGGTTCGGTGATATCGCGGGAGAAGGATCTCGTGCTTCGGTGGACGGGGGCGCGTGGGCAGTTTTCGGTTGTCATCAGCTCGTTCGATCCCTTGACAAAACGGACACGTCCGCTGCTGGAGTTCCGATCCAGGGCGAATTCGGGGCGGGCGTTGATCCCCGGGAAACTCCTCCGCGAGTTACCGCGGCAGCATCCGTACTACGTGTTCACGTTTGTTCTCGCGAACCGGGTCGACACCGTCGAGCTTGAGCAGTTCACGGGAAAGGTGATGGTACAGGCAGCATCGGTCTACAACAGTTACGTCGAGTTGCGCTGAATATGCTTCGAAGGTGGATTCTCATGCTCGGACTCATTCTCATGACCGCTCGCCCGGATCCCTCCGCGCAGTCGCTCATCACCGCGCGGCAGATCGGACTGGCGGCGTACGGTGCAGCTGTTCGGGACAGCCGGGGCTTCTCGGTCAACCCGGCCGGTCTGGTCCGAACACGGGATTGGGACTTTACGGCCACCACGTATGCGTCACCGAGTCTCGGGCAGGACGGTTTTGTCTTCCACGGCCTCACATTCGGGAAGAGATTCCTGGAGAACGAAGCCGCAGCGTTTCAGTATTCTCCTGGCACCACGATGAAATTTGTGGTTCCTCCAACAATCAACATCGATCCGCCGAACAACCCGACCTCCAATGACAGGGAGATCGAGTACTCGGAGCCGTTCTCGATCGGGGCGGCACATAGGTTCGTCAAGAAGTTCTCCGTCGGTCTGGGGGCACGGTTTAGACGGGAGACCCTGACCGAGACCACCTACGAAATCATCGTCGGCGATACCGCCACGTTCCCGAGCGTATCAGTGACGGAAACCCGCGCAACGAGCTGGAACGTGGATGCGTCGGTTCTCTGGAGCCCGAGTGACGTCTTCTCCCTCGGACTCGTCGGCCGGAATCTTCTCACCCTGGGTGATGCCGATGCGCCAGGGGACTTCTCCGCCTACAGACTTCCCAGCAGCGCAATCGGTGAGATCAGCCTTGCGACGCGGGCGACTCGCTCGCTTCTCCTTGCGGCGTCTGCGGCGACCGACCGGACAGGCGCGCTTGGTGGTGAATGGACGCCCGGTCATGGCATCGCGGTCCGCGGGGGCCTCTACTTCAGCGCGGATGAATCGCCGGCTGCATACGCAATGGGACTGGGGCTGGGATGGTCGTACGAGTTTCTGGAGCTGGGGGTAGCATACCTCCACTTTTTTGATCAGACCAACAGACAGGGAAGCAGCCCTACCGGCGAATTCGATCCGTCCGCGATTACAAACATAGACCTGAATCCATACACGTCCGATAGAATCAGCCTGACGGTAAAGGCCATCTTCGGCAACATCCGGGAGCGGCTGGTACTGATCGAGTCGGTGGAGATGTTTCGCTCTGTGTATCCCTCGTCGTATGAGGTGTTCGCCTACAACCCGATCGGCCAGACCCGGGTGAAGAACATCTCGTCAATGCCGATACATGCAAAAGCGGCTTTCTACGTGGACCGGTACATGGACGAGCCAACGGAGTCGGGGCCGGTCACGATCCAGCCCGGTGAGAGCGTTGACATCCCGCTCACCGCTGTCTTCAATGAGCGGATCAGGAAGGTGTCGACACTGACGATCAAAGAGGGGAGTGTGACGATCAACGCGTCCCCCGCGGAGCAGGAGGATGACCGGTATCAAACACGTGTTCTTATTCACGGCCGGAATGCCTGGGACGGCGACGCGCTGACGCTGCGCTACTTCGTCGCCCCGGATGACCCGGATGTCATCCGCTACAGCAGGGACGTCCTACTGGGCCACCGGGATTCACTTATCCAGGTGGACCGTTCTCTGGAATCGTTCCGGAAAGCACGGATCCTCTTTGATGACCTTGCGGGGAAGCTGATGTACGTAAACGATCCCAAGCAGAGTTCTGACTATGTACAGTACCCTGCGGAGACGTTGCGATTGCGGGGCGGTGATTGTGATGACCTGTCGGTCTGCTTCGTGTCGCTTCTGAGCAGCATAGGGATGTCCACGGCGTTTGTTGACGTGGTCCCGCCGGAGCGTCCCGAGGAGAGTCACATATATCTCCTCTTTGACACGGAAATCGATCCGAAGTTCGGATCGCACGTGTCACCAAACCCGAAACGGTACGTGGTGAGAAAGAACAAGAGGGGGATCGAAACGGTCTGGATCCCGGTGGAGACGACGGCGGTCGCGCGGGGCTTTGACGAGGCATGGAGCCGTGGCGCACAGGAGTATTTTGACGATGTGGAAGTCGGGCTCGGAACGATCAAAGGCTGGGTCCGCATCGTGGATATCAATTGAGCGAGGTGAAGCATGAAAGTCAGTATGATGCTGCTGGTGGTGGCAATGGTCTCCACGGCGCTGGGCGGAGAGATCACCGTCAAGACGCTGCAGGGTGAGGTGCGTGTTCGTCATGGCGTGACGGAGCACTGGAGCGAGGTGGCGGTGGGAGATGTTCTGCGGCCGAATGACAGTGTGAGGACGGGAAAGAGTGGTTCGACGATTCTGGAGCTGGCTCCGAACGGATCCGGCAGAGCGCAAAGCGTCTCGCTGCCGCCCGAAGTCATTCTGGACGTATCAGACATGCGGACGCTGACCCAGGAAGAGCTGATGCTCAAACTCACGATGGAGAAGGTGCGTTCGTCGTCCTATCAGTGGAAAAGTGACGAGCTGCGAATGCCCAACGCGGCGGTTGTGCATGGTCAGGAGTCGGGGGCCGAAGAGGAGCTGAAAGAGAACGACCGGGAGACCGGCAGGTTCCAGCTGAATGGAGCGCGTGTACTCTATAAGAACGGTTTCTACTCGACCTGCATCCTGAGGGCAATGGAGGTGTTTCGTCACTACCCTTCGATGGCAGAGTCATTTACCAACAGGCTCATGGTTGCCGAGGCTCTGGTGGAGAGCAATCTTCGCGGCGAGGCCCTGGCGGAGTACGGTGCGATTGCCAGGATAGAGAGTCTCAGCGAGGAGGAGCGGGCGCTGGTGCGTGAACGGATGGATGCGATCAAAGATTAGGCTTTTTCTGGAGTGTGCGGGGGAACAGTGCGGTTGGATAAGGACGAGGCGATCCGGTGCAAGGGTCGCCTCGTCTTGTTTGAGACCCGGGTCACACACCGGGATTAAACCCCGGCCCGCGGGGGAGTGTCTATCAGGTACGGTCTCGTGCAGGTTACATGAGGGGAAAAGTATGGTTTTCTGGGCTCTTTTGGTTGTTATTGTGATGTACCAGGGTGTGGGGTGGGCGGCGGAGCCGGAGCCCGGGGAGGCTTCCCAACTCGGTTCGCTGCCGTGGCGAGAAGCGGGTCTGACTGAGCGGGGGGCGGCTGTCCACTTGCTGAACAGGCTGACGTTTGGCATCAGGCCGGGAGATGTGGAAGCGGTCTTGGCGGTGGGGCTGGAGGAGTGGGTGGAGGCTCAGCTCGGGCCTTCACCTGAGGATGGTGCCCTGGGGAAGAGGCTTGCCGGGCACAGGGCCCTCCGGATGACAAATGAAGAGATAGCCATGACATATCCCGCTCGGGGGCAGGTTGCGTTCCTGGCCCGAAGGGACGGTCGTATCGGGGATCGTGCCGATGGTACCCGGCAGGGGGAGTCGTCACCCGGTGCGGAGGGAAACCGGAGAGCCGCACGAATGCACCTTCTGGCGTATGCCAGGGAACAAGGGTATCGCCCGCAATCCGAACTACTTGAGCAGTTGGCTGCCCAGAAGTTCCTGCGTGCTGTCTACGGAGAGAAGCAACTGGTCGAGGTCCTGACGGACTTCTGGTTCAATCACTTCAACGTATCGGTCACGCACAACCGCGCAAGGCCCTATGTGCTGACATTTGAGCGGGATGCGATTCGCCCCCATGTGCTGGGGAAATTCGGGGAGATGCTTGGCGCCACGGCCAGGCACCCGGCGATGCTCTTCTACCTGGACAACGCGAAATCCACAGCTCCTTCAGGGGCACGTACGACGATGGATCACGAGCTGGAGCGTTATCGGAAACTGCCCGGGTTGCGGAACCGCATTGACAGAGCGCTCCAGGAACGAAGCCGCAGGCAAAGTGAGGCGGAGAAGATGCTCCCGAGGGAACTGAAGAGCCGGCGGGGCATCAACGAAAACTATGCCCGGGAGCTGATGGAGCTGCACACGATGGGGGTTGACGGCGGTTACAGTCAGTGGGATGTGGTTGAAGTTGCCAGAGCCTTCACCGGTTGGTTCGTCTACCCGATGGGTCCGGTTGGAGGGGAGGCACGGGTCCGATTGGAGGGGAGGATGAAGAGGGCCCGGCGTGTCGGTTTCGTTCGGGAGGGAGGGTTCCTTTTCCGATCCGATCTTCATGATGCGGAGGAGAAGATGATACTGGGCGAATCCTTCCCCGAGGGGGGAGGTCTGGAGGAGGGTGAGCGTGTGCTGGAGATTGTTGCGCGTCATCCGTCTACTGCGCGTCATGTTGCGCGGAAGATGGCGGTGCGGTTTGTGTCGGAGACTCCTTCCCCGGAGTTGGTGGACCGTCTTGCGATACGCTTCCTGGAGACCGATGGTGACATTGCGGAGATTGTTCGTGCGATTGTCCATTCTGCAGGATTCTGGAAGGAGTCAACGCGCCGGTCAAAAGTGAAATCTCCATTTGCGCTTGCCGTGAGCGCTGTGAGAGGGGTGGGGGCGGAGGTGCGCGACTGCCGCGAACTTCTCCGGTGGGTCCGGGCAATGGGGGAACCGGTCTATGCCTATCAGGCGCCGACCGGCTTTCCGGACCGTGCCGAGGCTTGGATCAGTGCCGGCTCCCTCGTGCAGCGGATGAAGTTTGCCGTCTCGCTGGCCCTTGGGCGGATCCGGGGTGTGGAGGTGCCGTCGTATCAGAAACCCGGGGGCAGTCTCTCCGCCTCTGCGGGGAGCAGTCTGCGACGGAGCGGGGCGATGCTTCTTCCCGGGCGGGATCTGGAGAGTACGATTGGTTTGTTGACCCCTCTCTTTGAAGAGACGGAGTCCCGCCTTGAGACATGGCGGGGCCGGGCGGAGCTGGTCGGGATGCTGATCGGGTCACCGGAGTTTCAACGTTACTGAGGAGTGTGAACCATGTGGTCCAGAAGAGCATTTCTGAAGGCTGGGGGGCTGGCCATGTTTAGTGCAGGTGTCGGGGGAGTGCCCCGCTTCATCAGCCGGACAGCTCTCGCGAGTTCGGGAGGGATGGCGGGCGGGAAACGGCGCGTGCTGGTAGCGATCTTTCAGCGGGGCGCTATGGATGGACTCATGGCCGTATCGCCACTGGAAGAGCCCCTCCTGCGTCAGTACCGGCCACACCTGATGATGGAACCGGCACCAAGGGCAGGTGGTGAAGGCTTGATCCCGCTTGACGCCCTGTACGGTATGCACCCGGGTCTGAGTTCATTGCTCCCCCTGTACCGTGAGGGCCATCTGGCGATCGTTCACGGCGTCGGTTCGCCGGACACAACGCGATCTCATTTTGATGCGCAGGACTACATGGAGACCGGGACACCGGGTAGGAAGGGGACCGGCTCGGGCTGGCTCAACCGGGCAACGCGGATGCTGCCTGGTGAGGCAACACCGTTTCGTGCGGTTGCAATGACGTCGTCCCTACCTCGATCGCTTTATGGTGAAGAGCCCGCGCTGGCCATTGCAGATCTCCCGTCGTTCGGCTTTACGGGGGGGAGGAGATCGAAGGGCGGATCGCTCCTTCTCCGGGGATTTCAGTCACTTTACGAAGATACGGTCGATCCGTTGTTGCGAAAGGCGGGAGGTGAGAGTTTTGAAGCCGCCCGGTTGCTGTCTGGATCAAACAGGGAGTCATACAGACCGGCGGCCGGCGCGAACTATCCTGAGACGCGTTTTGGAAAGAGCCTGCGGCAGATCGCCCAGCTGATAAAGTCAGATGTCGGGCTGGAGGTTGCTTTTGCGGAGATGGGGGGATGGGATACGCACGTGCAGCAGGGGGCCTCGACGGGGCCATTTGCCAGGTTGTCGGGGGAGCTGGCCGGCGGTATCTCGGCATTCTGGGCGGATCTCCAGGACGAGCGGGAAAGAGTTCTCCTGATGACGATGACAGAGTTTGGACGGACGGTCCGGGAGAACGGATCAGGGGGAACAGATCATGGACGCGCTTCGTGTCTGTTTCTCCTCGGCCAGGGGGTAAAGGGGGGAGCCGTTCATGGAGGGCTGCCGCCTCTGATGGAAAGCGAGCTGGAGGAGGGGCGTGATCTTCCTGTGAGGGTGGATTTCAGGTCGGTGTTTGGGGAGGTTGCTGCCAGGCATCTGGGCCTGGCTGATGCCTCAGAGCTGTTCCCCGGTTGGAAGGGAGTCCGGATGGATCTTCTCAGGGCCTAGCCTTTTGTGAGCGAGGCTTTCCACCTGCGCGGGCCGGCGACGGATCTCAGGACCCCGTTGCTCAGCTGGAGGCGTGAACTGTTTTTGAAAAGCGACTGTTCGAGGGCGTGAACCAGCTTCTCCTCGCTCTTGAAGGTCCTCTTTACGCCATCAATGAAGAAGTATTGCCGCTCCTTGGGGGGAAAGAATGTCCAATCCCGTTTCACCTCCACCTGCATCTGCACACCCAGACCATCATCACGGTATACCGCGCAGTGCTTCTTGGGCAGGTAAACGCTCGAACAGTAACTCCATGCAGGTTTTGGCATGGTCCCTATCTTCTTAAAGTAAGACGTCACAACATATCAACCAAGTATCAATAAATCAAGAGGAAAATGAATTTCAAGAGTGTGACACATGACAAGATTGTCGTATCTCCTTGTTTTTAAGCTGTTTTCGTGGATCAGGCTGAGGTTCTATCCGGGTACACGGTTGGTATTCACTTGCATAATACCCAATCAGGCAGTTGATCGGCGTGATGCGAACCACATCCCTGCGACCCCGGTTCGGTTTTTTGATAATAGTGGCTGTTTTTGTATATTTACGTGGGCTCGATGCAAAACATGTTTCGGGGCGTAGCTCAGCCCGGTTAGAGCGCTTGCTTTGGGAGCAAGAAGTCGCTGGTTCAAATCCAGTCGCCCCGACGAGTTCCATTCCGTACATAACTACCGCTCGGTCCCCTTCATTCCGAACATCGTTCCGTGTCCTCTATGAAAAAGCTCCTTTGGAGAGTCATGAGGGCTGTATTCGGCAACAGGGTGATGAGGACATTCGCAGACCGGGTTGTTGCAAACAGCTTCCACGTTCTCTGGTATTCCTCGCCGGATACACACCCCAAGAACAGGTTTCTGGGCTACCCTATCCTCCAATGTCCATTTGATCTGCAGCTGTATCAGGAGCTGGTTCATCAGATCCGGCCATCGTTCATTCTTCAAACGGGTGTTGCCAATGGCGGCTCCATTCTCTATTTTGCGACCCTTCTCGATCTCATCGGTGCACCTCCTGAAGCGGTCGTAGTCGGTGTCGATATCGTGCTGACTGATCAGGCCAGGACGCTTCGTCATCCAAGGATTCGTCTCTTTAAAGGAAGCTCAACTGATCCAGAGATAGTTAGACGTGTCAAAGATGATTTGCCTACTGGTGGGGGTATGGTAGTGCTGGACTCCGACCATACCCGGGATCACGTTCTTTTGGAACTAAAAACCTGGAGTCCGATGGTCGCTCTCGGGTCATATCTCGTTGTCGAGGACACAAACGTGAATGGCCACCCGGTGGATCCTTTTTTTGGGCCCGGACCTTATGAGGCCGTGAAAGAGTTTCTGAGAGAGCACGATGAATTTGCCGTGGACAACGAAATCTGGAGGAGAAACAAGTTCTCATTTCATCAGGGGGGATGGCTCCGGCGTGTTCGGGAGTAGTGTCGCCAAGAATTTCTCATAATATCGGGGGCGCATATATCCATGCCAGCACAGATTCCTTCGTTTCTGACCGAGATCATCAAGACAAGCCGTGATATCTGGTCCAAGGGTTGGGCGGAAGCCAACGCGGGGAACATCAGCGTTCGCCTGGTACGTGAGGCGATTGAGATGGAGACACTCCGCACACAGCCCAGAGAATGGATGCCCCTGGCCACGAGAGTTCCCGACCTGGCCGGCGAGTATTTTCTGGTGACCGGGTCAGGGCGGTATCTACGAAACATCGAGCTCTATCCCGAGAAGAACGTCGGCATTCTGGAACTGGATGATGCGGGGAGCGCCTATCGCATCATCTGGGGGTTCCAGCCGACAGGGGGCCCAACCTCGGAGCTCCTTGCCCATCTCCGGGTGCACGGAACCCGGAAGCGGGTGACCAATGGAATTGACAGAGCTGTCATCCACACCCACTCACCCGACCTCATCGCGCTGACGCATGTTATGCCGCTTGACACCCGCAAGCTCACACGCCTTCTCTGGGAGATGATGCCCGAGTGCATTGTTACCTTTCCCGAAGGAGTAGAGTTCATCCCGTGGACAGTTCCCGGGACGTCGGAACTGGCTGACGCAACTGCAAATGCTTTTGTCGAACGCCGGATTGCGGTCTGGCAGTTTCACGGCGTCATCGCCGTCGGCAGGAACCTGGACGCTGCCTTTGGTCTGATCGATACAGCCGAGAAGTCGGCATCGCTTCACCTGAAAGCCAGAACGGGCGGCGGTGTCACGCAGAAACTCTCCAAAGGGCAGCTGAAGGAACTTGCCCGCCATTTCCGCGTTGTCCCCAACCCCGACATCCTCTCTTGAGCGAGTTCAAAGGAGCTGACGTATGATTCTACGGTTGCTGCTATGCTGTGCGACCCTACAGCTCACACTTCTCCCGCCTTCTCTCCGTGCGCAGATGGACAAAGTTGCGACCGGGAAGCGGATCATGATAGCCGCCCACCCACTTGCTGCGCAAGCCGGACTGGAGATATATCGCAAGGGAGGAAATGTCGTTGACGTTGCCGTGGCGGCGGCATACTGTCTGGGAGTTGTCGAACCTCACGGCTCGGGGATCGGCGGAGAAGGGGTGATGCTTATCTATGATGCCGGAGAAGATCGATACGTGGTAGTGGACTTCAAGGCCACAGCTCCGGAGCGTGCATCCTATGAAGTCCTGGACTACGCGAAGGTGGGTGACTGGAGAAGAACAATCCGTGGCGCGTCAGTCCCCGGCACGGTGGCGGGTCTGGAGCTTGCGCGAGAAGAGTTTGGTCGATTGGATCGGAAGACGGTCCTGCAGCCGGCGGTGGAGTATGCCCTGCACGGCTATCGTGCGGACAGTTCGCTTGTTGCGAATCTTGCTGTGTTCCAGTCACTACTCCGGCAGGATCCCCATGCCCGCAAAACATATTTTCCGGGTGACACACTCCCGTCCCCGGGAACGGTGCTGAGAAACCCCGAGTATGGGAGAACACTCCAGAAGATCCAGAAGGGAGGGGCGGAGGCGTTCTACAGGGGATCGGTTGCCCGTATGATAGCGGCGGACATGGAGCTCCATGGCGGACTGATTTCGTTGGAAGATCTCGGGGCCTACAAGGCTCTCCTCCGCGAACCACTCTCGGGCATGTACAGGGGGTATTCGGTTGTCACGACCCCGCCGCCGTGCGGCGGTATGCACCTTCTGGAGGCGCTGGAGATGCTCAAGTTCTTCGACCTGGAGGAGTGTCGTCGGCAGGACGGCTACTCGTACCATATCCTCGCGGAGGTCTTTAAACTCATGTTTGAAGACGAGGCAACCCTTAACGGCGACCCGAATTATGTGGAGGTGCCGGATGAAGTGGTCTCCTCGGGAGCGTTTGCCTTCGGCCGGTTGCTGGAGGTAAACCTGGGACATGCACGACATCCTGCTCGTGTGGATGCGGACGAGGTTGGTGGGGGGCACACCACCCAGCTGAGCGTCATGGACAGGGAGGGAAATGCTGTTTCGTTGACGACCACGCTGAGCAGCCTCTTTGGAACTTCTCACAGCGTCGAGGAAGGTGGGTTCTTTCTGAATAACGAGATGCAGAACTACAGCCCCTCACCGGAACACCCCAATGCGCTCCGGAGCCACAAGCGCGTTGTCACGAGTCTTGTCCCGACAATCCTCTCGAGAGAGAATGGCCCGGAGTACGCGCTCGGGACCCCCGGTGGTGACCTGATCCTCTCGACGGTGGCACAGGTGATCGTGAATCTTCTGGATTACAGGATGTCGCTGGAAGAAGCCGTCTTTGCGCCCCGGATGTTCAGCACCTTCTACCAGCGGGAGATGGAGATGGAGCCGGGTTTTTCAGCTGGGACCCGCGGTTTGCTGGACTCCCTGGGTCATGACCTCAAACTCTACAGAAGCCTGCGGGCCTCCTTCGGGGCCGTGCAAGCCGTCGGGCGCGATCCGGGGAGGGGTCTTCTTCTGGGTGTGAGTGATCCCCGTCGGAGCGGGAACCCCCGGGGGGAGTGAGCCGGGGGGCGATTGCGCAAGAGTGCCCTATTTGGTATATTTATCGCTCTTAGCTGCGCCCATGCATGTACGGGGCCCGTAGCTCAATCGGATAGAGCAACAGCCTTCTAAGCTGTAGGTTGCGCGTTCGAGTCGCGCCGGGCCCGCGACCGGACTATGAAGAAACCGGAACGCCAGACCCGTAGCCATTACCGCCCCCATCGTCTAGAGGCCTAGGACACGGGCTTTTCAAGCCTGGAACAGGGGTTCAAATCCCCTTGGGGGCACTTCGGGTGTTTATGATGCTCACAGCAGAAAGGGTGTTTGTTTATGAAGCGGAATCAGCTGGTTCAGACTGCAGTCGTAGTGGGAGCGGTGGCGGCCCTGTTTCTGGGATGTGATCGGCAACCGCAGACAGAGGGACCCGGAGGCTCACCGGCACTGGGAGATCTAAAAGGATCTGCGGCAGGTGTGACATGGACTGTCCCCGCGCGGTGGGCTGATATGGGAGAACGGCAGATGCGGGTTGCCTCATATGGAGTTCCCGCCAAAGGGGAAGAGGCAGGTCAGGGTGCCGAGTGTGCGGTCTCCTTCTTTGGCACCGGGCAGGGCGGAACGGTGGAGATGAACTTCCAGCGTTGGATAGGTCAGTTTGAACAGCCGGTCTCCCCGGAGCGATCCACCATCGATGCAGCCGGTCTGCAGGTGGATGTTCTGAAAGTTACGGGAACCTACCTTGCGCCCGGAGGCATGATGATGCAATCGCAGGGAAAGAAGGAGGACTACCGGATGCTGGGGGCTGTTGTGGAGGCGCCGGAAGGGGTGGTGTTCTTCAAGCTGACAGGTCCGAAGGAGACGGTCACTCGGGCAGAGGAAGAGTTTGAGGCGATGATCGGGTCGCTTTCCCGTTAGGGCCAGTGGGTTGGAGAGGGCGAAGCG